>JBBSGZ010000073.1:0-19291 GCA_038253555.1 Thermoanaerobaculia bacterium
CGACAAACGCCTCACGCTGGCCCATAATGGATACCTCGCTCCATGGCATCGGATCGGCCCTCCTGAGCCCAATCTTCCGCCCGTAAATGTGTCCACCATGTCCCCGAACACCTGTCCACCATCTGTCCGGGCTGAACAGGGGAGAGGGTTGGGGTGAGGGGGCCCCGCAGGCAATTGTTGCGTCTTCGTCACTGCGGTGATCAAGACCCGCAGGGAGTCCGAGCGAATTCGTCATTTGCGGCTGATCACGCCACCTCCCTCTGTGGTGCTCGAGAGCGACGTGCGTGTTCTTTCGCCGCACGGAAAAGGCACTCGAGCTTCCTTCGCCTGCCACTCACGCCTTCCGGCCGAACACCAGGAGCTCCCGGCTGATGGTGACTTCGAGCTCGCCGATCTCAAAGGCGCGAGCGCTCTCGCTTGCTCGTCCGCCCCTGTAGGTGGCGGCCAGAAGGTCCTGGATCTCGGCCCGCGCGAGCCTCGCCTTGTGGCGCACGACCCGCCGGGAGAGAAGCGCGAGATCCGGCGCGAGTTCCTCGACGGCGGCGGCCGCGCGGTCGCGCTCCGTCGCTCGCCCGAGGAGCGCTTTTCGGAGTTCCTCGAGGTCGTCCGGAGCAGGCACCGCGATGAGGACGCGCCCCGAGGCATCCAGGATGCGTCGCATCTCCGGACCGTTTCGTCTCGCCGTGATCGAGAGCACGAGATCAAACGACCCGTCCGTCCAGGGAAGGGCGCGGTCGGCGTTCCCGACAACCCACCGGGCGGCGGGATACCGCTTCACGGCGAGCTCGATTGCGGGAACCGAGATGTCGATTCCGTGCGCCTCGACGTCGCGGAGCGCCCCGAGGGAACCCAGGAGGAAACCTTCGCCGCAGCCGAGGTCGAGAACCGCGGGGCGTCGCCCGTTCCGGCTGTCAGGCCGTCCGTCGTACTCGCGGAGGACCTCGTCGCGCATCCAGTCCTCGTGGCCGCGTTCCGCGAGCCGGCGGCGCGCCTGCGTGGCCTCTTTCGAGTCGCCGGGGTGCTTCGAGCGGCGATCCTGCGGCTGCAGGAGGTTCAAGTAACCGCTGCGCGCCTCGTCGAACGCATGCCCCCGCTCGCACGACCACACCGATCCGCCTCTGGAAAGCCGATCCCCGCAGCCGCGCACCGGACACCGCAGATCCGCCATGGAGAGGCCGGTCAATCCTTCATGCGCGTCGCCGCCCGCGGAGCCGGCGCCCGCTAACGGCCGAGGAGGAGGAGAATCGCCGGGACGAGAATTCCCGCGAGAAGGCAGAGCGTGACGGCCAGGGGACGGGCGGTGAACCGGTACGCCATCACGATCCCGAGAATCGTCGTCGTGATGAGCGCGAGAGACGCAAGGAATATGAAAGCCTTTATCGGCGTCGCGGCCGGCGTTTCGTTTCCGAGGGTCTGGTTCTTGTGGATGGCGGAAAACCTCCTGACCAGGACGGGAGGCATGTAGCTCCCATCCTTCTGCGCATCATTCCATCGATAAACCTGCCAGGCGCCGCTTGTTGCGAACAGGAGCAGGACGGGCGCGAAGAGGGCGCCGAGGTACAGGTGCACCCGTCTCAGCGTCCGGGGGTTGATCATCGACTTCCGCTCGGTATTCATTTCTTATCCTCCGGAGCGTCCCACCACTTCGACAGCCGGGCGGAGGGCTCGGACGGCAACTCCGATCCGGCTGCCGCGTAGTGAGAGGTGTCATTGAACAACGTCAGCCGCGCGCGCGTCGGACCGCTGAAATCGAGGATGTTCAGGGAAGCGGGGCTCTGGTCCAACCGGTCGCGGTATTTTCGCGCGTCGAATCCCAGAAGCGAGCTGACGAGCAGGCGGATGGTGGCCTTGTGCGAGGCGATCACGACGTGCTCGTTCTCGTGCGCGGAGACGATCTCGAGAAGGGCCGGAAGCGCACGCGCCGTCACGCACAGACCGCTCTCGCCGCCTTCGGGGGCAAAAGAGAACGGGTCGGTCTCCCACCGCGCGTACTCCTCCGGGTAGAGTCGCTCGACTTCCGCGCGCGTCTTTTCCTCCCAGCGGCCGTGATTGATCTCGCGCAGGCCTTCCCGCGCGATGGGTTCCTTTCCGTGAGGAGCGGCGAGGATTCGGGCGGTTTCCATGGTGCGGCCCATCGGGCTCGCGTAGAACGCGGCGACGGGGTCCGTCGCGAGCCGCACGGCGAGCCCTTCCACCTGTCTCCGGCCGACGTCGGAGAGGGGCACGTCGACGGCGCCGGCGAACCGGTCTTCTGCGGAGAGGGTCGTGGCGCCGTGCCGGACAAGATAGACGCGCGTCGTCATGGCCGCGTCATCCTTTCACCTTCCATCCTCTCTTGACCACGAGCTCGCGCAGCCGCTCGCGCTGGTCCCCCTGCAGCTCGACCCAGCCCTCTCCCGCGGAGCCCCCGGTCCCGCAGGCCTTCTTCCAGTCCCTCGCGAGGCCAGCCAGAAGCTCCGCGTTGTCCGGCAGACCGTCGATGACCGTGACGCTCTTCCCGGAGGCGCGCTTCTCGACGCGGAGCTTCGCGGTGATCACCGGAGGCAGGGGTTCGTTCCCCCGGGCCAGAGTCGAAGAGCAGCGGCAGTCGATCTCGGGCCATCCGCATTCCGGGCACCGCCGGCCCACTCCGCTCGAGAAAACGATCCGGTCCTTCACGGTCGACGGTCGCGGACTATTTCTTCAGCCGCCGCTCGAGAAATTCGCCTGCGGCGCGATACGCCCGCAGCCAGTTCTCGTGCCGCAGGAAGTCGTGCACCTCGTCGGGAAAGATCAGCTGCTCGACCTCGACCTTTCGCCCGCGAAGCGCCTCGGCCAGGTTCACGGATTCGGCAAAGGGGACGTTACGGTCGTCGTCGCCGTGGATCAGCAGAACCGGAGAGCGCCACGTTCCGACGAAGGCGAGCGGGGAAGAATCGAAGGCGAGCTTTGCGGCCGCCGCGTTCTTTTCCGGCTCGTAGGTGGGCTCGAAGTTGCGGATCACCAGGTTCCAGTCGTGGACGCCGTGCAGGTCGACGCCGGCCGCGAAGACATCCGACGAGCGTGCCAGCCCGAGCGCCGTCAGGTAGCCGCCGTAGGAGCCGCCCCACAGGCCGACGGCCGAAGGGTCGACGTCCGCGCGCCCGCGCAGGTACTGCCCGGCGCCGGTCACGTCCCGAAACTCGCTCGCTCCGGTGGCGCCGAACTCGAGCGCTTCCCGGAACTCCATCCCGTAGCCGATCCCGCTCCGGTAGTTCACCGAGAGGACGACGAAACCGCGGCTGGCCAGGTACTGATTGAAGGCGTAGGCGTTGCGGTAGTAGTAGTTGTAGTGCCACCCGAGCAGCATCTGTCGCCGCGACCCGCCGTGAAAGAAGATCGCCGCGGGATGGCGCGCGCCGCGGGATCCCCCCGGCGGAAGGAAGAGCTGCCCGTGGATCTTCGTCCCGTCGGAGGCGGGGAACAGGACCGCTTCGGGAACGACGAGGGAAGACTCCGGGAAATCGCCCGGGATTGCGTCGGGCGCGAGGTCCCGGACGCCGGCTCCCTCCCGCCAGATCGCCGGGCGCGGCGGCTTGCGCGCGTCGGAGTGCAGGAACGCCACGGCCTTCCCATCCGCGGAGCCGACGGGCCCCCACTCGATCTCGTCACCGGACGTGATCGCCCTTGGGGCGCCTCCGGAGGCGCCGACTTTCCACACGTGCCGGCGGTCGATGTCGCCCTGGTTCGAGTTGTAGAGGACCGTGCGCCGGTCCGCCGACAGCGCGACGTATTCGACTTCGAAGTCGCCGGGAGTCAGTAGCACGGGCTCTCCGCCCGACGCGGGAATCGCATAGAGATGCGTCCATCCATCGCGCTCCCACGGAAAGATCAGCCGGTCGGGCTCAGCCCACAGGATCTGGTGCGACGAGACGACCTCTCGGAACACGCTCCCCCGTCCCCCCGCCGCGCGGAAGACCTCGCGCCCGGCTCCCGTGGCGGCGTCGGCGACGCGGACGGACCATGGCGCCGCCTCCCGATGAGGCCGGAAAGTCTGGAGAGCGCGGGAGGATGGCATCCGCAGAAATGCCACACGGGAACCGTCGGGAGCCCACGTGGGATCCTGGTCGCGGTCGACGCTCGGGTCGAGATAGCGGACCGTTCGGGCGCCCGGATCGAATATCCCGACGAAGGAGTGGTCGCCGCGGCGGCTCACGAAGGCGAGGCGCGCGCCGTCCGGAGACCAGCGAAGAGATCCGGCCTCGCCGCGCGTCTTGAAGAACGCGGACGGCTTGTCGGATCCGGCGAGCGGGACGGAGAACACCTGCCCTTTCGAGACGAACGCGACGCGCCCGTCCTTCGGCGAGACGGCGGGGGAGTGTCCCTCGCCGAGCCGCCGCGGAGCGCCCCCGGAAATCGGGATCGCGTACACCGCCTGGTCCGCGCCTTCGGGTGAGAGCGCCGGATTCGGGACGTCGCCGCTCCGGTTCGCGTCTCCGCCGCGCACGTACACGAGCGTCCGCCCGTCCGGCGTGAATGCGAGGTCTGAGATCTCCTGTCCGTCGTCGTCGCGATAGGACGTGACGCTCCGCCCGCGGTACTCCGGCTCCGCGATCCAGATGTTCCGCGCGCCGCGGGCGTCGAAGATCCAGGCGACCGCGCCGCCGGTCCCCGCCGCGACGAGCTCCGACGGGAACGGAGCGCTCAGAACCTGCTCGAGCGTGAAGGGCGATCCCGCCGCGGGAGCGGCCGCCGCGCAGAAGATGGAAAAGAAGAGCGACGCGAGGACCAGGCGAAGAGTTGTGCGCATGGACGCGAAGTCTAAGGGCAGTCGGCAGATCTAGGAGCCGCCTTCGAGTGCGGCGAGCAGCGCATCGCCGTAGGCCTCCAGCTTCGCCGGACCGATCCCGGAGATCTCTCCCAGGCCGGACAGCGTTTTCGGACGGGCGCTCGCGATCGCGATCAGGGTCCTGTCGTGCAGCACGACGTAGGCGGGGACCCCGCGGCGCCCCGCTTCCTCCCGCCGCCACGAGCGGAGCCGGTCGACGACGGCCTCGTCGGGCGGGGCGCCCGGAGACGCGCTCGCGGTCGGCGCGCCCTTCTTCCTGCGCGACGATTTCGGCGCGGGCGCGGACGGGAGCGTCAGCTCGACCGACGTGGCGCGCCCCGCCATGACGTCTCGCCCGAGCCGCGTCAGCGAGAGCGTCCGGTAGACGTCGTCGGACGCGCGGAGAAGCTCGGCGCCCGCCGCGGCGTCCACCCACGCTTCGACCGTTCTCGCCGGGAGGTCGGCGAGAATCCCGGTCGTCGAGAGCCCGGCGAGAGACTCGGGCAGGTTTTCGAGGCGGCCGATCAGCATTGCGGCGATTTTCCTCTTGCCCCAGCGCTCGCCGGCCCGCGCGACTCCCGAGAGCACTTTCCGGAGCAGGAGAAGGTCCCCGTCGCCCAGCGGCGATCGGCGCGCGCAGTTGCCGCAGAAGCCGCACCGCGAGGGGGCGTTCTGCTCGCCGAAATAGCGGAGGAGGGTCGCGCGCAGGCACCCGGTCGCGTCGGCGTAGCCGATCATCCGCCGGAGCTTGGCGCGGTCGAGCTCGCGCTTTCTCTCCCGTTGCTCCGGGTCCGGCGGCGCGTGCCGCGTCCTCGACTCGAGCTCGGCGTCGTCGCGCTCGATGAAGAACTCGCGCGTCCGAACATCCACGTAGTTCCACAGGAGGGTCGCGTCCGCGCGGCGGCCGTCCCGCCCTCCGCGGCCGATCTCCTGGTAGTAGGCCTCGAGCGAACCGGGAATCTCGAAGTGCACGACCGCGTCCACGTCCGGCCGGTCGATGCCCATCCCGAACGCGTTGGTCGCGCAGACGGCGGGCAGCTCGCCGCGCGCAAACGCGTCCTGCACCCGCGTGCGCTCCCCCTCTTCGAGGCCTGCGTGATACGCCTCGGCCGGAAGCCCGGCAGACCGGAGAGAGGCGGCGGCGCGCTCGGCGCTCTTGCGCGTGGCCGTATAAACCAGCGCGCGGCGGCCCCCGACCAGGTCGGGGAGGAGACGGCACTTCTCGATCTCCCCCGAGACCCGGCGAACGTCGAGAAATAGGTTCGGGCGGTCGAACCCCGCCACGAAAGTGTCGGGATTGATCAGCCCGAGAAGGGTGACGATGTCGGCTCGGACCTCCGGAGTGGCGGTCGCCGTGAAGGCCGCGATCGGCGGGCGTCCGCCGGCGGCGCCCGGTCGGCGGCAGTTTCCCGCGGCCGCCTGCAGCACCCGGTAATCGGGTCGGAAATCGTGGCCCCACTCCGAGACGCAGTGCGCCTCGTCGACGGCGAAGAGCGCGATTGAGATTTCCGCGAGCAGGTCTCGGAACGACGGCGACGCGAAGCGCTCCGGCGCGACGTACAGAAGGTCGAGCGCACCGCGGCGCGCGGCACGAAGCGCTTCGCCCCGCTCGGCGGAGCTCCGGCCGGAGTGGATCGCCGCCGCCCGGATGCCGCGCCGGAGGAGCTCGTCCACCTGGTCCTTCATGAGAGAGATCAGGGGCGAGATGACGAGCGTGGTCCCCTCGAGGAGAATCGCCGGAAGCTGGTAGCCGATCGACTTGCCCGAGCCGGTCGGCATGACCGCCAGCACGTCGCGGCCGGCAAGCACGGCGCGGACGACGTCCTCCTGGCCCGTCCGGAATGCGGCGTGCCCGAAGTACCGCTGTAGGGCGGGGCCGGGGTCGGCAGAAGGCGCCAGGGAAATGAAACTTTCCGACATCCTGTTATCGTCGATTCCCCCGTTTGCCGCGATTTCGCCAACGAGAAAGAATAAGAATGGAAGACACGATGACTCTCGTTCCTAAAGATACCTCCGCCCTAGAGCGGCGGGCGGACCGGCGCGCGCTGGCGATCGTCGCCCATGTCGACCATGGAAAGACGACCCTCGTCGACGCGCTGTTGAACCAGTGCGGAACGTTCCGCGCGGGCCAGCACGTGGCCGAGCTCGTCATGGACTCGGGCGAGCTCGAAAAAGAGCGCGGGATCACGATCCTTGCGAAGAACACCGCCGTCAAGTACCGCGACACGATCATCAACATCGTCGACACGCCGGGCCATAGAGACTTCGGCTCCGAGGTCGAGCGCATCCTGACGATGGTCGAGGGCGTGCTGCTCTTAGTCGACGCTTCGGAAGGGCCGCTGCCGCAGACGCGCTTCGTCCTGAAGAAGGCCCTCGAGGGCAACAAACGGCCGATCGTGCTCATCAACAAGATCGACAGGTCGGACGCGCGCACGATGGAAGTCGAAGCCGAGATCCACGACCTGTTTCTGTCGCTCGCGACCGAGGACCACCATCTCGATTTTGAGGTGCTCTACGGCTCCGGGCGCATCGGGTTCGCGTCGAAAGATCCAAACGCCACCTCCGGCGACTTGAAGCCGCTTCTCGACAGCATCCTCGACCACATCCCCGCGCCGGTCATCGGGGACACCCCTTTCAAGATGATTGTCGCGAACACCGACTACTCCGACTATCTGGGGCGGCTCGCGATCGGACGCATCCACTCGGGCAGCCTGTCTCACGCGATCGACCTCGCGGCGGTGCGCCCGGACGGGACGATCGTCGAGAAGGGCAAAGCCGGCAAGATCTACCTCTTCGAAGGCATCACGCGGGTGGAGGTCACCGATGCCTCCGCCGGCGACATCTGCATGATCTCGGGCTTTCCCGACATCGAGATCGGCCACACGATCCTGGACCTCTCCGACCCCGAACCTCTGCCGGGGATTCGCGTCGACGAACCGACGCTCTCGATGGAGTTCCGGATCAACGACTCGCCCATGTCCGGCCAGTCCGGCAAGTACGTCACCAGCCGCAACCTGCTCGAGCGCCTGGAAAAGGAGCTCGAGCGCAACGTCGGTCTCCGCATGGAGCCGACCGGTTCCCCGGATGCCTTCCTCGTGCTCGGCCGCGGAGAGCTGTCGCTCGCCATCCTCGCGGAAACGATGCGCCGGGAGAGCTACGAGTTTTCCCTCGGCCGTCCCCAGGTGATCTTCCGCCGCGACGAAAACGGCCAACTGCAGGAGCCGTACGAAGAGCTCGTCATCGACTGCGCCGACGAGTTCACGGGCTCCGTCATCGCCGCCGTCGGCGAGCGTCGCGGAGAGCTCAAGCACCTCGGCCGCCACGGAGACCGGACTCGGATCGAGTTCACGATCCCCTCGAGAGGCCTGCTTGGATTCCGGCTCGAGTTCCTGACGCTGACGAAAGGCACCGGGCTGCTGAACCACCTCTTCGACCAATACGGGCCCCACAAGGGTCCGCTGCCGAACCGCTCGAAGGGCGCGATGGTCGCCAAGGAAGGCGGCGACGTCACGGCCTATGCGCTCGATCGCCTCGGCGACCGCGGCACGTTCTTCGTCAAGCCGATGGATAAAGTCTATGCGGGACAGATCGTGGGCGAGCAGGTCAAGGAGGGCGAAATGGTCATTCAGCCCTGCGAGAAGAAACACCTGACCAACATGCGCGCCTCCACGTCCGACATGGCCATCAAGCTCACGCAACCGAAGGATTTGAACATCGAGCAGGCGATCGAATGGATCAACGACGACGAGCTCGTCGAGGTGACCCCTGTGGCGATCCGCGTCCGCAAGCGGATCCTCGATCACAGCAAGCGGAAGACAGCGCACAACAAGTCGATTGTTTAGGCGCTGGGCGGTCCCGGTGTCCCTCTTCGCCTACCGCCCAACGCCTAATCCCTAACCCCTGACCCCAGGCTCTCCGCTATCTCCCGCATCTCGCGCTGGAGGGCAGCGCGCTTGGCCATCAGGCGGCGCAGTGCCGTTCTGCGGAAGACTCCGTACGCGAGCGCTCGGGCGCGGCCTGCGAGCGTCTCCAGCGACTCCGACGCGCGCAGCGCGGCCCACCCGCAGAAGGGGACCACGACGAGAGCGCCAGCCGCGGCGGCCGGGCCCGCGAATCGCCAGGCTGCCGCCGCGCAGAGAGCCCAGGTGAGCGGAAAGAGGAGCATCGAGGAGGCGACTTTCGCGGTCGCGAGCACGTCCTCGCCGCTCTCGACGAGCCTGCGGGCGAGCATTCCCGAAAGCCGATAGGCGGGATAGTGAAGCAGAGCGCCGGCGGCGGCCAACGGCAGGAGGACGAGCGAGGCGAAGTTCGCGCCAGGCAGGGTGGCGATGCCGCGCGGCGCGAGGGCTTCCGGGCTCAAGTTCTCCAGGGAGAGCCCCGCCACTCGCCGCCGGGCCTCGAACCGCGGGATCCCCTCCTCCAGGGCGCGGAGCCTCGCCGGATCACGCTCCGAGAGGCTACGGTACGCGGCGGCGAACCGCTGGCGCCGAGAGAGCTCTTCCGCGAGCTTCGGCTTTCGGGCGCCGGTGTTGAGGATCCGTTCCGCCTTCCGGACCAGCTCCATCGTCTCCCGCGCGTCCGCCTGGAGGGTCAGCGCGGAGAGGGCGTCTGAAATCCGGTCCGTCAGCGCCTGGACGTCAGAGCGATCCGGCTCTTCGTCGCCTCCCTCGGCCGGCTGGACTTCGAGAGGGGGTCCGAACGCGAGCAGCGCGGAGCTTCGGAATCTCTGCTTCCACGTGTAGTAGAGACCCGCCGGGACTACCAGGAGGGTCGCCCCCGTGGACGTGGCGGTCCCGAGCGCGATGCGGGCGGCTCCCGACTTCAAGGGCGCCAGCCTCGGCGCGTCGTGCGAGATGCCTTCCGGGAAGAGTGCCAGGGTGCCGCCCCTCGCGAGCAGCCGCGCGGCGCTCTCGAACGTCTCGCGGTTCCCGGTCAGCGGGGCGGCGCCGTCCTGCGGGCGATGGACGGGGATGGAGCGGAACAGGCGGACCAGGGGTCCGATCACCGGCATGCGGAAGAGCGGGGCTTTGGCCAGAAATGAAACGGGCCGGGGCGAGAAACAAAGGAGCAGCACGGGATCCACGAGAGCATTGGGATGGTTGACGACGAAGAGCACGGGTCCTGTCGCCGGAACCCGCTCCGCGCCTTCGACTTCGATTCGGCGGAAGAAGATACGCAGCGCGCGGGAGAAAACCGCCCGGAAGAGACGCCTCAATCAGCCGGGGTCGGGGCGGACTCGGGGCGCATCGCGGCGAAGAGCCAGATGAGGCCGGCGAGGCCGACGGCCGCCGGAACCACAGCGAACGCGCTGCGCAGGTTTCCGGTCGCATCCGAGATCCATCCCATGACGGGGGGAGAAGGAACGTCCCCGAAGAGGTGAATGGCGAGAATCGACAGCGCCACGGCGGTGGAACGATCGCCGGGAGCCACCACGTTGACGATGACCGAGTTGATGGGGCCGGTGGACGCGAAGAGCAGCAGCTCGGCCGCGACGATGCCGGCCATCGGCAGCGCGCTGCCCGGCGCGAAGAAGGCGACCGCCGCGGCGGGCGCCGCCGCGAGGGCCGTCCAGCCGGACAGTTTCAAATAAGCCTGCCGGTCGCGTCGGAGGAGCCGATCTCCCAGCCAGCCTCCGGCGAACGTCCCGACGAATCCCGTGGCGACGACGATCGCGCCGAACTGGATCGTCGCCGCGCTCTTCGGCATTCCCCGGACCCGCTCCAGAAAAGCGGGTGTCCACGCCGCGACGCCTCCGAGCGCGAAGGTGTATGCCGCGTAACCCGCGACGGTCAGCCGGTACGCGGGATTCGCAAACAATCGCGCATACGCGGCGCGGGCGCCCGGATCGAGCGGGGCCGCTTTCACGGGCTCGTCCTGGGACCCGCGAGGGGGATCGCGAAGAACCAGGCACAGCAGAGCGAGCAACAACCCCGGGCCGCCGGCGACGAAGAACGCGGCGCGCCAGCCGAAGTGCTGATCCATGAAACCGCCGAGCACGTATCCGAGCGCGGATCCGATGGGGATCGCGGCGAAGAAGACGGCGAACACGAATCCGCGGCGCTCCTTCGGAAAGGAGTCGGCGAGAAGCGCGGGCGCAATCGTCCCGTATGCCGCCTCGCCGATCCCGACGGAGGCGCGGGCCGCGAACAGGCCCGCAAAGGAGCGGGCGAATCCTCCGAGCGCCGTTGACAGGCTCCAGATTGCGACACCGGCCGCGAGGAGCCGAGGCCGCGACGCGCGATCGCCGAGGCGGCCGAACAGGGGAGAGGTCAGCATGTACACCACGAGGAAAGCGGTGAAGAGCGCGCCGAGTTGCTTGTCCGACAGGTGAAGCTCCGAGGCCTTCAGGCTTTCGAAGAGCGAGGCGAGAACGTACCGGTCGAGGTAGTTGAAGAGGTTCAGCAGGGTCAGGATGGCGAGCGCCGTTCGCGCTCCCGGCAGCCGACCCTTCATCCGGCGGACTTTTCGCCGTCGCGGCGCAACGCGGGGTTGTCCACGTCGATCGAGCAGGGAAGCGAGGTCGCGAACGCGAAGCCGATCTTTTCGTAGAAGCCCTTCGCGGTGCTCCGGCTGTCGAGATGAATGCGCCCGACGCCCTGTCGGGCCGCCTCTGCCGCGAGCCAGGCCAGCAGTGCCTGCCCGTATCCCTTGCCCCGGTCTTCGGCGAGCGTGACGAGATCGTCGACGAAGAGATGCTCGCCCCGCGCCAGGGTGTGCGTGCGACGCACCCCCGCCAGGGAAACCAGCCGGTCCCCGCGGTCGCCGTCGAACACCCCGTAGAGGCGATACCCCTCGATCTGCTGCCGGCGCACCTCGGCAAGAAACGTGTTCTCCCGGATGCGATCCCGAAGTGAGGCCATGAGGGAAAAGGCGGAGTGGATGTCCGCGTCGCTCACGAGCTCGCGGAACGTCATTTTTCGAAAGCTCCTTCTTTCCGGATCATCGACGCCATTCAGGACCGTTTCTCGAATTGCCCGGTATGCGTTTTGGTGCCGGCAGCGCCGGAAGTGACATCGCGCCCTGCGCCGTTTCTCCAGCCGAAAGGACTCGAAACGAAATTTGGAAACGACTCGGTCCGGCGGAGATCGCGATGATAGCGCGGTGCGCCGGACGGCGGTCTCCCGGATCTTTCAGGCGGGGGGAGGCACCCAGGTGGCGCGATTCTCAGGCCCCTCCCAGACCGTGACCTCGGCGACCCGGGACCAGCCGAGAGCACCGGACGCCTCGAGGCGATCGGCGAAGTGACGCGCGAGATTCTCCGCGGACGTGTTGCGGCCGACGAACGCCGCATGCTCGTTCAAGTACGAATAATCGAGCTCTCTGGCGATGACATCGAGCGCCTGGCGCGCGGTCACGAAATCCACCGCGAGGTCGTGCTGCTGCAGCCTCCGGGCTTCGAGAACCGCCTCGACGCGGTACGAGTGCCCGTGGAGGGGCTCAGGGCCGCCCGCGTAATCGATCAGGTTGTGGGCCGCTTCGAACCTCGCGGAGACGGTGATGCGGAAGGGCATGGGGCGCTCGCGCTCTAACCGAGGACCGTAGCCTCGCGTGTCACCGAGAGCATCGCCTGGTCCTCGGGCGCGATCGCCAGCAGGGCTTCGAGAACCTTCTTCGGGGTGGATGTTTCGCCGGCGGCCTGATCCAGATTGACTTCGAAGAACAGCCGCGCCCCCTCGGGGCCGGTCTCGATCGAGAGCGACCGCAGCGCTGGGACCGAGGCGCTCCAGCCGCTGGCTACGGCGTCCCCGGCGCGGGCGAGGTGCTCGTCGGAGCCGAGCCGCACCGCATAACGCGCCCCCTTGACGGAGCGCGAGAGCGCGCGCTCGGCGGGGCCGAGCTCCCTCACCTCGAGGACGCCGATCCCGGGCGGCAGTTTCTCCTCGATCTGCCGGGCGGCGTCGCCGGGAAACGGGCCGATGGCTTCGAGATCGAAGATTTCGTGCCGGCTCTCGATTCCGAGGGGGAGCGCCGGGCCCATGGAAAGCTTCATGTGCGGATTGAAACCCTCACTGTAACGAGCGGGGAGACCCGCGGCGCGGATCGCGCGCTCGAAGACGTCCATGGTGTTGCGGTGCGAGAGGAACCGCGCGTCGCCCGTCTTGTCGAAGGAAACCCGGTACCGTCGCGGGGTTCCCGTGAAGGTGCGCGGGCCGCGAACGGCCGACGGCAGGTCCGGAAGGGCCTTCTGGCGGTAGGCCGCGCCCTTGGCCACGTCGCGGTAGGAGGCGGGATCCGACGCCCGCGCGGAATCCATCGCCGCCGGCAGGCGCCCTGCCATTGCGGTCGCGAGCACCGTGTCTTCGCCATTGCCGGGGACGCCGCACGCATAGCAGTGCCCCCACTTGCAGTCCTCCGTGCGCATCTCCTTCTTCGCCTTGATGAGCTCGATCTGAAGAAAGCGCTTGCGGATGGAAACGTCCAGGATGTCCCAGGGCAGGATCTCGTCGAGGTCGTAGCCCCGCAGGTACGAGTCCTTCGAAATGCCTTCGGCGTCGAAGGCCTTCATCCAGAGGTCGTAGCGGAAGTGCTCGCTCCAGCCGTCGAAGCGAACTCCCGAGGTCCAGGCGGTGTGGAGCACGCGGGCCATGCGGCGGTCTCCGCGCGACAGGACGCATTCGATCTCCGCCTCGCGCGGCTCGTGCCATTTGATCTTTGCCCCGCGCACGGGGCGGAAGCGGTCCTTCAGGTAAGCGAGCTTGCGCTCGAGCAGGTCGACGCCGTCGAACGGCGCCCACTGGAAGGGCGTCCAGGATTTCGGGACGAACGATCCGATCGAAACGTTCACTTCCTTCCGGCCGTGCCGGCGGCCCTGCCTCAGGATGTCCCGCACCAGGGTGACCAGCTCGTCGAGATCGGAAGACGTCTCGGTGGGGAGCCCGATCATCGTGTACACCTTGATCAGGTCCCAGCCGCGGGAAAAGGCGAAGTCCGCCGCCTGCACCATGTCGGCGTTCGTGAACGTCTTGTTGATGACGCGCCGCAGCCGGTCCGACCCCGTTTCCGGGGCAAATGTGAATCCGGACTTGCGGACTTCGGAGACGGCGTCCGCGAGTCCGACGGAGAACGCTTCCGCCCGAAGCGAGGGGAGCGAGATCGAGACGCGCCGATCCGACAGCTGCGGCGCGAGGCACTTCACGAGGGGCTCGATCTGGGAGTAGTCCGCCGTCGAAAGCGACAGCAGCCCCACCTCGCTCCAGCCCGATTCCGCGATGAACTTCGTGGTCATCGCCGCGACGTCGTCGGGGTCGAGCTCCCGGACGGGGCGGTACCAGTACCCTGCCTGGCAGAAGCGGCAGCCCTGCGTGCACCCGCGCATGACCTCCAAGCCCAGCCGGTCCTGCACGATCTCGACCGACGGCACCATGGGCTTCTCGGGGTAGTACTCGGGCTTCAACACCGGCACCCAGGTCCGCTTCGGGGTCTCCGGCGCCCGCGGGTCGTTGCGCGTGATCGCGGAGATGCGGCCGTTCTCGAAGTACGAGACGTCGTAGAGGGACGGCACGTAGATGCCCTCGATCTGCGAGAGGCGCGCGAGGAGGTCCCGGCGGGGGAGGCCCGCATCGCGCGCGACGCGGTAGGCGTCGAGGAACCGGAGCAGGGCTTCCTCCGCGTCGCCGACCAGGAACGCGTCGAAGAAGTCGGCGATCGGCTCCGGATTGGCGGTGCACGGTCCGCCGCCGAGCACCAGCGAATCGCCGTCGCACCGGTCGCGCTGCCAGACCGGGATCCCGGCAAGGTCCAGCATGTTCAGGATGTTCGAGTAGTTGACCTCCGCCTGGAGTGAGAAGCCGAGCACGTCGAAATCGGCCGCCGGGGCGAAGGACTCCGTCGAAAAGAGCGGAATGCCGCTCGAACGCATCTTCGCCTCGAGGTCTGTCCACGGCGCGTAGACCCGTTCGCACGCGAGCTCCGGACGACGGTTGACGAGCTCGTAGAGGATCTTGAGTCCCGTGTGGCTCATCCCGATCTCGTAGGTGTCCGGAAAGGCGAGGGCGAGCGTCACCGCGGCGGCGGAGAGGTCCTTGCGGATGACGTTGCGCTCGATCCCGATGTACCGCCCCGGCTTCTCGACCGTCGGGAGAATCGGGTCGAGACGGGAACGCAGGGAGGCGTACTTCATGGAACCGCGCATTATACGGGGGTTCGGACGCCCGGCGGGGCCCCGCACCGTCTCTCAGAGGTACTTGAAACCCGTCCCGGTGTTGAAGAGAACGATGCGGGCGTCGGGATCGAGATCTCCCGAATCGCGAAGCGACTTCGCGGCGGCCCAGACCGCGCCGCCCTCCGGGGCGACGAAGAGCCCCTCGCGGGCGCCGATCTCGTCGCTCGCCAGACGCATGGCGTCATCGTCGACGGCGATGGCGGTCCCCCCCGACGCCCGCACCGCCGAGAGGATGAGGTCATCCGCGTAGGGTTTCGGCACGCGCAGGCCGGACGCGTAGGTCGCCGCGTTCTCCCACTTCTCCGAGACCGACTGCCCCTGCTCGAACGCGCGCACGATGGGCGCGCAGCCGGCGGCCTGTACCGAGAACATGCGGGGCCGTGCGGCCCCGATCCAGCCGAGCGCCTCCATCTCCTCGAACGCTTTCCACATGCCGATCAACCCGGTCCCGCCGCCCGTGGGGTAGAGGACGGCGTCCGGGAGCTTCCATCCGAAGTCCTCGGCGAGCTCGTATCCCATCGTCTTCTTGCCCTCGACGCGGTACGGCTCCTTGAGCGTCGAGACGTCGTGCCACCCCTCGACGGAGGCGCGCTCCGCGACCAGCTTCCCGCAGGCGTCGATCAGGCCGTCGACCATCGTTACCGTCGCCCCGTACCGTTCGCACTCGACGCGGAACACCGGTGGCGTGTCGGCGGGCATGAAGACGTGGCACGCGATCCCGGCGCGGGCGGCGTACGCCGCGGCGGCGCCGCCCGCGTTCCCCGCGGTCGGCACGGCGATGGCGGTGTGGCCGAGCTCCTTCGCGCGAGACACCGCCGCCGAGAGTCCGCGCGCCTTGAACGACCCCGACGGATTGTTTCCCTCGTCCTTGATCCAGAGGTCGGTGAATCCCCCGGCGGAGGCGAGCCGCGGGGCCTGGAGGAGGGGAGTTCCGCCTTCGCCGAGCGAGACGACGTTCGCGGGATTCTCGACGGGCATCATCTCGTTCCAGCGCCACATCGATCGCGCGCGGCCCGACACGGCTCCGGGGTCCAGCGGCGGCGGCGCGTACCGGGCGAAAAGAGGTCCCCGGCATTTCGGGCACAGATTCGCGCCTTCGTTTTTCGGCAGACGCTCGGCGCACCGGGTGCACTCGAGGTGCGAGAACGAAGAGAACGCGGCGCTCACAGGAGCGAGGCTATCAGCGAGAGGTGCGCGCGATCCGCCGAAAAAAAGCGCCCGAAGAACGGCGCATTCGCGGAGGTCGTGAGCGAGAGCATTATAACAGCAACCGCTCGCTTTCTTCGCCTTGACGCTTCCGAGAAGTGGAAGCGATAATCGCCGCGGCCATGGAATTGAACGACCACCTCCGCCAGATGCTGAAGGAACTCGGACAGGCGATCAACGAGTCCATTTCGGGATCCGGCCGCGTGCACGAATCCATTCAGCGCATCCGCGACGAGGGGTACAACCTGTACATGGTGCTCGACGCGAAAGTCGGCGTGAATAAACGCGAGCCTCGGGGCGGTGGACGCCGGCGCCTCTCGGCCGTCGCGTCGGGCAGGGAAGCGGACGAGACGCTCGTTGGAGAGCGGGCGGCTTTCCGCATCAACGTGAAGGACCTCCGGTTCTTGAAGGCGCTCGGCATCGATCCCACCCGCAAGGTGCGTTCTCGGAGACCGGTCCGGCGCCGCGCGGCCCCGGCCCGGCGCCCCGTTCGCTCGAGAAGCGACTAGCGCGGCGAGATCGCCGGCGAGTTTCGATTTTCCATCCGGCGAGCTCCGTTCGACGCGGCCCCGCCGACAACTTTGAATGACCTCCTCTCTTGATCCTCTGGGCGCCACGGCTTCTCTCTGGGAGCGCCACGTCGAATCCTGGTCGCTGCCCCGTTACCGCGGGCGCCAGATCTTCGAGGCCCTTCACGGAAAGGGATACCGGGACTACGCCCTCATTCGGGAGCTTCCGGCGGGGCTGCGGGAGCGGCTCGCGCGGGAAGTTCCCCTGGCGCTTCCACAAATATCCCGGCGCGAGGCTTCCTCCGACGGCAGCGTGAAATACGGCCTGAGGCTGGGCGATGGCGCCCTGATCGAGGCCGTCTTCATGCCCGGGACGCGGTCGTTTTCGGAGGCCAACGAGTTCGAGGACGCGAGGGCCGGCCGGGCCGTTCCGCCATCGGCGCCCGGCCGAGTCTCTCCGGCGGCCGCTTCCCCTCTTTCGAAATTTACCGTCTGCCTCTCGTCACAGACGGGCTGCGCCGTGGACTGCGCGTTCTGCGTCACGGGCCGCCTCGGCGCCGGCCGGAACCTCTCCGCCGGCGAGATCGTCGGCCAGCTCTATGCGGTCTTAGACGACAGGGGCCGCACGGCGGAAGGGCTCCGCGTGGTTTTCATGGGAATGGGCGAGCCCTTCCTGAATCCCGATGCGGTCTCCGGCGCCCTCGACGTGCTGTTCGAAAGAGTCTCGCCGCGGCGGGTAACGGTCTCGACCTCCGGCATCACCCCCGGATTCCCCCTTTTTGCCGCCCGGGAACGCCGTCCGAACCTCGCGGTGTCGATCAACGCCGCCGATACGGAGACCCGAATCCGGCTCATGCCGATCACGCGAACGTATCCCCTCGAGGGAGTCGTGGCCGCGATGCGGAGGTGGCCGCTCGAATCGCACCGGCGGATGACCGCGGAGTATGTCCTGATCGCCGGCGTGAACGATTCTCCCGAGGAGGCCGGCCGCCTCGCACGGCTGCTCGGCGGACTTCGCGTGAAGGTGAACGTCATCCCCCTGAACGAAGACCCGGTTTACCTGCCGGGATGGAAGAGACCATCCGAAGACGCGATCGACCGCTTCGCCGCGCGGCTCTCCGACGCCGGGATCCCCGTTACGGTGCGGCGCAGCCGCGGTCCCGATGCGAAAGCGGCGTGCGGGCAGCTGAAGGGACGCACCGAAGATCCGCGCCGCGCCGGCTCCGGCCCGCGGTAACCGCGGCGGTCCCATCTTCTCGGCCTCCGGACCGGTGCCGCGCCGAAGTCGAGGGTCTAAGATGGAACCGATGACTCAGGGCCCTCCCGGAACGGGGATCAGCGCGGTCGACGAGGTCGCTCGACTGCGGCAAGAGCTGCGCTCCGAGCGCGCCCTTCGGCGGACGCTCGAGGCGGCGCATGGCGCCCTCCAGGCGGCATTCTCGGGGCTCGAAGGCGGCGTCCTCCTCCTCGACGCGGACCGCGTCCTGTTCGCCAATCCCGCCGTCGCGGCGGCCTTCGATATCCCGGCCGACCGGCTGCAGAGGATGACCCGGGAGCAGTTCGTCCGCGACCTGCGAAGGTCCTCCAACGAGCCGCCGGATTTCCTGGACCGGAGCACACGGGACTCGCCCGCCGCGGTCGAAGAGGCGCGCGGGGAATTCGAGATCCAGTTTCCTCAGTGGAGGTCCCTGCGCTGGGTGAGCCGCCCGGTCAGCCTTCCGAGCGGGCACGGCGTGCTGGTGCTGTTCAACGACATCAGCGCCGACTCGGATCTCGCCTCCGGCCGGGAACAGCGCGCGCTGATCGACGAGCTGACGGGGCTCGAGAACCGGAAGGCGGGCGAGCAATCGGCGCTGCGGGAGATTCGAGACGCCCGGCGCTATGGCCGTCCCCTCGCCTTCGTGCTGTTCGACGTGGACCATTTCAAGCGGGTCAACGACTCGCACGGGCACCTCGCCGGCGACGCGGTCCTCCGCGAAGTGAGCCGCTGCCTCTCCGGCCTGCCGCGGGGGGGCGACACCGCCGTGCGCTGGGGAGGCGAGGAATTTCTGGTGATCCTGACGGGCGTCGGTCTCGACGGCGCCCGTCTCTTCGCCGAGCGGGTGCGCCGCGCGATCGAGGCGCTTCGCGTGGGTGAGGTCGGGCAGGTGACGATCTCGGCCGGAGTCGCCGAGCTCGAGCTCGGCGAGGACGAGCCCGGTCCGGCGATCGGCCGCGCGGACGCAAGCCTGTACCTGGCGAAGTCGCGGGGCCGGAATCGGGTCGTCTAACCGTCGCCTCCGCTCACTGCGGAACCTGCGTTTGCCTGCGGGCGAACGCACCGCCGGGCGGCTCGCCTGTTGGCTCGACCGCCCGGCTCACGTCGCTTCCGCTCACTGCGTTCGCTCACGCTCCCGCCCCGAGAGGCTCCTCCCTCCCTCTGGTCGGGAGACTCCTCTCGGGGCGAGCTTAGTCACCCTCGTGGTTAGAGCGCAGCTCTGCCCCCTCGCCCCGCGCTCGGGGAGTGTTCAGCCCGGACAGATGGTGGACAGGTGTTCGGGGACATGGTGGACACATTTACGGGCGGAAGATTGGGCTCAGGAGGGCCGATCCGATGCCATGGAGCGAGGTATCCATTATGGGCCAGCG
>JBBSGZ010000074.1:0-19269 GCA_038253555.1 Thermoanaerobaculia bacterium
CCCCCCCCCCCCCAGTCCCCCGCGCCGTCCCGCCCCCCCCCCCCGCCCCCCGCCCCCCCCGGCCGGGCGCCCGCCGGGCGCCCGCGGCCCCCCCCCACCGCCGGGCGGCTCGCCTGTTGGCTCGACCGCCCGGCTGGTCCCTTCGTTCGCTTCGGCTCCCGCCCCGAGAGGCTCCTCCCTCCCTCTGGTCGGGAGACTCCTCTCGGGGCGAGCTTAGCCACCCTCGTCGTTGAAGCGCAGCTCTGCCCCCTCGCCCCGCGCGCCGGGGGAGAGGGCTCGAGTGAGGGGCGGACCTCACGTGGAAGGGTGGCGCAGAGAACAGAGCTTGCTTGCGGCGTCCCCGCTCTCGGGGAGAGGGCTCGAGTGAGGGGCCCGCAGGCGCACTCATCAATGCCGCGGATAGCGCCATCCGGGAGAGAATGCGGGTGAGGGGGAAGTCGTTCGCGCTTCTCGCACTGCCTCTCGACTCTCTCCCGTTTCTGATTGATGCCCGAGCTCTTCCCCAAGGCGACGGCAGTGGGAGAATGCCCCGCTGGAGGTCTGATGGTCGACTCGAATTCGGAAGATCACGAAAAGAGAGTGCGAGAGGCGTTCGATTCGCTGGACCGCAACGTGGGGGCACGGCTGGACGAGAGCTCGCGCCGGTCCGTCGCTCCGGTCCGCTGCTTCGTCCCGCAACGCGGAGGGGCTCCGGAGCGGGCTGACCGACGTCCGCGAGCAGCATGGGTGGCTGTATCGCGAGCTCGCCGAACATCCCGACGTCTCGAACCTCTTAAACGAGCTCGCGCTCTGGGGCTTCTAATCTCCGAACAACGTCTGGAGGGCGGAGCGCGCCAGCGGGCTTCTCAGGGCTGAGAATCGATCCGCGCCGGGGGGATGGCGCGGCGCATCGCTCTCTTTCCGGCGCGCACGGCGGAGAAGTGTGCCTCGAGGACGGAAACGAGCGCGATGGTCGTCAGGCCGCCGCCGGATTCCGCAGGAGCTCGAGTGTCGAAAGGTCCCGTCGCATCGCGTCAGCGGTCGGGATCATTTCCGAGCGAGGTACGGAACGCCGGGAAAGAAGTTGCGGCGGCAGGCCCGGCCGGTCCTTTCGATTCTCCCGCCCGAGCCGCGATCGCGTCAGCGATCATCGTGGCGTGATGTCGGCTGTTTTCAATGAAGATGCGGCCGATTTCTTCTCCGCCGAGGAGCGCTCCCGCCAGATAGATGTTCGGAACGTTCGATTCCAGCGTCGCCGCGTCGTGGGCCGGGGCGCGGCTCCCGCCCTCCAGACGAATGCCGCACCGCTCGAAGAAGGCGAAATCGGGCTCGTACCCGATCAGCGGGAACACGGCGTCCGTCGAAACCCTCCGCTCCCCGCCCGGTGTTGACAGCCGCGCCGCGTGGGGCTCGATCTGGAGCACGCGGCTGTCGAACCAGGCCGCGATGCTACCGGCGCGAATGCGATTTTCGAGGTCCGGCTTGATCCAGTACTTCACGCGCTCGGAGAGCGCCGCGCCGCGGACGACGAGGGTGACGCGCGCGCCGTGGCGATACAGGTCGAGCGCGGCCTCAGACGCCGAGTTCTTACCGCCGACGACCACGACGTCGCGGCCGTGGAACGGATACCCGGAGACGTACCGCCGGTGAACGACCGGAAGATCTTCGCCGGGCACGCCGAGCCGCTTCGGGTTCCCGAAGAAGCCGCTCGCGACCACCGCCGCGGCGGCCTCGAACTCGAAGGGCTCCTGCTCGCGAGAAGCGGAGACGCGCACGCCGCCCCCCGCGCGCGGGAGGATCGAGACGATCTCCGTTTGCGGGACGACTCTGACGTCGAAGGCCTCGGCGACGGAGCGATAGTAGGCGAGAGTGTCAAGCCGCGTGGGATGCGGTTCCGGCCCCGCGAACGGAACTCCCGCGATGCCGAGAAGCTCACGCGTGGAAAACCAGCGCATCTCTTCGGGCATGCGGTAAATCGTGTCGAGGATCCCTCCCCGGTCGTAGCAGACCGCCGGAATCCCGCGCCGGGAGAGCTCGATCGCGCAGGCGATCCCGGTCGGACCGGCGCCGACGACCGCGACGGGAAGGTCGGCGCTCATGGCGGGATTCTAGACGCGGCCGGCCCCCGCGGAGACGCCCGTCGAGACCTTCGCCTGTGCGGGTCTCGCGTTCCGGGGCGCACGAAAACTGAGGAAGGCTAGGATCCCGGCGTGGAAAGGATTCGTCTGGGGGGGGCGGAGCAGTGGATTTCCGTGAAGGGAGAGTCGCCGGCAAAGCCGCTGCTCCTGTTCGTTCACGGGGGTCCGGGAGCGGCGATGACCCCCTGGCTCGCGCGGTTTGCCCCGGGCCTGTCGTCGCGCTTTACCGTGGTCTCGTGGGACCAGCGCGGCGCCGGGAAGTCCTGGCGGGCCATCGAGCCCCGCAGCGGGATGACGGTCGCGCGTCTGGTGGAGGACACCGTGGAGCTGGCTGGCCTCCTGGCCCCGCGGTCGAACGACGGGAAAGTGATCCTCGTCGGCCACAGCTTCGGTTCCATGCTCGCCACCCTGGCGGTGAGCCGGGATCCCGGACCATTCGCCGCGCTGGTCGCCGTCGCCGCCGTGATCAGCGCGCCCGAAAACGACCGGCGGTCGTGGGAGCGGACGCTCACGGTGGCCCGCGAGCGCAAGGAGCAGAGTGCGATCGCGAACCTCGAGGACGCGGGTCCGCCTCCCTACGACGGGCCAGGCCTTTTCGAGAGGTCCTTCGTCCTCCTCGCGTGGGCCGAGCGCTTCGCGGCGGAGAAAACGGGCTCGAACCCGTTCCGCGCCAGCTCTCTCGTCGCGCTCGCGCAATCCGCCGAATACGAGCCGCTCGATCGGGAGAACTACTGGCAGGCCTACCAGACGAGCTACGAGATCCTGCAGCCCCAGTTCGCCGCCGTGGACCTGCGAGACCGCGTCCAGGTCCTGAAGGTGCCGGTGACCGTCGCGCTCGGGCGGCACGACGGAAATACGATCCCCGAGCTGGCGGAAGGCTGGCTCGGCGCCCTCTCCGCGCCCCGGAAGGAGCTCGTCTGGTTCGAACGCTCCGCCCACGCGCCTCTCTTCGAGGAGCCGGAGAAATTCGGGGAGCTTCTCTGGCGGGTCGCGGAGCAATGGCGCAAGCCCCCTCTGCCCCCGGATCCCCCGGACTGAGGCGCGGTGTCGCCGGCCCTCAGAGCGGGAGGATGTGCACCGACCCGCCGCTGGTCCGGAGCCGCAGCGTCTCGCCGCCGGACCCCAGGAGGCCCTTCAGGTGGCGGCGTGAAATCTCTCCCCGCACCGTGATCGGGATGTCCGCCCGAACGGAATTGCCCGAGGCGTCGATCGCGAGGCCGACGGAGGGATCGACCGAGACCGTGACGCCTCCGCCGGAAGATTCGATCGAGCCGCCGCGCGCGTTCGCCCTCGTGAACGCCACCTGCACGGAGCCGCCAGAGGTGTCCGCTTCGACGCGCCCTCCGGCCTCCCGAATGTGAATGCCGCCGCCCGAGGAGTGCGCCTTGATGTCGCCGGTGATTCCATCGAAACGGATCGAGCCGCCGCTCGTTTCGCCGTCCACGGCGCCGTCGATCGCGTCTGCGGTGATTCCGCCGCCGGACGTTTCCACACGGCACCGGCCATGAACGTGAGAGAGGGTGATCCCCCCGCCGGACGTGTTGGCCGACACCTCGCCGGTGTGCTCCCGGACCTCGATCCCGCCGCCGGAGGTGCCGAGCTTCGTGTCTCCGCGAAGTGAAGTGACCTTGATCGCGCCGCCGGACGTGTCCACCTGGACGCGTGTCTGCGCCGGCACTTCGATCTCGAACCGGACGGAATTGCCATGATTCCCGAAGAAGGATATGGGGTGACGCTTCCGCGCGATGACCGAGGCGGAGCCCGCACCTTCGTCGTATTGAAAGCTCAGCAGGTCGTTCAAGTCGTCTCGCGTGGAGGTGACGACCAGCCGGGCACCGGGCCGGTCGGTCCCGACGACGCGAACTCCCCCGAGGTCCGTGCGAATCGTGAAACTCCCTCCGGGGGCAAGAGTGAGGGCTTTTTCGACGCGGGAGTCTGCGCGGGCGACGCACGCGGCGGCGCCGATCGCGGTGGCGAGGGCGATGGTCTTTAAGGAATGCATGGGTCCTCCTCCGGGAACCGAGACCTTCGGCCCCGGTTCCTCTCTCTGGCAGAGACGTGCGCCGAGGCCGGAATGTTCTGTCTTCAGGGCAAAATACCGGCGAGAAAGATGTCGAGCTCCCTTTGGAAGCCGTCGGGCTGGTCCAACATCAGCCAGTGACTGGCGGATTCCACCCGCCGGACGGGGACGCGGGGGGGGGGTCTTGTGGATCGCGACCGGGTTGTCGAACAGCATCGACGCGATGGAAAGGCGCGGCCCGTCGTATCGAGCGAGGGCCGCGTTCATGTCGAAGCGGTACAGGGCCTCGGTCGCGCCGACGAAGACCTCCGGGCGGGTGCGCGCGAGCGCGTCGAGCACGCTGGCACGCGTCCCGGGGAGGGCGCCGGCAAGGATCCCTTCGAACCATTTTCGCGTGAAGCCGGCGTAGTCCTCGCGCAGCCCGCGCCGCATCGGCTCGAGAGACTCGGCGGGCGTCCGGTGGAGGTCGCCGGCGCAGTCCGCGAACACCAGGCCGCCCACGCGATCCGGCTGCCGCCCCGCATACGCCGCAACGACGGCTCCTCCATAGCTGTCTGTGGCCGACCAGCACGAACCGTCTGTATCCGAGCGCGTCGGCGACTGCGCCGACATCCTCCGCGAACCCCTCGACGGAAACCAGCGAGCCCGAGGAAAGCTCCGACTCTCCCATTCCCGAAAGGTCGAAGGCCGCGGCGCGCCGCGTCGCCCGCAGATGCGCGAGCGTCGCCGCCCAGGAGGTCCGGTTCCCTCCGTTCCCATGTACGAGAAGGACAGGCACACCCTTGCCCGAACCGCCCGCATCGACGCGCAGGCGCCCGCGCGGTCCGGCCACCCATTCCGGTTCGCGGAGGACTATCCGTCCGCCGGCACAGGCAAACATGAGGACCGATGCAATAAAAATAGGAATTTGGAGAGCCGTCTCCCGCACGGGGGAATGATAGTTGGACTCGGTGTCCAGAAAGCCGTCAGACTGTCTCGCGGATTTCCTCCAGGCTTTTTTTCTTCAGGTCGGGCACGCGCGCGTCTGCCGCGGGGTAGCCGGCAACGACCAGCATGTACGGCTGCTCGTGCCTGGGACGACCCAGAATCTCCCGCAGGAATTGCATGGGGCTCGGCGTGTGCGTCAGCGTGGCGAGGCCGGCAGCATGCAGCGCCGCGAGCAGGAACCCGACCGCGATGCCGACCGATTCTCCGACGTAGTAGTTCTTGTGTTTGCGCTCGGTTCCGTCGGCGAGCTGTGCCGGTTCGTAGTCGATGCGGAAGACGGCGATGACGCACGGAGCGCTCTCCAAAAAGGGCTTTCGCCAGTCGGTGCCGAGCGGCGCTAAGTCCGCGAGCCATTCCGGGGTGGCGCGCCGCTCGTAGAACTCGCGCTCCTCCGCCTCGGCGGCATCGCGAATCCGACGTCTCACGTCGGGATCCCGGACGACCACGAACTTCCAGGGCTGCCGGTTTGCGCCCGAGGGCGCCGTTCCTGCCGTCTCGATCGCGGTGTCGATCACATCGGCCGGCACCGGTTCGGGATCGAAGTCGCGCACCGTGCGGCGCATGCGGAGAGTCTCCAGGAAGCGCCGGCCTCTCTGCCGGGACTCGTCGACCGTCAACCGCTCGAAGCGAAGCGGAAGGAACGGGTGCTGCATGGGCACTCTCCATCTTTTGGTGCCGCCGAATTCACCATCGGACTGGGCCTGAAACGACGCTATTTGCCGACCACCTTCACGACCGGCGTGGCTCCGCGATCCTGTCGCCTTCCATCGGTTCGACGCGGCCCCGCACAGCCCCCGAGGAGTCGAAGTCGATCCGGGTTCCGACCCTATCCTGCCTGCTTCCCGGGAAAATGTCAGAAGACTCCGCGACCTCGGGCAAAGGAGAAAGTGCGACGGCTACGAAGGCTCTCCGATCTCCTCGCGCACTTCCCGGACGCGTTTGGCGCCCGGAGAGGCTTGCGGCTCCGACCCTGCGACCGTTGTGGCGTGCGCCCGGGTGAACTCGGCGCCGAGGAGAAGGACAGTGGTCGCGTAGTACACCCACAGGAGAATCACGACGAGGGCCCCGGCCGTGCCGTACGGTGACGCGAGGGCGGCGCGGCCGACGTACAGCCCGAAAGCCCACTTGCCCGCCTGAAACGCCAGAGACGCGGCGACCGCGCCTACGGCCACGTCCTTCCAGGCGATCTCGCGATCGGGAAGGATGCGATAAATCATTGCGAACAGCACCGCGAAAATGACGAAGGTGACGCCGAGGTTCGCCGACTGCAGAAGCGCGGACGAAATCTCCCACCGCCGGGCAATCCAATCCTGGAGTCCCGCGATCGCCGCCGACAGCGCGAGCGAGACGAGAAGGAGAAAACCAAACCCGAGCAGGACGCCAAAAGAGACCAGGCGCTTGCGGAGGAGCGTCGAAATCACGTGCCCCTTCCGCGGAGCGACATCCCAGACGCGATTCAAGGAGCTCTGGAGCTGAACGAAAAGGGCCGTGGCGCCGAGCAGAACCGCCACACCTCCGAGGACCGCCGCGAGCCCCTCCTTCCGGTCGCGCGCGACCCGCCGGAGAACGGCCTGGATCATCTGCGCCTGCTCCGCGCCCATGAGATCGCCCAACTGCCGCACGACCTGGCCCCGGACCGCGTCCTCGCCGAAAAACGCGCTCGCCACCGCGATCACCACGACCAGCACCGGGGCGAGAGAGAAGAGTGTGTAGAAGGAGAGCGCGGCGCTTTCCGTCAACGAGCGGTGCTCTCCCGAGCGGACCCACGTTTGAGTCAGAACTTTCCGCCAGAGAGACAGGTTGTGCTTCATTTTTCAGTCGAGTTTGCGACCGGGTTCTGCGTGTTTGCGCGCCGGAGCTCCGGACGGCTCGCGGCTCAGCTCTTCCCCGACGGGGCCCCGGCGTGGACGAGCTTCGGCTTTTGAAGCGGAGGCTGGCGGATTTCCTGCTCGATCCCCGGATGTTTCCGCTTCTCGAAGTGGGGAAGCTTCACGGGGCGGCCCGTCTGGGCCGAGCGGTAGAGCGCCCGGATGACCCGGACATCCGCGAGACCCTCGCGACCGGAAGGCTCGGGTTCCCGGCCCGTCGTCACGCAGTCCGAAAACGACAGGATTTCAGGCGCGACCTGATCGCGCTTCTGGAATGTCTTTTCGCGGACCCTCTCCCCGATTTTCACCCGGTGGCTCATCCCCTCGGCGAACTCGAACGCCGGCTCGACGCGCAGATGGCCTTTCGTGCCGAAGACGTCGTAGTGGTGGGATGAGGCGGCGCCGAAACTGGAGGTGAACGTCGCCAGCCGATCTCCCGGGAACCGGAGTATCGCGCTCGTCATCTCGTCCGCCTGGCGGAATCGCGGCTCGTCGTTGCTCGCCGAAAACGCGAACACCTCTTCGGGCTCGCTCCGGAAGAGAGAACGGGCCGCGTTCAAACAATAGATACCGATGTCGTACAGGGTCCCGCCTCCCTTCTCGATCGAGTTCAGACGGATGTTGTCCCGATCCTTGACGTCGTTGCAGAAAACGGAGTTGTAGAGACGCGGCTCGCCGAGCTTGCCGGATTGGACGAGCTTGGCCGCTTCGAGGTTTGCCTTTTCGAAGTGAAGCCGGTATGCCACCATCAGCTGGACGCCGTTGTCGCGGCACGCCCGGATCATGGCCTCGCAGTCCTTTTCGGTCACCGCCATCGGCTTCTCCGTCAGCACGTGAACGCCCGCGCGCGCCGCCCGCACCGTGTACTCCCGGTGCAGGTGGTTGGGGAGCGCGATGTAAACGGCGTCGACATCGCCCGAACGGAGGGCCTCGTCATAGCGGTCGTACCGGAACTGCCGCTCCGGGCCGATTCGATACTTGCGCCCGAGCTTGCGGAGCTTCTCCGGATCGTCCGAGAAGAGCGCTACGAGCCCCGAGTTGCGCCCGGCGTGCTCGAACGCGGGGAGGATCGCGACCTGGGCGAACCAGCCGAGCCCGACCACCCCGTAGCGGACTTTCCTCGCGCCGGATCGCCCGCTCGGCAGCCCGTTCGGGACCCCGACCCGGGCTCCCAATCCCGTTTTCTGCTCGTGCATCCGCTCTCCCTTCGATCCCCCTGGTGTCGGCCGCAAAGACGGTGCCACCAGACACCGGGCCCGGCGCCCACGGGGGCAATGAGGAGGATGTTTTTCAGGGTCGGAGGGCCGATGGGAAGGACTGCGGCGCTCCGGTCTGTTAAAAGGAGGCGTGATCTTCGTGGAGCCGATGGAAAGGGAAGCCCGAGCGCGGGCCTCTCTCTCGGACCGATTCGATCGGGCGATGGTATGGGCGAGCGAGCCACCGTGAACAGCGGCGCAAGGGCTCGGATATCCCGTACCTGGCGCACCTGCTCTCGGTCTCGGCGCTGGTGCTCGAGAACGGCGGCGACGAGGACGAGGCGATCGCCGCGCTCCTCCACGATGCCGTTGAGGACTGTGGAGGGCCGCCGACGGCGGAGGAGATCCGGCGCCGCTTCGGGCCGCGCGTCTCAGACATCGTGGACGGCTGTACCGATTCCGACGAAAATCCCAAACCGGCGTGGCGTCCGCGAAAGGAACGCTTCATCGAGCGTCTGACGGGCGCCTCGGCCTCCGTGCGGCTCGTGGCGGCGGCCGACAAGCTCCATAACGCCCGCTCCGTGCTCTCCGACCTCCGGCGGGAGGGGGAGCGCGTGTGGGACCGGTTCGCGGCGCCCCGGCACGAAACGCTCTGGTACTACCGGGCCGTGACGAGCCGCCTGCAGGAGTCGGGTCCCCACCCCCTCGTCGAGGAGCTCGACCGCGTCGTCACGGAGCTCGAACGACGCGCGAAGATCGACGCCCCGCGCTGAACCCCGCGATCCCGGCCCTTTCCACGGTCACCCGAAGGAGGCGTGAGGCGCCCCGGCCTATTTCGCGTCTTCTTGAAAGCTCCCGCGCGGATCGAAATCGACGGGAATCGAGGCGGTCGCCTTCAGCGCATCGGCGAGCTCGGCGGGCATCGCTCCGTACTTTTTGAACCACGCCTCCGCGCGCGCCCGGTCCCCGGTCGCCTCGATCTCCAGAAGCTCCTTCGCGAGCGCCGCAATCGCGCCGGGCATCCGGGCGAAATCGATGACATAGCGGCCGGATTTTGAATCGCGGGAGATGGCGCCTCTCTCCGAAAGAAAGTTGAATTCCATCATCTCGGCCCGGGCATGCGCCTCCCCCGTCCCGAAACGCACCGTGCGGAAAATGCCTCCGACATGCGACGCGTAGTACTCCTCCGCCCGTTCTTTCGGAAGAGCTCCGTGGCGGATCAGCCAGTCGAGCCCGAAGAGGCCGCCGGCATCCGCCTTCGCCTCTTCGAGTCCCGAAAACGCGGGGCCGATCGCCTCACGGATGTCCCGCTTCTTTCCACCCTGTCGCGCGAAGGCCGGGCCCAGTCCGTGGCTGATCTCGTGCATGAGGACCCCGACGAGGTAGCCCTCGCCGGTCACCTTCGCCGCCTGGTCCTCGCGGAGGAGGACGCGCGAGACCGGAATGATCACTTCGTTGACGCGCGCGTCCATGTAGTTCTTGAAGAAGATCCGCTTGCTTCCCTTCTTTTCGTGGACGCGCGGGTCATTCGGCAGATTGTCGGCCACGGCCTGGTACCCGTGCCGCAGGTCGCCCGCACGAAAAGGCGTGTCCATCACCTCCATCGGAGCCCGCCGCCCCCTCTTGGAGGGACGGTCCTCGGGCGCGAGCGGCAGCGCGTCCTGAATCTCGGGGACGTATTTCTGAAAGAGAGAAAGCTTGCGGCTCTCTCCCTCGTTACGCACCAGCACGGCGGCGCCGTAGGACGTCTTTACGCCGAGCAGCTCGTCGAGGTACGTCTCGTAAGGCGCGAAGATGACGTCGAACTTCGGGTCCACGAGGTCCACCCACGCAAGGTCGCTCTCGTAATAGTCGTCCGTGAGAAGGGCCGTCGCGCGAAGCCGCAGGAACTTCGCGAATGCCTGATCGGACGAAAGGTCCGCTGCCTCCCGAAGCAACGCGGCGGCGCGCTCGAGCCAGGGGCGGTACTCGACGTGGTACGGAATCGCTTTCAGCCGATCCCCGTCGCGCATGACGACTGTCCGCTCGCCATAGATCGCCGCCTTTTCGTCCGGGTGCGCCTTGACGTAAGCCTCGATGTCGGCGCGCGTCAGATCGGGGGGATAGAGGCCCCGTCCGGGGGGCGTCTTCCCGCCTCCCGCAAACACACGGTTCTCGTCGAGAAGGTCGTAGCGTCCGCCGTTGATCCAGAGATAACGGCGCAACGCTTTGTCGGCCCGGTCCGTGGAGCGCGCAAGCGACTGAAAGAGCGCGAGGCCCTCGGGATCCACCTGACGCCAGTAGATGTTTTCGAGCTCCCGGCTGGCGGCGACGAGCTTCTCGACGAGCTGCCGCTCGCGGGCGGTCAGAGACTCGGATCGAAAAGGCAGATCGACCGTCTTCCAGCGGCCGAGCCGCTGTTCGATGTCTGAAACGACCGACCCTTTCACGGGGGCCGATTGTGCCGCGAAGAGAGCCAGAGAGAACGAGGAGCCCGCCGCCAGGACCGCCGCGAGGATCTTTTTCATACTGAAAGAATATCGGAGGAACAATCGGCCCCGTGCGGGCGTTGTCTGGCTGGCGGAGACCCCGGCGAAAGAGTCCGGACACCTTTCCTGGCGGGAGAAAGCGAAAGACCCCGTGGTATCCTTGGAATGCCTTTGAATCGAACGGTCCCACACACGCCGCGCCCCTGCGGCCGCGGTATCCCGGAGAAAACCATGGACGAGCAGGTCAAGCAAAAGGACTGGATCAACATTCTCTTTTTGTCGCTCACGCCGGTCATCGGCGTGCTCGGCACGGCCCTGTACGCCTGGAAGAACGGCGTTCAGTGGTGGCAGCCCGTCCTGCTCTTCGTCCTGTTCTCCCTCGTCAGCTTTTCCGTCACCGCGGGGTATCACCGCTGCTTTTCCCACAAGAGCTATACCGCCCATCCCGCTCTGCAGGCGTTCTTCCTCTTCTTCGGCGCGATGGCGCTGCAGAACTCGGTCCTCAAGTGGTCCGCGGACCACCGCGACCACCACCGCTACGTCGACAAGGAATGGGATCCGTACAGCATTCGCCGCGGCGGGCTTTCGGCCCACATCTTCTGGCTCTTCTACAAGGAGCCGTCGGAGCGTTCCTACGAGAATGTTCCGGACCTCGCTGGCAACCGCATGGTGAGCTGGCAGTACCGCTGGTCCCACGCGATCGGGATAATCGCCGGTCTCGGAATCCCCACCGCGATCGGCGCGATGTTCGGGAGCCCCCTCGCGGGACTTCTCTGGGGCGGCTTTCTGCGGATCGCCCTCATTCACCACACGACTTTCCTCGTGAACTCCGTCGCGCATCTCTACGGGACGCGCCCCTACACCGAGGAGAATTCGGCCCGCGACAACGGTCTGCTGGCGTTCTTCACCAATGGCGAGGGGTACCACAACTTCCACCACAAGTTCCCGGCGGACTTCCGCAACGGCGTGCGCTGGTGGCAGTGGGACCCCACGAAATGGCTGATTGCGTCCCTGCACTTCACGGGGCTGGCCGCCGATCTCAAGGCGACGCCTCGCGCCGTCATCGAGAAGTCGCGCCTCCGGATGAATCTCGCCCGGGCGGAGGAACGGCTTCGCTTCGCGCCGTCCGAAATTGACGAGGCCGTGAGACTCCGGATGGACAAGGCCCACCTCGCACTCGAGCGCGCTTCCGCTCTCTGGCACGAGATCGACGAGCGCCGGCGCGAGATGGTCGTGCGCGGACGCCGGAGATCCTCGGAGCTCGCCAGGAGCCTGGATTCCTCCTTCCGCGAGTACAAGGCTTCCATCGGGGTGGCCCGGCGCGAGTGGCGGCAGGCCGCTCGGATGCTCTCGAAGCTCCCAGAAGCGGCGTAACAGGGTTTTCGGGTTTGCGTTTCCGTTCGTTTCCGAGCGTCTGACAGCTCGACCGTCCGACGGAAGCGACGCCTCAGGACGCCCTGGCGCTGCGGTACTCTCGGCCGGATGGCCCACTTCGCTCCTGCCCCGCGCCGAGTGGCGCTCGTCGCCGGCATCCGGACGCCCTTCGTGCGCTCGGGGACGTCCTTTGACGATCTGACCGCCGTCGAACTCGGGGGCATGGCGGTCAAGGAGCTCGTTGCGCGGCACGACCTCGACGGAAATGCCGTGGACGAGCTGATCTTTGGCACGGTGATTCCCTCTATCGCGCGGCCGAACATCGCGCGCGAGGTCGTGCTCGAAGCGGGCCTGCCGATGCACGTTCCCGCCTCCTCGGTGGTGATGGCGTGCGCCTCTTCGAACCGCGCGATCACGGATGCGGCGGAGCGGATCGCGCTCGGACTCGCGGACGCGGTGATTGCGGGAGGATCGGAGTGTCTCTCCGACATCCCCGTGTTGTTTTCCCGGAAGTTCACGCGCCGCCTGATGCGCCTTTCCAGATCAAAATCCGCGGGAGCGAAGGCGAAGGTATTTGCCGGATTCCGGCTGGCGGAGCTCGCGCCAAATCCCCCCGCGATCGCGGAATACACGACCGGGCTGTCCATGGGCCAGTCGGCCGAGAAAATGGCCAAGGAGAATGGAATCTCCCGCGCCGCGCAGGATGAGCTCGCGCTGCGCAGCCATCAGCGGGCCGCCGCCGGGTGGGATGCCGGGGTCCTCCGGTCCGAGACCTTTCCCGTGCCGATCCCGCCGAAATACGAGGCGATGGAGACCACCGACAACAACGTCCGCCGCGACAGCTCCCTGGAGCAGATGGCGAAGTTGAAACCGGTCTTCGATCGCGAGTACGGCAGCGTGACCGCCGCGAACGCGTCGCCTCTGACAGACGGCGCCTCGGCGGTGCTTCTGATGTCCGAGAAGCGCGCTAAAGCGGAAGGGAGGCGCCCGCTCGCCTATCTGCGCTCCTGGGCCTACTCGGCCCTCGACCCTTCCGACCAGCTTCTGCAGGGACCCGCCTACGCAGCCCCGGTGGCTCTTGACCGCGCAGGCCTGAAGCTGTCGGACATGGGGCGGGTCGAAATGCACGAAGCGTTCGCCGCGCAGGTGCTCTCGAATCTTCAGGCCTTCGCCTCCGCCGCGTTCGCGCGCGAGAAGCTCGGCCGAGCCGAGCCTCTGGGAGAAGTGGATCCCATGATTTTGAACGTGTACGGCGGCTCGATCGCCATCGGCCACCCGTTTGCGGCCACCGGCGCGCGTCTGGTCACGACCCTCGCCAACGAGCTCGTCCGCTCTGGCAAACAGTTCGGACTCCTGACGGTCTGCGCCGCCGGCGCGCTCGGCCACGCGATGGTGCTCGAGAACGCCGGGTAACGCGTCGTTGCCGCTCGCTCCCGCGGAGTGATCCCGTCACCTCCCTCCCCGCGCTCGGGGAGAGGGTTGTGGTGAGGGGGCCCGCAGGTAATCGCTGCGTCCTTCGCGCCACCCCGGGCTTCTACACCCGGGCTTATCGTGCCGGCTGGGCCGGGACCCGACCTTTGGACTGCATTCCCATCCACTGAGACAGGCGGCGGCCTGTGTTCACCGCCATGGGCGGATCGTCGTTCGCGAGGACGATGGCGACGAGGGATCGGTCGGAGGTCCATTCCACCAAAGCGTTGCAGCCCGGCGCGCCGCCGGCGAAGCCTCCGGCCCCGTCACGGGAGCCGTCGTGGCCCGGATCGGCCAGAGAGAGGTCCCCGCGTTTGACGGCCATCGTGAACTTGAGAAGGTCCCCCGCAGTCGAGAAGCTGCCCCCGGCGGAACTGCCGCGGCCCGGCTGAAGGAACACGTTCGAACGACGGGGGCCGCTCGCCGGACCCTCCCCGGCGTCCTGTCGGGTGTATCCCACCGCGCGGTGAGGGGTGATCTCGTCCGCGGCGAAGAGTCCCGTGTCGTTCATTCCGGCCGGCCCGAAGACGGCCTCCCGCACATATTCGCGATACGTCTTTCCCGTGATCTTTTCGATGATGAGTCCCAGGACCACATACCCCGCGTTCGAGTACTCGCGGCCCTTCCCCGGCTCGAACTGGAGCGGCCGGGTCTCGAAAAGAGTCAGGTAATCCGAAAGCTCCTGGATGCGGTTTTTGGGTGCCGCGGCAAACGCGGGCCCGAAGAAGTCGCCGAGCCCCGACTGCATTTCGAGCAGCTGCGCCACCGTGATCCGATCGGCGGAAGGAATCTTCGTCCCGGGCAGCCACTTCGCGACCGTGTCCGAATAGGCGAGCCGCCCGCCGCGGACCAGGCCCGCGATGGCGGCGCTCGTGAACAGCTTCCCGATCGACGCGATGTTGAAACGGGTGTCGACGGTGTTCGGAACCTCGAGCTCACGGTTCGCCATCCCGTAGGCCTTCTGGAAAATGGGGATGCCGTTGCGCGCCAGGAGGACGACGCCGGAGAATTGGTCTGAAACCGCCAGCTTGTCGAGCCACTCCGCGGCCGCGGAGACGACTTCGGTGTCCGAGGCTTTCGGCGCTTCCGGGGGGGGGCCGGCTTCCTCCGGACCGCCGGCTTCCACGCGGATGGCTCGAATCCCGCGCGCTCCGGAGGGGGCGAGCTCGAGAGTCACGGTCAGGGTCTCGCCCGTCTTCCTGGACCGCGCCAGGAAGGACGGGCCCTCCGGGGCTTTCGGCAGCATGCGAAGGAGCTCCAGGCGTCCGAGCCGGGCGGCCATCCCCCGGATCCGCTCGATCCGCGGAGCCGCGGGCAGATCCTTCAGGGCCGCCGCGTCGAAATGCGTTTCGACGAAATACGGCACCGCCGCGCCGTCGGGAGAATCGAGCGCCGCGAGCAACGCGCGAATGTGCGCGCCTTCCTTCGTGTCGGGAATGCTGACAGCCGGCCGCGCCCCGCCGGCCGCGGGAACGGCCGCCGGCAGGACGGCCCCGCTTCCGAAAAACATGATGAGCAGGATGGGCATGGTCTTCATCGCGTCTCCTTCTGTGAGCCGACTGGCGAGGAATCGTCGCGCACGAAAATTTCCGAACCTCCGTCCGTTTTCTCCAGAAGCAGGCGCGCCGGTCGTCCGGCCCCGTCACGCTCGAACGTCGCCCGTGTCTGTTCGTCCCAGAAAAAGGCATTTCCGTTGACCGGAACGAGCGATCGCGCGCGTCCCGTCGCTGTGCGGCAGATCAGGCGCCCCTCTTCGACGGTCACCTGCCGTTCTCCGTACCTGCCCGCGTAAACCTGCAGCTCCGCCGCAGTCGGGCGGATTCGACTTCGGGACGACTCGACGCGCTCGACGGCCCAGGCGAGCTCCCGGCGGCGTTTCGGATCCGACGCCCGGTCGAGGAGCCGGCGGAGCGCCGCGGCGTGCGCGGTCGAGAGCGCGTCGGCAGCGGACGCGCGGACGTCCGGCTGCACGCCCGTGCCCTCCCACCCCTTTCCGGTGCGGGGGTGAATCGGGCGCGCGACCGAGACCGACAGCACGAGCCCCTCGCCGATCGGAAGAAGGACGTTGTTGTGGCCGGCGCCCGCCGTGCGCTCGCCGACGACCGTGGCGCGTCCGAATTGCTGGAGGAGGTACGCGAACGACTCGCCGGCAGAAGCCGTGTTCGGGCCGACGACGATCCAGAGGTCGGTGTCCGGCATGCGGCGGCCCGGAAGATTTTCCTCCGTGTATTCCGTCGTCTTCTCGTCCATCGGTCGGTCGTAGCGCGAAAAGAGCTCCCGGCGCTCCGGCCCGAAGAAGTAGCTCGCCAGAAAAGAGACCGCGTCCGGGGCGCCCCCGGGGCACTCGCGCAGGTCCACGACGATCGCGTCGGATCCGGCAAGGAATGCCATGGCCGCCGCGGCGGTGTCACGCGAGAGCTCGAGAGGGACGAACTCACGGATGTCCAACAGGCCGACGTTCCCATCGAGGCGCTCCGCGGCCTTGAACCCGAAGTTGGACCGCCGCCTCGCCTCGCCCGAGCCTCCGGCGGGTCCGACGCGACGCCGGACCGGGCCCGCCCCCGCCCCCGGGGATGCGCCGCCGCCTTCGACCCGTCGAATGACGCTTTCGCGGGAGTCGGAAGGATCGAGCCGCACCGAAAGATGACGGTCGTTGCCGATCTCCTGCAGGTCGCGGGTCAACAGGTCCGACAAGCGCGACGCGCTCGCCGCGGCGTCGTAACCGCCCGCCGCCACACGCGCCCGGAGAGAATCCGCGATCTTCTTGCCGATTTCCGGATAGACGTACATGCTGTCGACCGAATCCGCGGCGGCCGTCGCGATCTCTCGCGCGCGGCGTGCCTCGAGAATCGGAGCACTTCCAATTGAAGCGGCCTCCGCGGGAAGACCCACGACCATCGACGCCATGGTGATCCCGAAGCTCACCGAGAGGAGCCGTGTTCCCATGCCCGACCTCCTTGACTCGAGGGACTCTAGAAAAAGGGGATGACGGGAGTGTGACCAACCGTCGCCAACCGTCGCCTTTGCTCACTTCGGGGACGTGCCTTCGCCGTGCGCGGCGAAGGCATCGGCCAGCGGCTCGCCCTGAGGGCTCGACCGCTCGCCTCGTCCCCTTCGTTCGCTGCGGCTCCCGCCCCGAGAGGCTCCTCCCTCCCTCTGGTCGGGAGACTCCTCTCGGGGCGAGCTTAGCCACCATCATGGCTGCGGCGCAGCTCTGCTCCCTCGCCCCGCGCTCGGGGAGAGGGTTGGGGTGAGGGGGCCCGCAGGTCGGTGCTGCGCGTTCGCGACCACGATCGGCGCTCGGGGAGAGGGCTTCAAATGAGGGCCGTCCCTCCAGCTACTAACTTAACTGCGGCTCGGTTCCGGTTTCGGACTCCTCCGGCAGGGTGAACGCGAATCGAGCGCCTTCTCCTGGTTTGCTCTCGACGCGGGCGCGGCCGCCCTGTGCTTCGACCAGCTGGCGAACGATCGCGAGGCCGAGCCCCGTTCCGCCGGAGCGGCGCGTGCGCGAGGGGTCGGCGCGATAGAACCGCTCGAAGACGTGCGGCAGATGCTCGGGAGCGATTCCAGTTCCGGTGTCGGAGACGAAGAGTTCGACCTCGTGGCCGCGGCGCGTGGCGCCGACCTCGACGCGCCCTCCCGGAGGCGTGTGCGTCACCGCGTTCGAGAGCAGGTTGCCTAGTATCTGAGCCAGCCGCGCCGGGTCCGCGCGAACAGCGGGAATGTCCTCAGGTGCGCGAACGGAAACGGTCACTCCCTCGTTCTGCGCGCCCGTCGCAATCGCCGCGGCCGCGCTGGCGAGCGCCCCGGCGGTTTCGATGCGCCGCGGGCGCAATCCCAGTTGACCGGTCTCCGCGGCAGCCAGGTCCTGGAGATCGTCGACGAGCCGCTCCAGGAGCAGCGCGTCCTCGTGAATGGAATTCACCACCGAAGCGTCGGGCCTCGTCAGTCCGTCCTGAATCCCCTCGATCTGCGCGCGGATGTTGGTGAGCGGGGTTCGAAGCTCGTGGGCGACGTCGTGGACTAGCGCTCGGCGCAGCGCTTCATTTCTCGACACGGCGTCGGCCATCGCGTTGAAGGACCGCGCCAGCTCCCCGACCTCGTCCCGGGAAGAAACCTCCACACGCCGGCTCAGATCTCCGCGCTCCATCTCTCGCGCCGCCGCCGTCAGCGCTTCGATCGGTTTGAGGACCCTGCGTGCGACGGCAGCGACGAGGAGGAGCGCCGCCACGCCTGCGGCAGCCACCGCGGCGGCGAGCCATCGATTCAGGGAGCGGACGTCGGGCGGACCGGCCGGCTCCCGATCCAGGGAAAACGCTCTGCCGACGGGGAGGCCCGCGGAATCGGTGATCGTGACTCCGGGCGCCTGGAGCAACAGCATCCGCCGCGCTCCGCCACCCGCCCACTCGACGCGGAGTCCTCCCCCGGGGCCCCTTTCGATCGAGGCACCGGCGAGACCCGGAGAGCGGCCGACGGGCCGGTCCGCCGCGTCCAGGATGAAGATGTCGCGCCGCAGCGCGGCGGCCGCCCGCGCCGCGGCGGCGTCAGCGGTCTTCCAGCTTCCGGCCCGCCGGTATTCACCTTCGACGGTGGAGCGGAGAGCGGGAGCGAGGTTGTCGCGGCGTCCGACGACGACGACGTCCTGAAATTTCCGGAACTCGACGCGCGTCAGGCGGCTCGAGACGAGCACGAGCGCGCCCAGGACGATGGCGAGCACGGCGGCCGTCGTGGCGAGGAGCCGGAAGCGGAGACTCCGCATCACGAAGACTCGTCCGCGAGTTTGTAACCGACCCCGAACACGGTGACCACGAGCGGGTCCTCGTCGGCGACCTCGATCTTCCGCCGCAGACGCATGACGTGGGCGTCGACGGTGCGGTCGAGACCGTCGTACTCCGCCCCGAAGGCGCGTTGGACGAGCTCCTCCCGGGTGAACGCGCGGCCGGGAGACCGCGCCAGAGCCGCGAGGATGGCAAATTCCGCCGGCGGGAGGAGCACCGCGCGCCCGCGGACCGAGGCCTCGCGCCGGTCGAGGTCGACGAGGACGTGGCGCGTTCGCAGAACGCCTTTGACGTCGCCCTCGTCCCGGCGGGAGCGGCGCAGGACCGCCCGGATGCGCGCTACCACTTCCCGCGGCGAAAAGGGTTTCGTCACGTAATCGTCGGCGCCGAGCTGCAGCCCCCGGAGCTTGTCGTCTTCCGTCGTCCGCGCCGTCAGGAGCACGATGGGCACGTCCGATTCGGAGCGCAGCGCGCGGCAGACGGCGAGCCCGTCAATTTCCGGCAGCATGCCGTCGAGGAGGATCAAGTCGGGGTGCTCCCGCCGCGCGGCGCGAAGACCCGCGGCGCCATCGGTCGCCACCTGCACGCTGAAACCCCCGTGCTCGAGGTAGAGGCGGAGCGTCGCCGCGGTTTTCGGCTCGTCCTCGACGATCAGGATGCGGACAGGAGGGAGAGTCCGGGACACCCCGGCAGTCTAGTGGGAGGGGATGACGGGGGTGTGACCGTTTGTCCCGTCGGGTTCACCGCTTTTTCGGGAGATCGCCCGCCGGGTGCAGCATGCGCGCGGCGCACGCACCCGGGAGTCTGGCGAAAAGCGGCAAAACCCGGTGACTCCGGGCGCTTCCTAGGAGCCCGTCCAGGTAATCGAAAACGAGAGAAAGTGAAAACTCTTTTTCGCCACAGTTGGCCCCTAACGCCCGATCGTCACGTGCCGAGGGGTTTCAGTACCCCCGAGATCTCGGTTTTTAGCATTACTCGGACAGACTCCTAG
>JBBSGZ010000075.1:0-19173 GCA_038253555.1 Thermoanaerobaculia bacterium
TCGCCCCGGGCTCGGGGAGAGGGTTGGAGTGAGGGGACCCCGCAGGTAGGCGGTGGGCGGAGCCATTGGCGCCGTCAGGGGATCTGCGTGTCTCGCTGGACGATTAAAATGAAGGAGGCGGATTCTCCCCTTCGGGTGTAGCCGTCTTGGGATCCGGGCGAGGTATGGCGGAGAGGACGGGATTCGAACCCGTGGTAGGGGTATTAACCCTACGGCGGTTTAGCAAACCGCTGGTTTCAGCCACTCACCCACCTCTCCGGTGCGCTCGCGAGCCGCTCAGTGTATGAGATCGGTGAGTGAGTTCAAACCAGCGGTTCGGCGCTGCGCGCCGCCGCTGGGGAAGGCACTCCCTCTCCCCGCGCTCGGGGAGAGGGTTTGGGGTGAGGGGGCCCGCAGGCAGTTAGTGCTTCTCTGCCGTCGGGCTGATCAAGCCGGATTCGCGGCGCGGCTCTTCGAAGCGATCCCTTCAGCGCTCCTGATTTGGCGAGCGGCGGAACGAGCCGATCATCGAAACTCCCCACGGCAGCGTGAGTCTCCGCATCAGAACCGCTTCGAGCCGCAGAACGGCCGTCAGGAGCACGTTCACGATCCGCGGCGCCATGGGCATGATCCGTTGAGGGTGCGCGCTCTCGAGCCCGACGATCCAGCGGTGCGCCAGGAGGGCCGGCGCGAGAAGCGGGAACAGCAGGAAATTCATGTGCGAGAACCTGACCGTCTCGAATCCCGCTCCTTCGAGCCGCGCCCGCAGCGGGCGAAGGTAGTACCGGCGGTGGTGCTGGTTCGCGACGTCGTGCATGCTCCAGAGCCACGGGAACGAGGACGTCAGCAGGACGAGAAGCCCGCCGGGGCGCACCAACCTGTGCATCTCATGGATGAATCCGTCATCGTCTTCGAGGTGCTCGATCAGCCCGATCGCGGTCACCACGTCAAACGACGCGTCGGGAAACGGGATCTCTCGCGCGTCGGCAAGCGCCACGCACTTCAATCCCCGACGGGCGCAGAACCGCAGGGCCTCGGGCGAGAAGTCGACGCCCCGGATGCTGTCCGAACGCCCCTTGAGCTCGTCGATCAGCGCGCCGGTTCCGCAGCCAACGTCGAGCACTCGTCCGAGTCGCCCCGGGGCGCCGCTCGCAGCGAGGAGATGGCGGACCATCGCGCGAACGCCGGCGAACCACCAGTAGCCCTGCTCCAGCTCGTAGTTGCGCTGGTACTCCGCTGTCTCCACCGCTGGCAGGCCGCCTGTTACGGACGCGCGATGCGATCGCCGCCGAAGTACGGCCGCAGCGCCGTCGGAATCTCGACGGACCCATCCGCCTTCTGGTAGTTCTCGAGGACCGCGACGAGGGTGCGCCCGATCGCGAGCCCGGATCCGTTCAGCGTGTGCACGTACTCGGGCTTCTCTCCTTCCGCGCGGCGGAAGCGGATGGAGGCGCGCCGCGCCTGGAAGTCCTCGAAGTTGGAGCAGGAGGAGATCTCCTTGTACTCGTTCAACCCGGGCAGCCAGACTTCCAGGTCGTACGTCTTGGCGGGGTTGAACCCCATGTCGCCCGTCGAGAGCGTGAGCACCCGATAGGGAAGCTCGAGACGGCGCAGGACTTCCTCCGCGTGGCGCGTCAGCGCTTCGTGGATCTCGTAGGAGGATTCCGGTTTCGAAAACGCGACGAGCTCGACCTTGTCGAACTGGTGCTGGCGGATCATGCCTCGCGTGTCGCGTCCCGCCGCGCCCGCCTCCGAGCGGAAGCAGGACGTCATCGCCGTGTAGCGGATCGGCAGCGCTTCCTCTTTGAGGATCTCGTCGCGATGCAGGTTCGTCACGGGGATCTCCGCCGTCGAGATCAGGTACATCCCCTCGCGCGTCTTGAACAGGTCGTCTTCGAACTTCGGGAGCTGCCCCGTCCCGAAGAGCGACTCCGCGTTCGTCAGGACCGGCGGGAGAATCTCTTCGTACCCGTGCTCACGCGTGTGCAGGTCGAGCATGAAGGTGCCGAGCGCGCGGGACAGCCTCGCCCCCGCGCCGCGCAGGACCGTAAAACGCGAACCGGCGATTTTCACCCCCCGCTCGAAGTCGAGGATGCCGAGCGCGGGCCCGAGGTCCCAGTGCGGCTGCGGGGCGAAGTCGAACCGCCGCGGGTCTCCCCACGTCCGCTCGACCCGGTTCGCCGTCTCGTCCTTCCCGCGAGGCACGCTCGCATGCGGAGCGTTCGGTATGCTCTGCTCTGCCGCGGCAAGCTCGCTCTCGCGCGCTTCGACGTCTTCCTCGAGCGAGCGGATCTCCTCCTTGAGCGATTTCATCTCGGCGATGATCTCGGGGTCGGGCTTCGCGCGAACGGCCGTCAGCTCGTTGCGGCGACGCCGCTTTTCCTCGAGCCGGGTGACGCTCTCCCGCCGCTCGCGGTCGAGCTCCACGAATCGGCCGATCCCGGAGGCCGCATACCGCTCCGGGAACTCTCGGAGAAGAGCCTCCGCCTCCGACCGAAGCCTTTCGCGTGCTAACATGATCGACGCCGGTTTACATCGCGCCGCTGTCCGAGTCAACCGTTTGAGCCCTCCCTTCCAGCTCCCCGAGGTCGCTTGTGTCGTCGTGAATCGCGACGGAGGCGACTCGCTTTTTGCGGCCCTCCGTTCCCTCGAAGCCCAGACGGAAATCGATCTTTCGATCGTCGTCATCGACAACGCTTCGAGCCCGGCAGAGCGGGAGAGACTCGCCCGCGAGACGCCCGCCGTGCGGGTGATCGCTTTTTCCCGCAACCTCGGCTTCGCGGGAGCGGCGAACGAGGGCATCGCGCGGACGCGCGCGCCCTTCATTCTTCTTTTGAACAATGACGCCACCCTGGCCACCGATTACGTCGCGAGGCTGGCGGCGCGGCTGGCCCTCGATGACCGCCTCGCCGCCGTGCAGGGGCTGGTTCTCACGGCGGACGCGAAGCGCATCGATTCCGCGGGCCTCGACTGGAACTCCCGCCGCGAGGCCGTGCCCTTCCTCGGCGGCGGCGATCCCGCTTCCGTATCCGACGGCGCCTTCGAAGTGAGCGGCGTTTCGGCGACCGCCGCGCTCTACCGGAGAGACGCTCTCGAGGACGTGGCGGGGCCGGCCGAGGTCTTCGAGCCGTCGTTTTTCGCCTACTACGAGGACGTCGACCTTTCGCTGCGGCTGGTCCGCGCGGGATGGCGGTTTGCGTGCGAGCCGGCGGCGATCGCCCGGCACGAAGGCTCGCGCACCGGGTCGCGCACCCCCTGGAAACGCGCGATCTGGGTGGCGAGAAACCGGTGGCGGACCCTGTTCCGGAACTTCGAGCCCGGCCTTCTACGCCGCGAGGCACCGCGCCTTCTCCGTGCAGACCTTGCCCACGCGCGCGCGCTCGGTTGGCGCGCGCCGCTTCTTCTCCTTTCCGTCTGGGCCCCGCTCGCGTTCGCTTCGCGCGCGAATCCGGCCTCTGCGGGCGGAGCGCGCCGGCTGGCAGACTGGCCGCGCACGGGAACCGCCTCGGGCGGCCCGCAGGGGCCTGCCGGCCGAAACCGACTCGCCGGGTGAGCGCTCGCCCGCCTGCCGCGCCGCTTCCTTCCGCGGCCGGTGCCACCAGGATCCGAACCATCGCCGCCGTCCTCGTCTCCTGGCGCGACGCGGACGATCTCGAAGAGGCCGTTCGCTCTCTCGCCGCGTGCCGGGCCGGGTCGGCCCGGCGCGACCTGAACGTTCTCGTGATCGCGGTCGGCAACGGGAAGGAGTCGATCCGGGAGGAACGAATCCGGGCCCTGTGGCCGGACGCGGTCGTTCTGGTGAACTCCGAGAATCGGGGACTCGGCCCCGCCGCAAATCAGGGAGCGGCCGCGGCGAAGGACGCGGACGTCCTGCTCTTCCTGAATCCGGACACGCGCGGGGACGGAGATCCTTTCGCCGCGCTCGCGCAGGGTTTCGAGGAGCACCCCGAGGCTGCGGCCCTCGCGCCGCGGCTGCTGGACACGGAGCCGGAGGAGCCGCCCGTGGGTCGCCGCCCGCTCGCGCCGCCCGGAAACGAGGATCAGTTCACGTTTCAACTTCGGCGGCTGCCCCGGCTCGCGTCGGACGCGCGCGAACTTCTGCTCGGCGAGCACCTGCGTCCGGACGGGGCGCGCCGACGCTACGCCCGCTACGCGGACGAAAATCGCGAGCGTCCGTTCGCCGTGGAGCAGGCCGCGGCCGCCGCGCTCGCCGTGCGGCGTAGTGCGTTTGATTCGGTGGGCGGATTTGACGAGTCCTTCGTGCCCGCCTGGTTCGAGGACGTGGACCTCTGCGCGCGGCTCGCCGCGGAGGGCTCCATCCTCTACTGGCCCGCGGCGCGGTTTCGTCACGCCGGTGGGGTCTCCTCCGCCCGCCTCGGTTACGAGCGCTTTCTTCCGATCCTGTACCGCAACTCGCTCCGGTACCGGCGAAAACACTACTCGCGGCCGGCCCGAGCGGCATATCGCGCCCTCCTCGTCGTCGGAATGATGCTTCGATTGGCCGCGCTTCCCCTTCGCCGCCAGGTGCCGCGCTCGAAAGCGGGAGCCGCGCGCGCCTATGCGGCGGTCTTGATGCTGGCCTTCGGTCTCCGGCGGGGGAGTCGTTGAACGACGTCGCCATCCTCGTCGTCTCGTACAACGACGCCGCGGATCTCCCGATCTCGCTCGGGTCCGCCCTCGCGCAGCAGGGTGTCTCGGCCGAAGTGCTTCTCGTCGACAACGCCTCGCGCGACGCTTCCCGGGACGAGGCGAAGCGCCTGGGGGTCCGCGTGGTGGCGCTCCCGGAAAACGTGGGGTTCGCGGCGGCGATGAACGCCGGAATCGACGCGACGAAGAGCCGGTACGTGCTCGCGCTCAACCCGGATTGCCGGCTGGAGCCGGATTTCGCCGCGGTTCTCGTGGAGCGGCTGGACGGACGGCCCGACGCCGGATCTGCTTCGGGGCGGCTGTTACGAGGCGGCGGCCTCGCGCTCCTGCCGACGGGGGAGCTCGACTCGGCCGGGATCCTCTTCACGGCGTCGGGCCGACACTTCGACCGCGGCGCCGGAGAGCCTGCGGCCGGGCGGTACGGACGGGAGGAGCAGATCACCGGCGCGAGCGGCGCCGCGGCCCTGTACCGCCGGGACGCGCTCGCGGGCGCCCGCATCTCCACGGGATACTTCGACGCCGACTTTTTTCTTTATCGCGAGGACGCGGACCTCGCGTGGCGGCTGCGCAACCTGGGCTGGACCTGTCTCTACGTCCCCGCCGCGGTGGCGTACCACCGGCGCCGCAACCTTCCCGAGCGGCGGCGCCAGATGACCGCGGCCGCCAACTTCCACTCGGTCAAGAACCGATTTCTGCTGCGTATCAACAACCAGTCGGTCGGCGCGGCCGCGCGCACACTCCTCCCCACGCTGGCGCGCGACCTGATCGTCCTCGGCGCGTGCCTGACCGTCGAGCGCACGTCGCTGCCGGCGTTCCCGTGGCTCTGGAAAAATCGCCGGCGCCTGTGGGCCAAGCGCCGCGAGATCCTGGCGCTGCGCCGGGCCGCGCCGGGTTCCCGCCGCCCCGTGACCGGCTGCTGACGGTCTCGCCGCCGAGAGCTGATAGGTTCTGCCGATGCGCCTCGCCATCCTCGGCACCCGGGGGATTCCCGCCCGGTACGGAGGATTCGAAACCCTCGCCGAGGAGCTCTCCGCCCGTCTCGCCGCGAGGGGACACGACGTGACGGTGTACACGCGGACGCGCTACGCGTCTCCGGGGGTCGAAAGCTGGCGCGGAGCGCGCGTGCGCGTGCTCCCGACGATCCCGACGAAGTACCTGGACACCGTCGTGCATGGGGCTCTCTCCGCGGTCGACGCGGCGCTCGAGCGCTACGACGGGGTTCTCGTCTGCAACGCAATCAACGCGGCTTCGTCGTTCCTCCCGCGTCTCTCGGGCAACACGCGGGTGGTCTTGAACGTGGACGGGCTCGAACGCAACCGGCGGAAGTGGAGCTTCGCGGGACGGGCCGCGTACCTGGTGTCGGAGCGCCTGTCCACGATCCTCCCCGACGTCGTCGTATCGGACGCGCGCGTCATCGAGAAGTACTACCGGGAACGCTACGGCCTGCCGACCGTCTTCATTCCCTACGGCGGCGATCTGCCGGCGCCGGCCGGCGTTGCCACTCTCGAGGCGCTCGGGTTGCGCCCGGAGGGATACGTGCTCTACGTGTCGCGGCTCGAGCCCGAGAACAACGCGCTCGCCGTGGTCGAGGCATATCGAAAGGTCGCCGGGACCTTTCCTCTGGTCGTCGTGGGAGATGCGCCGTATGCGCGCGCCTACATCGATCGCGTGCGCGCGGCCGCCGACCCGCGAGTCCTCTTCCCCGGCGGCATCTACGGAGAAGGGTATCGGGAGCTGCTCGCCCGCGCCGCGGTCTACGTTCAGGCGACCGAGGTCGGAGGAACACACCCCGCTCTGGTCGAAGCGCTCGGGTACGGCCGGGTGGTCTGCTACCACCAGTCGCCGGAAAACGAGGAAGTCGCGGCCGGCGCGGCGCTTCCTTTCGACGTCCGGCGGCCCGAAACCCTGACGGAACTCCTGACCCGCGTACTGGATGATCCGGCCGGTTTCTCCGTATGGAAAGAGCGGGCGAGAAAACGGACAGAAGAACGGTATCGTTGGGACGATGTCGCCAATCGCTACGAAGCCCTTCTTGAAGGCCGGACTCCCATCTCATAACATCCCGGCCTTCCGACGCGCCGGACGGCGAACAGGGACGAATCGATGCTGAAACAGAAGGCCCGGGCGATCGCGCTCGGCGTGCTGGCCGGAGACCTGGCCCTGACTGCGCTCTCCCTCCCGGTCGCCTACGTGATCCGACACGTGGTGCTGACCTCGGTGTCCCCTTCTCTCTTTCCCAGGCCGCTGCACCCGTTTGACCGTTATCTGTTCCTGCTCGTCCTGATCCTTCCGTTCTGGGCCGTGATGCTTTCGGTTGCCGGCTTCTACCGCAGCCATCGGACCCTGCCGCTTGCCGAGGAAATCTGGGCGGCGACGAAGGTGGCAATCGGCGGCACTGCGATGCTCGCCCTGATCGTGTACGGCCTGCGACTCGAATTCGTGAGCCGGTGGCTGCTCGTCGTTTTTGCCGCGGTGAACTTCGGGTTTCTCGCGACGGAAAAGGTCGCGCTCCGTCTCGTGTCACGCTGGGTCCGCGCCCGCGGGTTCAACTTTCGCACCGTGCTTCTCGTCGGCACCGGCCAGAAGGCCGCGCAACTCGCCGATTTCCTGGAGGCGCATCCCCACTGGGGATTTCGCGTAATGGGCTATCTCGACGATGACAACGGCGGAGAGATCCGCCGCGCCAACCGCTGGCCGTGCGCGGGCAAGATCACGGACCTCGAAAGCGTTCTTCTGCGTGAGGTCGTCGACGAGGTGGTGTTCGTGATCGAAAAGGGGAAGCTCGGCGCCTACGAAGAGGCGCTCCTGATCGCCGAGCGGCACGGAGTCCGGGCCCACGTGTCTCTCGACATCTTCCCGCACGTCCTGGCGCGGCCCGTCCTGGAAGAGCTCGACGGTGTGCCGCTCCTGTCCTTCACGACGACGCCGTCCAACCCGACCCATCTGGTGGTCAAGCGCGCCCTCGATCTCGCCGTCTCGCTGTGCCTCTTCCTCCTGACGCTCCCGATTCAGCTTCTCGCGATCGCGGCGATCAAGCTGACGTCGCACGGACCCGTCTTTTTCCGGCAGGTCCGCTGTGGATTGAACGGCCGGCATTTCACTCTCTTGAAGTTCCGCACCATGGACGCCGGGGCGGAGCAGCGCCTGACCGAGCTTTCGCACTTGAACGAGATGTCCGGGCCCGTCTTCAAAATGTCCCGGGATCCGCGATCCACCTTCGTCGGGCGTATCCTCCGACGCCTGTCGATCGACGAGCTTCCTCAGCTCTGGAACGTCATTCGAGGCGACATGAGCCTGGTCGGCCCTCGCCCACCGCTTCCGGAGGAGGTCTCGCACTACGAGCCCTGGCAGCGGCGGCGGCTCTCGATGAACCCGGGCCTGACCTGTCTCTGGCAGGTGTCGGGCCGCAACGAGGTGGACTTCGACCGCTGGATGGCCCTCGACTTGAAGTACATCGACACCTGGTCCCCGATGCTGGATCTCAAAATCCTGCTGAAAACGGTGCCCGCCGTTTTGAGCGGGCGCGGGGCTCGATAGGCCCGAGGTCCGAAACTCGAGGCCTCCCGATGGAAGAAACCCGGTGGGGACCGGACGGACCCGTGACCGGATCGCTTTCGTGAATCAGCGCGGGGAAAACAGATCCGGGCGCTCTCGCTGAAAGCTGAAAGCGCGGAGCCGACCGCTACCGGTTCCCGCTTCCCCGCGGCGTCTCGGCTTCGCTCTCCTTGAAGAGATATTTGATCGAAGCCTTCGGGATGAGCAGGTTCGGCCCGCGCTCCCGGTTCACCTTCAGGCAGTGCTTGTCGTACCACTCGATCCAGCCATGAATCTGCTCGCCGTCCGTCAGGACCACCACCATCGGGGTCTTGGCGGCCATCTGCTTCAGGTAGTAATAGCTCTCGGCATTCGTCTGCTCGGCGGGCGTCTGCTTGCGCTGGGCGAAGGTGCGGGTCGGGTATCGCTCCGAGAGCTCGGAGAGGTTCGGGCGGATGAGCTTGCGGTTTCCGGGGGCCTCGTCGGAGGCGCCCCCCGCGGGAATTCCTTTCGGCACGGTGTCTCTTTCGAGCCTCCTCAAAGGCGGGGCTGCGTTGAGTCCCTAAACGGAGGCTTCGGGGAAATTATTCTCCGGCTTCCGGGCCCCGTTGACGGGTTCCGCTGGGGGCCTTCCTCCCTCATCCTCGTATGCCAGGCAGCACATGAGCCGGCCGCACATCCCTGAGATTTTGGAAGGGTTTAGGGAGAGATTCTGGTTCTTGGCCATCTTGATCGTGACGGGGTGAAAGCCCTTCAGAAAGGTGGAGCAGCAGAGGGTAATCCCGCACGGGCCGAGGCCCCCCCGCATCTTGGTCTCGTCCCGGGGTCCGACCTGGCGCATCTCGATGCGGGTCGGGTATTTGACAGCGAGGTCCGCCACCAGCTTCCGGTAGTCGACACGGGTCTCCGACGTGTAGAAAACCGTGTACTTCCGGGCGTCGAAACTTTCCTCGGCCCTCACGATCTTCAAGGGCAGACGTTTCTCGGAGGCGAGCTCGCGGGTATCCGCGTAAAAGCGCGTCTCCCGGTCGACTTTGCCCTGGTAGCTCGTGAGGTCCGCCTCCGTGGCCACCCGGACGAGGCGACGGGCCTCCCGGAGCTGACACTGCTTCACGATCAGCGGGTGGAGGGTAGACACCTGGCCGTACTCGAGCCCCAGGTCGCCCTCGACGATGACCCTCTGACCCTTCTGCAGGGTCGCACCGGCTGTCTCGCAGAAAACGACCCGCCCGTCCTCGTGTTCGTTGATCCGGATGCCGACGTAGTGGCCTCCAGGATTAAAAGAGTTACCGGTGGTGCAGCCGCCACAACCAGACATTGGAACTCCGTAAAGCCTTACCTTAGCACGGCTTCCGTCGCCTTCGCTCACTGCGGGACGTGCCTTCGCCGTGCGCGGCGAAGGCACCGGCGAACGGCTCGGCCGGATGCGGCCTCGACCGTTCGCCTCGTCCCTTCGTTCGCTTCGGCTCCCGCCCCGAGAGGCTCCTCCCTCCCTCTGGTCGGGAGACTCCTCTCGGGGCGAGCGTAGCCACCATCGTGGTGGAGGCGCAGCTCTGCCCCTCGCCCCGCGCTCGGGGAGTGTTCAGCCCGGACAGATGGTGGACAGGTGTTCGGGGACATGGTGGACGGGTGTTCGGAGACATGGTGGACACACTGACGGCTTCAGGATTGAGGCGCCTCTGTCCCGCTCAGCCGGCCGATCAGCAATTTCACCAGGTTTTCCGCCGATGCGGCCGGGAGCCGGAAGGACGGCGGCTCGGTCTCGCCTCCTCCCTGGACAGTGAAGAAAGGCGGGGGGGCGGGATTGTCCTCCCGGATCTCACGGGCAATGGCGGCGTTCTCGGTTCCGGAGAGCAACAGGACCGCATCGACCCGCCGGTTCCGGCCCAGCTTTTCCAGTGCCTCTTCGGCGTCCCTCGCCCGAACGATCTCGACGGAAGGATGGCTGTCGAGCAGCGCCGCAAGTTCGGAGGAGTCCGGTGAGATCACCAGGATCGTGAACATTCGCAGGCCGGAGTTTAACGGCCGCGGCGTGAAACTTTTAAACGCGCGGACTTTGAAGCCGGCGGGACGGCCGCATCGGACAGCGGCCTTCCGCCGGGATCCGCGCGGTATTCCCTCTCCACCCAGATCGTCGCGCCGCCTCCGGGCTTCGGGCGTGAGCCCTCGCTCTGCACCAGGTAGAACTCGAACGTGTAGAGGCCTGGCCGGTCGGGAGCGAAGGGGAAGAGGAACTCGTGCCCGGGGAGGAGGCGTACCTTGTCGTCGGTCGTCATGCCGACCACCTGCACTCCCCGGACGCCCTCGGGAATGTACGCGAGGCCCGGCGGGGGATAGGAGTAACTCGTCCTGCCCGACGCCTGCTCGCGGGTCAGGGGCGAGGGCGGCTCCTCGCGGGCGATCGTCACGAAGCGCAGGCGCCAGTTCGCGGCAGGCTTCCCGGTGACGACGATGTCGGCGCCGCCCGACGGCGCGGCGGTCAGGGTGACGCGCTCCATCCGCCGGGTCAAAAACTCCTGCGACATCTGAAAACGCCCGCCCGCGACGGCGTAGCCCACGCCCACGTGCGTCGCCTCCGGGTCGAGGATCGTCACGCGGTGGCCGTCCGCCGGCGGCTTCTCCTCCATCATCTGTTCCTGGCCGGAGAGCGCGAGCGCGATGGTCGTTTCGGAAAACGTTGTCGCCGTCGTAATCCACGACACGGAGTTTTCCGAGTGCAGACCGAAGATGCCGGCAAAGCCGGTTCGCGCATAGGGCGGAACTCCGTCCATCAGGAAGTGCCCCCGGGTTTTCTCCTGGATCTGTCTCGCGCAGAACGTGTCGGCGACGCGCGCCGCCGCATCGTCCCACCAGACCGGAGCGAGACCGAACCGGGCGCGGTCCGCGTTGATCCTGTCGAAGACAGCGGCCTTGACGGGATCTCCCGGGCGGGAGGGGTCGGGCGTTTTTTCCGTCAGAGGACCGTCGAGCCGCGGGGCGAGGACCCTCAACGACCGGCGCGAGGCGGCGGCCGTCCATCCCGCGGACTCGGAGACCGCGCACGCGAGCGTCAATGCGACGAACACCGCGGCGGTGCAGCGCCCGGCGAGGCGGACGCCCCGCCTCCGCGCGGCAGGGTCCGCGCTCCGTTTCGGAGGTTCCAGGCCCGTAGTGAGATCATCACCGCTGCCCGGTAGAACCGGACGAGAATCCGCTCCAGGGTTCATCGGCCACGGCAACGCAGGCCCTGGCCGTCTCCTTCCCGATCCCTGCGAAGCATGAGGGGAGCACGATGGTGTCGATTCGATTTGGAACCTCCGGTTGGCGGGCCATTCTCGCCGAGGAGTTCACCTTTGGAAACGCGCGCCGCGTGATCGCCGCGATCGCGCGGACCCTCGAGGCGGAGGGGCGGAAGGGGGAGCTCGTGCTCGTCGGGTACGACACCCGGTTCCTGGCCGGACGGTTCGCCGCCGAGGCCGCTCGCATCCTGCAGACGGCCGGTTTTCAGGCAGAAATGTCCAGCCGGCCGATCCCCACGCCCGTGCTTGCGTTCGAGATCCGCCGCCGGCGCGCGGCCGGAGGGGTGAATTTCACGGCGAGTCACAATCCGCCGCAGTATCTCGGAATCAAATTCTCGACCTCCGACGGCGCGCCCGCGCTTCCCGAGATCACCTCGCGCATCGAGGCGTTTCTCGCCGAGATCCCCGAGATGCCGCCGCCCGCGCCGGAACGCGTCGCCGAGTTCGACCCGGTGCCCGCATATCTCGAGGATCTCGGCGGGAAAGTGCGTGGCGACGACGTCGCCCGCGGAAACCCGCGTTTCTCGGTCGATTTCCGGTTCGGTACGTCAGCGGGCTTTCTGGACGGCTACCTGAACGGCTGCGGAACGCAGGTCGAAGCGCTGAATGCGAAACCCGACCCGCTCTTCGGCGGACAGTCGCCCCAGTGCGGGGAACGGGAGCTGGTCGGGCTCGCGCGCGCCGTCGTCGCGAACGGCTCCCGCCTCGGCCTCTCGTGTGACGGGGATGCGGACCGGTTCGGGATCTGCGACGAGGCCGGCGCCTACATCCAGCCGAACGACATCCTCGCCCTGCTGGCCAACGATTTTCTCGGGAGGAAGGGGCGCCGAGGAGGGATCGCGCGGAGCGTCGCGACCACGCACGCGCTCGATGCGATCGCGGCGAAGTACGGGGTCCCGCTCTATGAAACACCGGTCGGCTTCAAGTACATCGGCGAGAAGCTGATCGCGGGGGAGATCCTGCTCGGAGGCGAGGAAAGCGCGGGCCTGACGGTCGAGGGGCACGTTCCCGAGAAGGACGGCATTCTCGCGGATCTCTTAGTCGCCGAGATGGTCGGAGCCACGGGCAAGACGCCGGGCGAGCTTTCCCGGGACCTCGCGGCGGACATCGGCCTGTTTATTTCCCGCCGGGTCGACGTGCCGCTTTCGCCCGAAGCGCGCGAGGCCCTCGCCCGCCGCCGCGCCGAGCCGCCGGAGAGCCTCGCGGGGATCCGCGTGGCGTCGGTGAACCTGCTGGACGGAATGAAGTTGATTTTCTCGGACGGTTCGTGGATTCTGGTTCGAGAATCCGGGACCGAGCCAGTGGCGCGGGTCTACGTCGAGGCCAGCTCGGTGCAGGAGGTCGCCGCCCTGACAGAGGCCGCGCAGGACCTCCTGAAGGCGTGAAGTGAAGGAGTGATGCGGCCTTGAGCTTTCTGATCGAAGGTGTCCTGGGGCGCGAGATCCTGGACTCGCGAGGAAATCCGACGGTCGAAGTCGAGGTCCTGCTCTCCGGAGGAGCGACGGGGAGAGCCGGCGTGCCCTCCGGCGCGTCCACCGGCGAGCGGGAAGCGCTCGAGCTTCGCGACGGCGACGCGAGACGCTACGCGGGCAAGGGCGTGCTCCAGGCCGTCGCGAACGTCAACGGAGAGATCGCCGGCGAGGTGCAGGGCACGGATGCGCGAGACCAGGTGCTGATCGACCGGATCTTAGTCGAGCTCGACGGGACGCCGAACAAGGGACGCCTCGGCGCCAACGCGATCCTCGGCGTCTCGATGGCGGTCGCCCGCGCCGCAGCCGAGGCGTCGGGGCTGCCGCTGTACCGCTACCTCGGCGGAGCTTCCGCGCGCACGCTTCCGGTCCCGATGATGAACGTCATCAACGGTGGAGTTCACGCCGACAACCGTCTCGATCCCCAGGAATTCATGGTCTGCCCGATCGGATTCGACAGCTTCACGGAGGCGCTCCGCGCCGGGGTCGAGATCTTTCACGTGCTCAAGTCGAAGCTCAAAAAGAAGGGCCTTTCGACCGCCGTCGGGGACGAAGGGGGCTTCGCCCCCGATATCGGCTCGTCGCGCGAGGCGCTCGACCTCCTGATGTCCGCGATCGAATCCGCCGAGTACCGCCCCGGGCGCGACGTCGTCCTCGCGCTCGATCCCGCCGCGTCCGAGTTCTTCCAGAAGGGGAAGTACGTGATGGCGGGGGAGAAGAAGACGTTTTCGCCCGAGCAGATGGTCGCGTACTGGGCGGACCTCGCCGCGGACTATCCGATCGCGTCGATCGAGGACGGTCTCGCCGAGGGAGACCGGAAGGGCTGGAAGCTGGTCACCCGCGAGCTCGGCGACAAGATTCTTCTCATCGGCGATGACCTGTTCGTGACGACTCCCGCGATTCTCGCGGAGGGCATTTCCGACGGGATCGCCAACGCGCTTCTCGTCAAGCTGAACCAGGTGGGTACGGTGACCGAAACGCTCGAGGCGGTCCGCATGGCGCAGACCAATGGGTACCGCACGGTGGTGTCGCATCGCTCGGGAGAGACCTGCGACGACACCATCGCCGACCTCGCGGTGGCGGTCAACAGCGGGCTCATCAAGACCGGCTCCGCGTGCCGGGGCGAGCGCCTCGCAAAGTACAACCGGCTTCTCGTGATCGAGGAAGAGCTCGGCGCCGCCGGCGTGTTCGCCGGGAGATCGGCTTTTCCGGTATGAGAGAGGCTCCCCCTCCGCCGCGCACGCCACGTCCGTTCCTGACGTTCTTCGCCTCGCTCGCCTGTTCCTCGGTGGTCCTCGGAATGCTGCTCCTCTGGGATCACAAGGTCCTGGATCTCCACAACGCGCGGGAGGACGTCAAGAGGCTCGACGTGCAGATCGCGGAGCGCGCCGCGGAAAACAACGAGCTTCGCCTCGCGATCGAGGCGGCGACCCGGCACCAGTTTCCCGCCGAAAGAGTCGCTCGAGAAGAGCTTCACCTGGTGCACCCGGAAGATCTCGTCCTCCTGTATCCTCCCGGTTCCCTTTCGGCCAGGAAGGACCCGCGTCCCTCGGATTTCCGGCCGGTGCGTTCCCAGCCTCCACCGGCCGCCGAACGCCCGAAAGCCCGCTGATCGGTCGGCGGAACGGCGAGGATCGCCCGTTGCCAATCTCCGACCAGCTTCCCGGGCGCTATCGGGCGCGGCGGTCCGCGAGCGGATGGGGTTCGGGCAGGCAGTGGCGCGGAAGATCGATCGAGAAGACGCATCCAACCCCGGCGATGTTTCGGACGCTCAAGGTCCCCCCGTTTGCCTGAACACTGTCCCGGGAGATTGAGAGTCCGAGTCCCAGTCCGGTTTTGTCCGAGCCGCCCTGCGTAAAGGGGATAAACAAACCCTCCGGATCGCCCGGCGGGAGCCCGCCGCAGTGGTCCGACACATCGATCCGGACGCGATCGTCGGCGGCATGTGCGGTCAGCGTGACTTCCGTGCGAGGGCGTGTGAACTTGAATGCATTCTGGAGCAGGTTTCCGACGGCCGAGAACAGCAGGTCCCGGTCGGCGTCGATTGCCAGTCGGGGTTCCACCGGGGAGACCGTAAGCGGGCATTCCTTCATCTGGGCCTCGAGAGACGCGGACAGCTTAATGTCGACGATGAAATCGGAGAGCGAAAACACCTCGCGTCTGGAGGGAATCCCGGCGGTGATTCGGACCTCGGACAGGGATTGATCGATCAGGTGGCGCATCCCCACGAGACTCCGGTCGAGCACGGCGCCGGTCGCGCCGCCCAATTTCACGTTCGCCGCTTTGATGGCGGCGATCGCGAGGGTGGCGGAATTCAAAAGGTTGCGAAGCTCGTGGGCCAGGAACCCGAGCCGCTCATTCAAGGCGTGGGCCTGCTTGGTCTGAGAGATCAGGTCGCGGTGAAGGTTGTATTCGGAGACGGCGGCCGCAATGGCGCCGTCGAGGCAACGGAGGAGAGTTCGGAGCTCGTCCGCGGCGATCGGCTCATCCTTCTCGAAGGCGAGATCGGTGATCGCCTCGCGGAGATCGCCATAGTTGTGAACGACCTCCTCCACCGTGAATCCGTCGTGTAATGACTTACGGCCGTGCCGCGCCGCCCCTTCCGCGACCTCCGATAAATCTGCCTCGGTGCCGTCGGAACCCGAAGGACCCGGGCCCCCGCGGCCGGGCACGGGCTCCGGCGCCCGCTCCCTCTGGAGAGTCCGGATGAGCTGATCGAGGAGAAGTGAGATTCCGTGCTCGACCTCGGTTTCCGTCGACCCGGGGGAGAGCCTCCTGCCGCTCCTCGACCGGCAACGCGCGATCAGCTCGGCTCTGTGCAGTGTCAGGAATTCGTGCAGCATGGGCAAATCGCAGGCGGGGTGGCGCCGTCCTCCGGTTTCGAGCAGTTCCGAAAGTTCGTGAATGTGAGCCCGACCGCGACGGTGGGCGCTCCCAGCCACGTTTCTCCTCAGAGAGATTTCCGAAAGTGTACCGTGAGCGTCCGCTGGCGTACAGAGCGTCCGTTAAGCCGGCAGGCGTCGAATCGGCGCCCTGATTCCGCGATCGTCCGGTTTCAACGCGAAAATGCCCTTCTGAGGAACCTGCAGAGGTGGATGAGCGAGGCCACCGGTCGGAATCGCATCGCCCGAACCCACGTGATCGCATCGCTGTGCCTCGCTTCCGGGGTCGGTCGTAACATCGCGGAGTGCCGGACAGAGTCGGTTGGGGTCTTTCGGCGAGACGGCTCGCCGGGTACGTCAGCGTCTGGTGCGTGCTCGCGTCCGGCGCGATTTCGTCGGGCATCCTCCCGTCCGGCCCGGAGCGCGCGGCGATCGGGCCGGCAACTCCCGGCTCGCTTCCCGCTCCCGTTTCCTCGATGTCCGCCGAGATCCTTCTGGGGGGCGGCATTCTGGTGCGCGCCCGGGTGAACGGTTCCGAACCGCTCTGGTTCGCCGTGGACAGCGCGGGAGGATCCGGATTCATCGTCGATACGCGAACGGCTCGGGCCCTGCGCCTCGAACCTTTCGAACACGGCTCGTCCACCGGGGCGGGCAAAGAAACGGTCGCCATCTCCTTCGCGCGGGGAGCGCGCATCGAGCTTCCGGGTCTGGCGCTCGACCCGCCCCGGGTCGCGCTGATCTCCCTCCGTCCGCTGGAGCCTTTTTCGGGACGCGTGTTGAACGGGATTCTCGGCTTCGGCCTCTTTGCCGATCACATCGTCGAAGTTGATTACGCAGCCCGTCGCCTCAATCTCTATTCCCCCGCCGGATGGAGCCCGAGCCCGAAGTCCGTGGCGGTGCCGCTCGAAGTCTCGAACGATCACATCTATGTCGAGGCAAATCTGGTTATGCCGGGCCATGGTGCCTTGACGGGGCGTTTCATGGTCGACACGGGAGCTCCGGCCGCGACGCTCGTCTTGAATACCCCTTTCGTACTTCGACACGGGCTGCGCGCCGCCGCCGGGACGGAGTATGTCGATCGCTCACTACCCGGTCTGGGCGGGGAGACGTCTCAGATCCTGAGCCGCGCGAGCGAGGTCGTGCTGGGAGGACTGCGAATCCCGGAGGTGACGCTCACGCTCTCGCAGGACGAGGCCGGAACCCTGGCGAGCTCCCGTTTCGACGGCATCGTGGGGGGAGAGCTTCTGCGCCGATTCACTGCCGTGTTCGACGTCCCCGGAAGGCGGTTGCTCCTCGAGCCGAATGCCGCGTTCGGAGAGCCTTACGAGCACACCATGACCGGCCTCGGCCTGACGGCGGAAGGAGAAGATTTCCGGATCATCCGGACCCATCGAGTGATCCGCGGTTCCCCCGCGGACATGGCCGGGATTCGCGAGGGCGATCAAATCCGGGCGATCGACGGCGTTCCCTCCTCTCAGATGACGCTCGACCAGATCTATCGATTGTTCAAGAGTCGGGAGGGGAGGACGTTGATCCTGTCGACGGTGCGTGGAGGGCAAAAGCGCAAGGCGCGGTTGACGCTGCGACGGATGGCGTGACGGCCCCGCGGCTCGGCCAAGGGTCGCAGGTTTTCGAATTCGATTTTGGGTGTCTGGAAATGACAATGCCCGAAAGTCCGTTGGAGGCGCGTATGCAGCGATCATCGTACTGGTTCCCGGCGAAGCGTTACGGCTGGGGCTGGGGTCTGCCGGGTTCCTGGCAGGGCTGGCTCGTCTTTGCCGGATTCTTCGTACTCCTGGCCGTGGCCGGGTACGTTTTTCGGCCAGAGCAGAACCTGGCGGCCTTTCTGGGCTGCACGGTTGTTCTTTCCATCGCGCTTCTGGCCATCTGCTTCGCTAAAGGTGAGCCGCCGGCCTGGCGCTGGGGCAAGTGACGAGCTGAGGCGTTCTGGACCCCGAGCACGGATCGGCCCCTTGGGGGAGCCGGGAGTGACTCTCTGCAACCATCCCGTGAGGTGAAAGATGGATCGTTGTGTCAGGGTCGAAAAGGGATCCGCCGCTCGTACGGAGTTTGACACCGAGGCCGGGCGGACGAGAAAGCCCGAAAACAGACTCACGCGACGAACGGGTTCTCTGTTCGCCGCGATCCTCGTCCTCGCGTCCGCGACCGCGGCCGGCCAGGCGATGGGTCGGCGGGAGGCCGCCCCTCCCGCCGATGCGGCTTCGGTGGAATCGGCCGTCGCCGCGTTTTACGCGTCGGTTTCCCACGCCCCGGAAGCCTCTCCGGATTTCGAGCGGATGCGCTCGATCTTTCTGTACGTCGGGATGATCGTGCCGCCGAAGTCAGCGGGCGAGAAGTTCACCGTCAGCGACGTCGATGGCCTCGCCGACCGGTACGAGAAATCGACCGCCGCGCGGAAGGCGCCGACGGGTTTGATCGAGCGCGAGATCGCAAGGCGCACAGACTGCTTCGGCAACGTCTGCCAGGTGTTCTCGACGTACGAGTCGCGCTTCACCCAGGCCGACGCGAAACCTTTCGAGCGCGGCGTCCACTCGATGCAACTCCTCCGCGACGGCAGGCGATGGTGGATTGCGTCGGTCGCATGGGATGTCGAGCGACCCGACAACCCGATCCCGGCGCAGTACCTGCCGGGAGCGACGAAACCGTAGCCCTGTACCGATCAGCGCGGTGACCCGCTTCGGTTCCCCGCCCGGTTCGCGTTCGGCTTTCCTGATTGGTTCAGGCTCCTGGGGGCGTGGCCGCGGCTTCCTTTTCCAGAGAAGGCTCGAGCTCCAAACGATGGCAGCCCGGACGTCACCGAGCTCGCCCGCTTCCTGACCGGATGGTCGGTCGCGCCCGCCGAGCCCTCGATTTAGTAAAAAGTCGGTCGCTGGATTAGAATTCGCGAAAATTCGTCCCCCGGTTATTCCCAATGGAGGCAGGCATGAGGATTCGCGCGCGGCTTTCCACGATTTTCCGGAGTGGAATCGTCTGGCTGCTGCTTCTTCCGGCAGGCTCGGTTCTTTACGCCCAGACGGTCACGGGGAGTCTGCAGGGAACGGTGAACGACTCGGCGGGAGGCGCTCTTCCGGGCGTTGCGATCGCGATCCGCAGCGCCGAGACCGGGCAGGAGCGCACTCTCACGACCAGCGAGCGAGGGTCCTACAGCGCAACGTTCCTTCCGATAGGCCGGTACCGGGTGGTCGCATCCCTGCCCGGTTTCGGATCCATCGTGCGCGAGAACGTTCAGGTGACGTTGAACAACACCACGGTCATCAACTTCTCGCTCGATCCCCGCGTCACGGAACAGGTCAGCGTGACGGCCGAGCAGCCGCACATCGACGTGACCGACGGGGAAATCAAGCAGTCGCTCGACTTGCGGCA
>JBBSGZ010000076.1:0-18680 GCA_038253555.1 Thermoanaerobaculia bacterium
GAGGGGGCAGAGCTGCGCTCGAGCCAGGATGATGGCTACGCTCGCAGCGGGAGGAGTCTCCTGACCGAAGGGAAGGAGGAGCCTCCCGCTGCGGGAGCCGAAGCGAACGGAGGGACCAGACGGGCGGTCGAGCCAACAGGCGAGCCGCCCGGCGGTGCGTTCGCCCGCAGGCGAAGGCAGGTCCCGCAGTGAGCGGAGGCGACGGCCTATCCGCGGTGATACTCCTGAAGCGACGCCACGCCCGTCCTTTCCTCCTGCAGCGCTCGGATGCCCTCGACGGCGGCCGCCGACGCCGACAGCGTCGTCAGGCACGGGATTCCGAGCGCGAGGGCCGCGGCCCGGATCGCCGCCTCGTCGTAGTGCGACGCGCCGCCCAGGGGCGTGTTGATTACGAGCTGTATTTTCCCGGCGCGCATTTCCTCCACCGCATTCGGGTGCCCCTCGTTCACTTTCAAGACCCGCTCCGCGGGAAGTCCCGCCGCCGCGAGGGCCGCGGCCGTGCCTTCGGTCGCGCAGAGCGCGAACTTCAGGTCGGCGAGCTCGCGCGCGATCGGAATGAGCGACGCCTTGTCATAGGGATTGACCGTCAGAAATGCCCGGCCCGCCACCGGCAGACGGGTCCCGATCGCCGCGTATGCCTTTGCGAAGGCGTCCCCGAAACGCGGAGAAATCGCCATGACTTCGCCCGTCGACTTCATCTCCGGGCCGAGAAGCGTGTCCTCTCCCGGAAACTTCTTGAACGGAAATACGGGCGCCTTGATGAAGAAGTCGACCGGGTCGCGCTCCTCCGGAAGACCGAGAGAGTGGAGCGACCGGCCTGCCGCCAGGAGGGCCGCCGCGCGGGCCATGGGGACTCCGATCGCCTTCGAGACGAACGGCACCGTGCGGGACGCCCGCGGATTGACCTCGAGCACGTAGAGCGTCTTTCCCTGTGTCGCGAACTGGATGTTCATCAGCCCGCGCACCTGCAGGGCAACCGCGAGCCGGCGCGTCGCATCGCGAATCTCGGCGAGCTGTTCCTCGCCCACCTTCCAGGCCGGAAGAACGGAGAACGAGTCGCCCGAATGGATCCCGGCCTCCTCGATGTGCTGCTGGATGCCTCCGATCCACGTGTCTTTGCCGTCGGACAGCGCGTCGACGTCGTATTCGAACGCGTCGTCCAGAAACCGGTCGATCAGGACGGGATGCTCGGGCGAGCTCTCCCGCGCCGTTTCCATGTAGCGTTCCAGGTGCGCGTCGTCGAACACCACCGCCATGGCCCTTCCGCCGAGAACGTACGAGGGCCGCACCATGAGGGGATACCCGATCCGGCGAGCCGCCGCGAGCGCCTCCTCCCCCGTCCGCGCTTCCGCGTGCTCGGGCGCGCGGAGACCGAGCTCCCCGAGGAGCTTCCCGAATCGCCCCCGGTCTTCCGCGAGGTCGATCGACTCGGGCGACGTCCCCATGATCGGATATCCCGCCGCTTCGAGCGCCCGGGCGAGCTTCAGCGGCGTCTGCCCGCCAAACTGGACGAGAACGCCGTCCGGTTTTTCGTTGTCGAGAACCGCGGAGACGTCTTCGAAGGTCAGTGGTTCGAAATACAGCCGGTCGGACGTGTCGTAGTCGGTCGAGACGGTCTCGGGATTGCAGTTGATCATCACGGTCTCGAACCCGGCTTCGGAAAGCGCGTAACAGGCGTGCACGCAGCAGTAGTCGAACTCGATCCCCTGTCCGATCCGGTTGGGACCTCCGCCGAGCACGACGATCTTGCGCCGGTCCGTGCGGATCGACTCGTTCTCATCCTCGTAAGTCGAATAGAAGTACGGGGTCTCGGCTTCGAACTCCGCCGCGCACGTGTCGATCGTCTTGTACACGGGGAGCACGCCGTGCGTTCGCCGCGCCTCACGCACCTCGGATTCGCCGCACTCAAGCGCCCGCGCCATCGAACGGTCGGAAAGTCCGAGACGCTTGGCCCGCAGCAGCTCCGCGCGGGTCAATTCGCCGACCCGCCGGCCGCGGAGACTCTCCTCCTCCGCGACCATGCGCCGCACCGCATCGAGAAACCAGGGGTCGATGCGCGTGTGTCCCGCGATCTCCTCCAGGCTCATCCCGGAGACGAACGCGCGGCGGAGATGGAAGATACGCTCCCAGGTGGGGACTTTCAGCGCGGCCAGGAGCTGGTCGCGGGGAATGGGACCTCGTCCGTCATCGAGTCCGTCGCGCCCGATCTCGAGGGACCGGATCGCCTTTCCCATCGCCTCGGCAAACGTCCGTCCGATCGCCATCGCCTCGCCCACGGACTTCATCTGAATCGACAGCCGCGGATCGGCGCGGGGAAACTTCTCGAACGCCCAACGCGGAATCTTGACGACGACGTAATCGAGCGAAGGTTCGAAACACGCGGGCGTTTTCTTCGTGATGTCGTTCGGAATTTCGTCCAGGTGATAGCCGACCGCGAGCAGCGCGGCGATCTTCGCGATCGGGAACCCCGTCGCCTTCGAGGCGAGCGCGGAGGAGCGGGAGACGCGGGGATTCATCTCGATGACGACGCGGCGCCCGGAGACCGGATCCACGGCGAACTGGATGTTGGACCCGCCGGTATCGACCCCGATCTTCCGGATGACCGCCTTGGCCTCGTCCCGCATCTCCTGGTACTGCCGGTCGGAGAGCGTCATCTGGGGAGCGACGGTAATGGAGTCGCCGGTGTGCACGCCCATCGCGTCGAAGTTCTCGATGGAGCAGATGATGATCACGTTGTCCGCGGTGTCCCGCATGACTTCGAGCTCGAATTCCTTCCAGCCTTCGACGGATTCTTCGATCAACACTTCGTGGACGGGCGACTCGGACAGGCCGAAAGCGATGTTGGCGTCGAACTCCTCCGGGGTGCGCGCCCATCCGCCGCCCGACCCGCCGAGAGTGAAGGAGGGACGGATCACGACGGGGAGCCCGATCTCGAGCACGATCGCCTCGGCTTCCTCCCGGCTCCGCGCCGTCCCCGAGCGCGGGACCTGCGCCCCGATCTCGATCATCGCCTGCTTGAACAATTCGCGGTCTTCGGCGAGGCGCACCGCGTGCTCATTTGCGCCAATTAACGTCACGCTCCATTTGTCGAGGATTCCGCGGTCGGAAAGGGCCAGCGCGAGATTCAACGCCGTTTGGCCGCCAACCGTAGGCAGGATCGCGTCCGGCCGCTCTTTCTCGACGATCCGCTCGAGGTACTCGGGGGTCAGAGGTTCCACGTACGTCGCGTCGGCGATTTCGGGGTCCGTCATGATTGTGGCGGGGTTCGAGTTGACCAGGATCACCCGGTACCCCTCCTTCCGCAGGGCGCGGACCGCCTGGGTCCCGGAATAGTCGAACTCGCTCGCCTGCCCGATCACGATGGGCCCGGAACCGATGACGAGGATCGACTCAATGTCGGTCCGTCTGGGCATCAGCCGAGGCCCGGGCCGGCGTGGTCGGGAAATGAGTTCATCGGGCGGGCGCGAAGTCTATCGCGTTCGGTCCGGTGGACTTTCGGATCGGAATGGGTCGGGGGGACCGGAGCCGGGAGTCTTGCCCCGGGAGAGGTCAGGCGACGTGTTCCTGCGCCCTGCGAGCGGGCTCTGAAGCAGGCGGAACGGCCGCATCGGACGGCGGCCTTCCGCCCGGCGCCGCGCGGTCAGCGCGCTCCGTTTCCGCCGGGAGTCCCGCGGTCAGCCCCTCGTGTTCCTGCGCCCTGCGAGCGGGCTCTAAAGCAGGCGGAACGGCCGCATCGGACGGCGGCCTTCCGCCCGGCGCCGCGCGGTCAGCGCGCTCCGTTGCCCTCCCGGAAGCGGCGGCTGCCCGGCCGAGTCGAGACGGGCGGCGCGACGGTCCGTTCGGCGCCGCAGGTGGCGCGCAGGATCGTGCCGTACTGGCCGACCGCGAAGATCTGACCGGACAGGGCCCGGATCCGATAGAGGTCATTGGTGGTTTGAGACGGCGCGGGCGCCCAGGCGGCGCCGTCCGGGCTCTCCATCCGAAGACCGCCCTCTCCGACCGCGACGAATCGCGACCCGGTCCACGCGACTCCCGAAAGCGCGGCGAGGACTCCGATGCCGCGCTCTTCCCAGCGCATTCCGTCCGCGCTCCTCAGCACCTGGCCGGAGTCGCCAACCGCGACGAAGGCGGAGCCGCTCCAGGCCACGTCCGAGAGCGTGCCTCCCGTTTTCGAAAAGCGGACGGTCCAGTGAATTGCGTCCGGGCTGGTCGAGATCACCCGCGCCATGGCGCCGCCGACGCCCAGGTACTGCTTCCCGTCCCAGGCGACCGCGGAGAAACCGCCGTCCGCGGGGCCTCCCTCGCTCCAGGTCAGTCCGTCGGAGCTCGTCTCCGTGGTCCCCCCGTAGCCGACCGCGACGAACTGCGCTCCGTTCCAGAGGACGTCCGTGAACGTGTCGTTGCGGGCGGGGGAAACCGCCGTCCACGTCACCCCATCCTCGCTCGAGAGGATCGTGCTCTTGTCGCCCACGGCGACCCACCGCGTTCCATTTCCAGCGACGCCGTACAGATGCCTCTCCGTGTTTTTGACGCGCGGAGTCCAGGCGACCCCGTCCGGGCTCGTCAGGATCGTCGTGTAGATCCCGACCGCCACGTACTGCTTTCCGTCGGAGGCGATGGAGGAAATGGCGTTGTTGCGGTATCCGCCGCCGGCCGGGGTCCAGGCGACCCCATCGCGGCTCCTCAGGATCGTGCCCCGCGCGCCGACGGCGACGAGCGTCGATCCATCGGTGGCCAGGGCAGCGAGATCGCTGATGGTCGGAGAGGGCGCGTGCGTCCACCGCGCGCCGTCCGCGCTCGAGAAGACGGTGCCCGCCTCTCCCACGCCGATGAAGCCCGAGCGCGTCCACTGGATCGACTGCATCGGGTACGCGAGACCCTGCGAGTCGCTCGACCAGTTCATGCCGTCGGAGCTTCGCAGAACGCTCGCGCTCGCCATGAACCCGTTCGAGCCGACCACGAACTGCGCGCCGTTCCACGCGACCGACGTCAGCATGTCCCGGGTCAGGAAGTTGGCGCCGGTCCAGGAAACCCCGTCGGCGCTGACGAGCAGCGCGCCGATATCGCCGACCGCGACGTAGCGGGAGCCGCTCCACGCCACGTCGCGCAGCGTCTGCGAAGACCCGGACGCGCGAGGGGTCCACGCCGCGCCATCGGGGCTGGTCGCGACGGCCCCGCCGTCCCCGACCGCCACGAACTGCGAACCGCTCCAGGTGAGCCGCCGCAGCGTCTGCACGGTTCCGACGCCGTGAGCTGTCCAGGAAATTCCGTCCGGGCTCGAGAACGCGGTCCCACCCGCGCCAACCGCCAGAAACCGGGATCCGTTCCACGACACGGCCTCGAGGTCGGCGCGCGAGTTGGAAACACGGGGCGTCCAATCCGCTCCGTCAGGACTCGTCAGCACCGTGCCGGCCGCGCCCACCGCGACGAAGGTCCCGTTTCCGAAGGCAATGCCCGCGAGGCGGTTCCCCTGAGGAATCGGATTGCGCCACTGAAAGTCTCCGCACTGAGCGGCGGCGGGCAACGCGACGGCGAGCGAGATCAAAGCGGCGAGGCAGAATTTCTTCAGAATTCCCGGCATGTTCGCCTCCGATTTCGGTGTCGGGATTATAGACCTCAGGGCGGAGATCGACGGGTGCGCGAGGCGGAAGGCCGGCCGTCCGGAAGCCGCCGGCCGGGGGGGCGCCCGTCATACCGTGGGGACCGCGGCCGGCTACTCCTGGTCGTCGCGGCGACCGGCGCCCCGGCGTGCGAGCGCCCGCACACGGCTCCACAGATCGGAGCGCGAGGGGGCCATCGCCGTTCCGACCCCGAAAGACCCACAGACCCGCGCGGCCACCGCATCGGGGTTCTCTCCGAGCAAAGCCGCCATCTTCCGGTCCGCCGTCGACTCGGGGCTCCGGGCCTGGTAACCGCGCCCGAACGAGCACGCCAGCGAGACGAGCGCGAGGATCTTCGCGTCCTCCGACGCGTCCGGATTGCGCCTGACGTACCGGAGGAGCCACGCGGCGAGATCCGTCTCGACATCAGCCCCCGTCTCCGGAGCCACCCGATACTCCCGGAGAACGGCCCGAATGGGCGGGAGGGCGCGCCGGAAGACCTCGCTCACGGGAACTCCGGACGCTTCCCGTCCTGGACACCGCGGTTTCCGCCGCTGCTCTGCGTCATCGCCACCTTCCTGCGACTGCGCAATCCATTTGACGTTCTATGCGCAGGATTTTACTCCCATTGGGGTAAAACCGCTCCATGTCCCGCGCCTCGGGAGCGAGAGGCATCGACCTGGATTTCTGGCGGGAAAGGAATCTCCCGCGCGCGGGGAGGACCGCCCCGCCGGCGTCACTCGTACCGGAGCGCCTCGGCGATGTCGATGCGAGAGGCGCGGCGGGCGGGCAGCCACGAGGCGACCAGGATCGCGAGCGCCGCAAAACCGACGATCGCGAGCAGGTCGATGCCGCGCACCAGAAACGGAATGAAGGACACGAAGTAGATCTCCGCCACGCCCGGCGGAAAGGACAGAAGCCGGAACCTGGTCGCCGCCTGGCAGATGAGCGCGCCGAAAAGGATCCCCGCCACCACGCCGCTCCCGCCTAAAAGGGCGCCCAGCCAGACGAAGACCCGGGAAAAGAACCGGGGCTCCGCTCCGAGCGTGGCGAGCACCCCGATGTCCCGCTTCTTCTCCTGGACCGTCATGACGAGGGTCGCGACGACGTTGAAGGTCGAGACCGCCACGATCAGCCCGATGACGAGGAAAAGCGTCGTCTGCTGGAGCGCGAGCGCGGAGAAGAGCCCTCCGTTCATCGAACGCCAGTCGGTCACCGAGAACCCGCGCCCCGCGGCCTTCTCGATGGCCCGCGCGGCGACGTCGACGTCGGCCGACCTCGTGAGGCGCACCTCGATCACGTCTGCCGGGGACTCGAGGCGGCAGAGGGCGCGGAGGACGCCGCGGTCCAGGAAGACCCATTCGGAGTCGTACTCAGCGAAATTCGTGCGGAAGATCCTCGCGATCCGGAACTGGCCGAATCGGGGTGAAAGACGCCCGGTGTCGCGAGCCCGGTCCGGGACGCCGAGGGTGACCGCATCGCCCGCGCGCACGTCGAGTCGGCGGGCGAGCTCCGTCCCGATTGCGATGCCGGGCAGCTCGCCCGCGCCGCCGCGCGTCAAGATGCGCTCGGCGAGCGGCAGGTAAGCGTCGATCTCCGAGACGGACCGCTCGCGCGCCGGATCGACCCCCTTCAGAACGGCGTCCGCTCCATCGGGCGTCGCCGCCGAAGAGGCCACTCCCGCCTGGTAGATGACAGGAGCGACGGCGCGAACTCCCGGGACGCCCGCAATCCGACGTTCGGCGGCGTCGGTATCGGGGTAGCCGCCCGACGGGAGCACCAGCGGAAAAACCACGACCTCGGCGTTTGAGCCGATCAGTTTCTCGCGGATCTCCGTGCGGTATCCGGACAAAAGGCCCATGGCGACGACGAGCGCCGCAACGCCGAGGGCGATGCCGGCCATCGACAGCAGAGACACGGAGGAGACGAGCCGGGAGGGGCGCGCCCGCAGATACGCGAGCGCCACTTCGAGCTCGAGGGGCATCAGGAGCCCGTCTGACTCGTGGCCGCCGGCTGCGCGGCCGCTCGCGCGTCCCGCATCGAACGGACGAACTCCGCGAAGAGGCCGTGCGAGTCGCGCGGCCCGGGGGAAGACTCGGGATGAAACTGCGCCGCCAGGATCGGAAGCACGGCGTGCCGGAATCCCTCGAGAGTGCCGTCGTTCAGGTTCCGGTGGGTCGGGATGATCTCCGACGGGAGCCGCTCCGGATCGACGGCGAACCCATGGTTCTGCGAGGTGATCGCAACGGCGCCGGTCGCAAGGTCGGCCACCGGGTGGTTCGCGCCCCGATGGCCGAATTTCAGCTTGAAGGTCTCTCCCCCGAGGGCGAGGCCGAGCAGCTGGTGGCCCAGGCAGATCCCGAAGATCGGGCGCTTAGGGATCAATTTTTCGATCTGCCGGATCGGGCCGGCGAGCGCGGACGGGTCGCCAGGCCCGTTTGAAAGAAAAATGCCGTCAGGGTTTTCGGCGAGGATCGCCTCGGCCGTCGACGGGGCCGGAAACACGGTCACGCGGCAGTGCGCCGCATTCAGCAGCCGGACGATGTTTGTTTTCATCCCGTAGTCGATCGCGGCGACGTGAAACTGCTCGGTCCCCGCCGCCGGGAAAACGGATCTCTCCGACGGGGACACACGGAGCGCCAGATCGCTGCCGATCATTCCGGGGGAGGCGAGCACTTTCAGACGCAGGTCCCCGGCGTCTTCAATTTCCGTCGAGATTCCCGCGCGCATGGCGCCTTCCGTGCGGATACGGCGCACGAGGGCGCGCGGGTCGAGGCCGTGCAGCCCCGGAACGCCCGCCTCCATCAGGTATTCCGAGAGGCTCCGCTCTCCGCCCGTGCCGCTCCAGCGGGCCGGAAAGTCGCGAGCGACGAATCCCGAAACGTGGACGCGCCCCGACTCCGCGTCGTCCTCGCGGACCCCGTAGTTCCCGATGTGCGCCGCCGTCATGACGACGATCTGCCCGGAGTACGAAGGGTCCGTCAGGACCTCCTGGTATCCGCTCATTGCCGTGTTGAAAACGATCTCGCCAAAATACGTGCCCGGACGGCCGATCGCTTCCCCGCCCCAGGCGCTGCCGTCCTCGAGAACGAGAAGGCCGTTCACGCCGTGCGGCCGACGACGGGCGCGAGCAGGCGCACCTCGCGGACGAGCTCGGCGTACATGTCGGGGAGAAGAGCCTGCGGGCCGTCCGAGAGCGCGGACTCGGGGTGCGCGTGAACTTCGATCAGGAGCCCGTCCGCTCCGCAGGCGACCGCCGCGCGCGACATGGGAAGGACCTTCTGCCGCTTTCCCGTCCCGTGAGAGGGATCCACGAGAATGGGAAGGTGCGAGATGCGCTTGACGTAAGGGATCGCGGCGAGGTCGAGAGTATTTCGCGTGTGGTCGGCGAACGTGCGGACGCCTCGCTCGCAGAGCATCACCTCGTAGTTTCCTTCGGCGAGCAGGTATTCGGCGGAGAGGAGCAGCTCCTCGATCGTCGCCGACATCCCGCGCTTTAAGAGCACGGGCGTGCGCATCTGGCCGACCTTCCGCAGCAGCGAAAAGTTCTGCATGTTCCGCGCACCGATCTGGAGGCAGTCGGCGTATTCCGCCACCATCCCCGCGGTCTCGGTGTCCAGCACCTCGGTCACGATCGGCAGCCCCGTCTCGTCCCGCACCTTGGCGAGGATCTTCAATCCTTCGAGGCCGAGGCCCTGGAACGAGTAGGGCGAGGTCCGCGGCTTGAACGCACCTCCCCGGTAGAGGTTCGCTCCGGCCGCCTTCACCAGGTGGCCGATCTCGATCGCCTGCTTCTCCGACTCCACGGCGCAGGGGCCGGCGACCATCGCGAGGTGCGGCCCACCGACCGACACGCCCCGGATCGACACGACCGTATCCTCGCGCTTGGCTTCGCGCGACACGAGCTTGTAGGGCGCCGAGACCGGGATGACCTCCGCGACGCCGGGAAGGTTTTCGAACGCCCCCACCTCGACCGTGCCCCGGTTCCCGGTGATGCCGATCGCGGTGCGCTGCGCGCCGGGGATCGGATGCGCCGCGAGACCGAGCCCCTGCACGGTTTCGACGACGCGCCGCACATCTTCGGCGCTGGCCGCCGCGTCCATGACGATGAGCATCGGGGTGCTATCATCATGGCCCGGATCCACCGTGTCAAACCTCGTCGAAAGGCAGCCGGAATGAGACGGATCGCTCTTTCACCGCACCCCGCCTGGCCCCTGTGCGCCGCGCTCTTCGCGCTCGCCGCGCTTTTCGCCGCGTCGCCGCTTCTCGCCTACAACGTCAAGCTCAAGGACGGGTCGATCATCTTCGCCCGCACGAAGTACGAGGTGAAAGGCAAGAAGGCCATCATCACTCTCCAGAACGGCACGGTCACGAGCTATGACCTCGCGCAGATCGACATCCCGGGGACCGACCAGTACAACAAGGACAACCCGGGGAACGTACTGGTGATCGACAACACGGGGGACAGCCAGCTCGCGGTTCCCCTTCCCACGCCCAACCCGACGGTGAGCCTGCAGGACGTCCTCCGGAAGAAAAAGGTCTCTCTCGATACGCGCACCGGGCGCAACTCGGCCGCGGAGAACGCGGCCGCGGCGTCGATGCAGGTGGACGCGTCCGTCGATCAGGCGTTTCGCAAAGTGCTGGACGGCGCCGGAATTTCCCAGTACCGATTGACGGCGTCCCACGGCAAGATCCGGTTCCTGGCAACGGCCAACAACGAGGAAACCGTCTTCAACACGATCTCGGCGACCGCGCGCGCCGTCGCCGACCTCGCGGCGAGAGGACGGGATATTTCCGCGGAGATCGTCCTGACCACGTCAGGCGGGGAATCCGGAGGGACTTTCGAAATGACGGCAGATCAGGCGCGCCTGATCGTGAACGGAAGCATCACGGTCGCGGACTATTTCTTAAAGAACGTGGTCCTCTGACCGCGGCGCGGAGACGCGACCGACGCCCCCGCACCGACTCGAGACACTCAGCGAGAAGGGCGAATCCCCCGATCGAGGAGGCGAAATGGCTCAGGCGCGGCCTCAGAATTACAAGAATCACCGGCGTTTCATCCCGATCTACCACTTCGTCGCGTTCGGAATCCTGGTCGTTAACGCGATCTACTCGCTCGTGCGGCTCGTCCGCGCGCCGTCCTGGGAAGGGGGGCTGGCGCTGGCGGTCGCGTTCGCGCTCCTCTGTGTGTTCTTCTTCTCACGGGTCTTTGCCCTGACGGTTCAGGACAGAGTGATCCGGCTCGAAATGCGGCAGCGGCTCGCGGCAATCCTCCCCGCGGATCTCCGCGGGCGCATCGAGGAGCTCGACCGCGAACAGCTCGTCGCCCTCCGTTTCGCAGGCGACGCCGAGATGCCGGACCTTGTCCGCGAAGTCCTGACGAACAAGATCGTCAACAGAGAAGAGATCAAGAAGCGGATCAAGGACTGGCAGGCGGATTATTTCCGCTGCTAGCCGGAGTTCAGTAATCGGTCCGCCCTCCCCCGCCGGCCAGGGCCCCCCGCCGCCTGGCCGCTGACGCCCGACCTTCGGGCAACGGCCATCTCGCGGCACAGCCATCCCCCTGAGACCACGGCCGCCATCGACAGGACCCAGGACGCGCCGCGCGTCAGGGCGGCAAGCCCACTTCCCAGCCCAGGATCCCGAGCCGCGAGAGCATCCAGTTCCAGTCGTGGACGGGGTCGGGGAAGAGCCCCACGAGCGGGAGCTCCATTGTCCTGGCGTCGCCGACATAGGCCGCGAGACCGAAGAGCGACGAGGAGAGCCAGGCGGCGGCGACCGTGATGCCGAACCAGTCGCGCTGCCGGGCGAGCATCCATCCGGCGGCAATCGGGGCCGCCACCTGCGCGACACTCCCCCCCGCGATCGACGGCCACGGGCCGGCCCGGGCGAGAACGAGATGCCCGAGCTCGTGGATCCCGAGAGTGATTCCGCCGAAGAGGTCCGTCGCCAGAGGATCGCGCAGACGCCGCAGACCGGACCAGGGAAAGTAGAGAACGAGAGGCGCCCGCCAGATCCACGACCGGCCCGCGCACCAGTCCCGCGCGTCCGCCATCCAGCCGGAGATCGGGATCCTTCGCTCCGGGCCGGGTCGGTGCGGCGGCGCCGGCGGGACGAGCACTTCGATCGGCGGGTCCCGAGTCAGGACCCTTCGAGCGTGTCGGGAACCGGGGTCAGGTGGTAGCGCGCGTCCTCACCCACTGCGCGCTGGAACCGGTCTGCGAAGGACGGGAGCTCTCCCGCCGGCTCGTCGGCGAAGATCCGTTCCACCCGGTGCAGCGGAAAAAAGACGGTCGCGGGAAAAAAGGTGAGCGGCTCCCTGTGCGAGATTTCACGCATCCACCCCTCGAAGCCATCGAGAGACAGCCCGCGGACGATGATGCCCGTCGCATCGCGCTCCCGCAGAAGTCCCCAGAACTTCTCCCGCGGATTCACCAGCTGCACCAGAACGAAGTCTCCGCTCTTCATCGCGCCTCCGCCGCTTCCGAAAGCTCGATCAGCAGGCCATGCCCCGCGTCGGGATGCAGGAACGCGACCCGCTTGCCGTCGGCGCCGGGAACCGGGGCTCTGTGCAGGAGGCGAAATCCCCGGGTGGCCAGGTCCGCCAGGGCCGCGTCGATGTCATCCACCGAAAAGCACACATGGTGGACGCCCGGCCCGCGCTTTGAAAGAAACTTTGCGACGGGCGAGTCCTCCGCCGTCGGTTCCAGAAGTTCGATGCGGCTGTCCCCGACGGGCAAAAACGCCGCCCGGACCTTCTGCGCGGGCACCTCTTCGCGGTGCGCGACTTCCAGGCCGAGCGCGTTGTAAACGTCGAGGGCATCGTCAATCGAAACGACGGCCACTCCGATATGGTCGATTCTGTAGGCGGGCATCTGAGAAAAGTTATCAGGTGTCAAGAGCCGGGCGCGGTCTGCCGCCCGCGGACGACGTCGTCGAACAGCCGGGCCGAGGCCGTATAAGGATCTTCCGTGCGGGCCGCGACGCGGGCCACGGCGTCGGTCAGGCCGCCTCCTGCGCGGGACGGCGCCTCGACCTCCCGCCGGAAGCGCTCGTCGAGCACCGCGAGCAGCCGCGCCCGCGCCCGGCGCTGCGCGCGCCGCTCTCCCTCTCCTCCGGAGCGAAGGTGGCCGGCGTGAAGCTCGAACGCGTCGAGGGTTTCTTTCACTCCGGCGGCGGCAGGGGCGACGGTGCGGACGATCGGCGGCCGCCAGCCGGAATCGGGTGCCAGGTCGAGCATCATGGAGAGCTCCGTCTCCGTCCGGGCGGCTCCTTCACGGTCTGCCTTGTTGACCACGAAGACATCGGCGATCTCCAAGATCCCCGCCTTGATCGCCTGGATGTCGTCCCCGAGGCCCGGAACCAGGACGACCGCGATCGTCTCGGCGGCTTTGACGACGTCGACCTCGCCCTGCCCGACACCGACGGTCTCCAGAATCACGACGTCGTAGCCGGCGGCGTCCAAGACGTCGACGGCATCCCAGCTCGCCCGGGCCAGTCCGCCGAGCGCGCCTCGCGTCGCCATCGAACGGATGAACACGCCCGGGTCGGTATAAATCTCGGACATGCGGATGCGGTCTCCCAGAATCGCGCCTCCCGTATACGGGGAGGAGGGGTCGACCGCGACGATGCCCACGCGCCGGCCTCGCGCGCGGTACGCCTGCGCGAGCCTCTGCACCAGGGTCGACTTGCCGGCGCCGGGCGGGCCGGTGATCCCGAGCGTGCGGGCGCGTCCGGTGTGGGGGAAGAGAGACGCGAGCAGATCCGGGGCGCCGCCTTCCCGCTCGAGCGCCGAGATCGCCTGTCCGATCGAGCGGGGATGCCCCCGGAGGACCCCCTCGACGATGGCGGGAACTCCCCGGGACGGAGGCGCGGTCAAGACGGGGATCAGGAGCCGAGCAGGCTCTTTGCGATGACGAGCCGCTGGATCTCGCTCGTCCCTTCGCCGATCGTGCAGAGCTTCACGTCGCGGTAGAACTTTTCGACCGGGTAGTCCTTGATGAAGCCGTATCCGCCGTGGATCTGAATCGCTTTCTCGGTGGCCCGCACCGCGACCTCCGAGGCGAAGAGCTTTGCCTGCGCCGAGAATCGCGTCACTTCCTCGCCCGCATCCTTCGCGGCGGCCGCCCGGATCGTCAGCAGCCGCGAGGCGTCGATCTCGGTCGCCATGTCGGCCAGAAAGAACTGGATCGCCTCGAACTCGGCGATGGGGCGGCCGAACTGCCGCCGCTCCCGGGCATACCGAAGAGACGCCTCGTAGGCCCCCCGGGCGATGCCGATCGAGAGCGCGGCGATCGAGATCCGCCCTCCATCCAGGATCTTCATCGAATCGACGAACCCGCTGCCCTCTTTCCCGAGCAGGTTTTCGGCGGGGACGCGGCAGTCCTCCATGACGAGGGTGCACGTGTCGGAAGCCCGCATGCCGAGCTTGTTTTCCTTCTTCCCCACCCGGATGCCCGGATTGTCGAGCTCGACGATGAACGCCGAAATTCCGTGGCGCCCCGCCGATTTCTCGCTCACCGCCATCAGGACGGCGACCCTTCCCACCGAAGCGTTGGTGATGAAGTTCTTGGAGCCGTTCAAGACCCAATCGGCGCCGTCGCGCACCGCCGTCGTTCGAGTCCCCCCGGCGTCGGAGCCGGCTTCCGCTTCGGTCAGGCCCCATGCGGCGAGCCAGTCTCCGGAGGCGAGCTTCGGCATGTATCGGCGACGCTGCGCCTCGCTGCCGAACTGGAAGATGTGGTTCGAACCGAGCGAGTTGTGCGCCGCGAGAGAAAGCGCGATCGAGGCGTCGACGGCGGAAAGCTCCTCCACGATCGCGGCGTAGTCGCCATACGTCAGCCCGGAGCCGCCGTACTCCTCCGGAAAGAGCACGCCTAAGAACCCGAGCTCGCCCAGCTGGCGGAAGACTTCGACTGGAAAGTGCTGAGCCTCGTCCCACTCCATGACGTGGGGCCGGATCTCCGCGTCGGCGAACTCGCGGATGGTCTGGACGATCGCCTGCCGCTCGGCGGAAACAGCCATGTTCACAGACCCATTCTAGCCAAAACCGCATTCCTTCGAGAGCCCCGCCCCGAGTCAGCGGGTCGACGCGGGTCCCCCGGCGAGCGTGGAGCCCGGGACGATGTCGATGCCCGTGTAGTAGTGGCGCAGGATCTCGTCGAACTTCGCTCCGGCCAGGGCCATGCCGTACGCGCCGTTCTGGCACATCCCGACGCCGTGCCCCCAGCCTCGCCCCAGGAAAAGAAACTCGGTCTCCCCCTGGGGACCGCGGACGCGCTGCACGGTGAAGAGGGCGTCGGGCATTTCGAGCGCCTGACGGAGGTCGAAGCGCTTCATCGTGGCTTCCGCCGCATCCGTCACGACCCGGATCTCGATCACCCGCCCGGACGCGCTGCGGCGAACCACCCGGATTTCCCGGACCTCGGTCCCGGCGACGCGCGCCGCCATGCGTCGGGAAAGCTCCTTACCGGAAACTCGGCGGACCCACTCCGTCCAGGCGGACTCGCGCTCGAACGAGGGGCCCGCCGCGTCGAGCTCCACCCAGAGCGCGATCACGTCGGAACCGCGCTTCCACCATCGCAGCCGGTCGCCGGCACGGAGCGTCAAAACGCCGGCGGCGAGATACCGGTCCCCGACGCGGCGGGCAAGAGGCAGCTCCGGATCGACCGGAAGGCCCACCCGGCCCTCCGCGGTCTTGACCCAGACGTTCGCCCCTTCGCGCCGGAGGAAGCGGCCCGAGGCCTCGATGACGCCGGAGGAGCGCATGGCCGCCGAGAGAAGCAGGCCGGCGTACTCCTCCTCCGTCAGGTTGCGGTCGGGCGGGGGGATCGATTCCCCGGCCCCGAACCGAAACCGGAGCAGGAAGTCATACGCCTCGCGTCCGGCGCCGGAGAGCCTCCCGGAAACGGCAGGCGCCTCCGAGTAGTACCGCTCCTCTCCCGGGAGGAGATGGGCCGCACGCGACGGAGCGAGGCCGAAAGCGCTGACTACCGACGGATAGACGGCGGAAGGGGCGAGCGTGCCCGGGGGCGCCCCCTCTACCGGGACGCCGGCCCAGCGCTGCGCCGTTTCGAGCGCGCCCGCGCGTGTCGCGCGGCGGCGGCCCGCGTGCCGGGACAGGACGTACCCGCGCCATTCGAGTCCGCTGCGGTCGCGGGGGGGCGCGCGGCGGTCGAGCGCCGCGCCCGGAAGGTCCGTTGTCACGAGCTCGCCGCAGGCGACGGAGACGAGATACGAGACGGGCGTTTCTCCAAACACGTTTTCGACGTTCTCGGTGCGTCCTCCGCACGTCGAAATGAAGAGCGCGTCTGCAAACTTGCCCCCGGACGCGAGGGCGAGTCCGCGCGTCGCATCGACCGCGGCGTTGGACAGCGGGTCCTCGGAGGACAGCCCCGAGTACACCTGACATTTCGGCGTGGCACAGAGGTCGTACCCTTCGGCCACAAACTGCCCCCGGTGCGCCATGGCATAGGTACGGGCCGCAATCGCCTGCGCCTTCAGGGCTTCGAGCTCGTCGAAGCGTTTGGGACCCATCTCCGAGGGCACCACTCCGTACAGGTACTCCTCGAGGTCGACGCGATTCACCACGTTCAGCGTGCCCCTGCCGTTGACCGAGACCCGCAGGCTTCCCCGGTACGGTTTGCCGTCCCAGAGGACCGCCCCGTCAGACCCGTCGGAGAAGAGGGAGACGGGAGAGGCGAGGCGCCGGGTGACCCCATCTTCCCCGGTCACGACGATCGTCGCGCCCGTGGCCGCGGCGTTGGCCGAGGAGCTGCCCTCGACCGCAATCGCGTCTCCGCCTGCCGCGCGGAGCGTCGCCGCAAACGTCTCGGCGGCGGCGCGGTCCGGGAAGCTTCCGAGAAGCGCGCGATACACCCCGCGGTCCGCGGAGAACGCGACGGTCCCGGTCGTCGCATGGTCCCGCCCGAGCCGTTCGACGAGCTCTCGCGCGGGCTCCTCCTGCGAGAACGCGCCCGCCTGGACCTGGAAGGAAACGGCGCGCCGGCCCTCCGGTTTAAGACGCAGCGTCCCTCGCAACGCCTCGGCCCGCCCGGCGGCCGCCACGACCCAGCGCCGGCCGGGAGGGCCATACAGGAACTCCGTGAGATCGCTCTTCAGGCCGACCGAGAAGAGCACCCCGGAGGGCGCCGCGTCCGAAGGCGCGGGAAGCGGGCCCGGCGCGGAGCGCGGGCCGGGCGGAGGCAGGGGGACAGGCGTGGCAGTCGCCTTCGGAGCGACGGCCGCCGGCGCGCCCTCGGGTGCGGATCCGCGGGGCGCCGGTGTCGAACGCGCGCAAGCCACCGCGATCGTGAAAATTCCGAGAACCGCGGCGCGGAGGGAGCGCGGGAAGAATGTCCCGGGCGCGAAGTGAGGTCTCAAAATCGAGATCGGATCTGACCCTGAACGACTGTCCGGCGGAAGTCGTCCCCCCGCATCGTGACCATCAGGCACATCTCGAAGAGCCGGCTGCGAATCCGGCTGCCGATGCGGTCCTCGAGACGGTCGCGCTCGCCCGACCGGGCGTCCGGCTCGTCCTCGAAGTTCGACGTGGCTATCGTGATTTTCTTGCGGTTGTAGCGGGTGTTGAGCAGGTTGTAGAGCACGTCGAGGACCCAGGGGTGCGGCTTCGACGCGCCGAGCTCGTCGAGCACGAGCAATTCCGCTTCCGCCATCGGCGACAGGATCGACTCCTTCGAGAGGTCCGCGTCCGGGCGGAAGCTCGTCTGGATCTTCATAAGCAGATCGGAAAAATCGACGTAGAGGCCGTTCACACCCTTCTTCGCGACCAGGTCCGAGAGGATGGCGCACGCGAGGTGCGTCTTGCCGCGGCCGGAGGGCCCCAGGAGGAGAAGGCCGGCGTCCACGGCGGGCCACGTGTCGACGAACTCGCGGGCGATCCCCTTCGCTTTCTTCAGGGAAGCGTTCGTATCGGAGAAGTTCTCGAAATTGCAGACGCGATACCGCTCCGGAATGCTCGCCGCGGAGACGCGGTCGGACTTGAGCATGCCATCGCGACAGGCGCATGAGCGAGCCAGTTTCCGCCCACCGACGTTCTCCAGCATCCATCCCGTTCCGCCGCAGGAAGCGCAGGGAGTCGGGTCGGCCGCCATCGCAGCATTGTATCCGTCCGTCGCCTTCGCTCACTGCGGGACGTGCCTTCGCCGTGCGCGGCGAAGGCCACCTTCGTGGCGGTGACGCAGCTCTGCCCCCTCGCCCCGCGCTCGGGGAGAGGGCTGGGGTGAGGGGCGGGACTCATGTAGAAGGCGGCGCCGAAAATCAAACGTTGCTTGCGGCGTCCCCGCGCTCAGGGAGGGAGCCAGGGGCCAGTGCGATGCTCCCGTTCGCGCTCCCGCTCAGTTTTCGGGGAGGCCGCTTTCGATGTAGAAACGGCGCTCTCGAGGGCTCTCCAGATATTTTTTGAGATCCTGAAGGCTCGACTCCCACCCGGAGCCGACTTCGGCGCGATAGCGCTCGTAATCGGGTCCGCCGTCGGGCACCCGGAACTCGACGGTCACGAGACATCCCGAACCGGAGTCCCCGTCGGAAAACGTCAGGACCATGCCGAGGCCGGCGAGGGGTTCGCCGGCGGCCGGTTCGTAGGAAATGTCGCGGACGACGAGCCTGCGCCCCATCTCGAAGTCCGAGATCTTTCCGAGCACCGTCGCTTCGGTGCGCCCGCGCTGGTCGGTAAAGCCGATGGCCCAGTTCCCTCCCGGCCTCAACCCGACGAGCGCCCCCTCGCACCACCACGAGAGCAATTCGGAGACGCGCGTGAAGGCATCGAAGGCTTCCGAAGCCCTGGCGTCAATCGAGACCGACCGAACCACCGGCTCACTCATCCAGCCATCTTAGTCACGCAAGGCAATACTGAAAAGCCCGGAGCGCGACGAGGGGTTGGCGTGGTCAGCAGCACCGTGAATGCGCTCCAACGACCTGGGGGCCCCTCACCCCAACCCTCTCCCCGAGCCCGGGGCGAGGGGGCGGAGCTGCGCTCCAACCACGAGGGTGGCTAAGCTCGCAGCGGGAGGAGTCTCCTGCCCGAAGGGAAGGAGGAGCCTCCCGCTGCGGGGAGCGGGA
>JBBSGZ010000077.1:0-18586 GCA_038253555.1 Thermoanaerobaculia bacterium
ATAGCTCTCGACTTTGTGGGGTCGTCTTTGCTCTGCTATGCAGGTTCATCCGGGCCTCCTGGTCGATGAGTTGTCGGCTCGCACCAACAGCTTCCCACCGCTGAGCCCGGGTGAACAACCTCTTGAGCCTTTACACCTAGTTCTGCAGGATCCTGGTGCCGGGCGGCCCCGCGACCCGGAAATCCGCGCCCGGCCGCGCTTTCTGACGGTGCCAGCCTTCGAAACGAAACTCGGTGCGATTGCCGGAGCCATCTTCGTACGAGAGCTCCGCGACGGCGCCGTCCTTTCCCATGGTCAGGCGCAGCCATGCGAGCTCGGGGCGCGGCGCGCGAGGCTTGAGCAGAATCCGGGTCGTCCCGCCGTCTCCCGGCTCGCCCGTGACGGAGTACTCCCGAGCGAGATCCGCGGGGTCGGAAAGAAAGACGATCGGCAGGCGCGCGCGCTCCTCCGGGGAAAGCCGCTGAATGGTCAGCTGCCGGTCCTCCGGCGTAAAGAGCCGGCCCTCGCCGCCGTCGTAGGTGAACGTCTTCTTCTCCGGGGCGTCGTAGTCGAACCGCAGGCGCTGGGGCGACTGGATCCACAGCGTGCCCGACTCGCGCCGGGCGGTCGTGAATCCCGAAGGCGTGTAGATCTGCGTGAACGGGGCGGCGTGGGCGGAACCGTCCGTGTAAAGGGCCGCGGCCCGGACGAAAGCAACGGCGACCTCCGGAGGCAGTCCCGCCCGGGGCGTCTCCGTCTGAGCGAGCAGGGGACAGCCCGCGACGAGCAGAGCCGCGATCCACGGGAGCATGCTTCCCCAAACGCGGGACTCGTCCCGCGCATTTCGACGCCCGTCCGCGGCGGCGCGTCTCAATGCCGGAAATGCCGGCGCGGAGCGATCATGTAGGCCATCTGGTGCTCGTCCGCCGCGGCGACGATCTCCTGGTCGCGGATCGACCCGCCCGGCGCGACGATCGCGGTCACGCCGGCCTGCGCGAGGATATCCACGCCGTCGCGGAACGGGAAGAAGGCGTCCGACGCCGCGCCGCAGTTGACCACCGGCAGGACGGGCTTCGTTGCGGCGAGGCGGCAGGCGTCCACGCGGCTCATCTGCCCGGCGCCGATCCCGATCGTCTGGCGCGCGTTCGCCAGAACGATGGCGTTGGATTTCACGCGGCGCGACACGCGCCACGCGAGCTCGCACGCGGCCCTCTCCACCATGGTCGGCTTGCGCTGCGACACGGTTCGCCACGACCGGGGCTGATCGGCCTCCGTGTCCGCGTCCTGGACCAGGAGCCCGCCATCGATGCGCTTCCAGTCGATCCCGGCTATCGGCCGGCGGGAAACGGGGACCTTCAACAGGCGGATGTTGGGCTTCTTCGCGAAGAAGTCGGTCGCCTCGGTCGTGAAGTCGTCGGCGGCAACGGCTTCCACGAAGTGCTGCAGCACCAGCGACGCGATCGCTCCGTCCACCACCCCGCGGATCGCGATGATGCCACCGAACGCGGCCAGCGGATCACACGCAAACGCGCGCCCGAAGGCTTCGACGAGTGTGTCGCCGATGGCCGCCCCGCACGGGTTGTTGTGCTTGACGATGACCGCGGCGGGACCCTCGAAATCGCGCGCCAGAGCGACCGCGGAGTCGAGATCCAGAAGGTTGTTGAACGAGAGCTCCTTTCCCTGGAGCATCCGGTATCGGATCAATGCGTCGGCCGGCGCCTGAGGATCGCCGTAAACGGCGGCGCGCTGATGCGGATTCTCGCCGTACCGGAGAGAACCGAGCCTCTCGAAAGAGAGAACCAGGTTCTCGGGGAAGCTGCCTTCCGCGCCGCCGTCGCCGGCGAGATACCGGGCGATCGCTCCGTCATACGCGGCTGTTCGGGCAAACGCCCGTGCGGCCAGGCGCTGGCGGGTCTCGAGTGTGGTCCCGCCCATCGTGCGGATCTCGTCGAGCAGGGCCGTGTAGTCCGCCGTCTGAACGACGACCGCCACGCGCGCATGATTTTTCGCGGCCGCGCGGATCAGCGCGGTCCCTCCGACGTCGATCATTTCGATCGACTCCTCCGGCGTCCCCCCGGCGGCGACCGTTTTTTCGAAGGGGTAGAGGTTGACGACGACGAGATCGAACGCCTCGATCGAGCTCTCGGCGAGCTCTCGGACATGGTCCTCCCGCGATTCGTCGGCCAGCACGGCGCCGAAGATTTTCGGATGGAGCGTCTTGACCCGCCCGCCCAGGATCTCGGGAAACCCCGTTTCGTCCTCGACGAGAGAAACGTCGATCCCCGATTCCTTCAGGTGCGCCGCGGTTCCTCCCGTCGAGACCAGGCGAACTCCCCGTGCGGCGAGCTCCCGGGCCAGCTCGGCCACCCCGGTCTTGTCGTGCACGGAGACGAGGGCCCTCCGGACCGGGGCGATCGCGGCGAGCGACAGGTTCGGCTCCGGCATTCGGGGAGGATATAGCTTTGAGGGAGGGCGGTGGGCGTTAGGCGGCCGGCCCCGAGCGGCGGGCGAAGGGCGAAAGGCGAGAGGCGGGGCACAGGAGGCGGAGGCCAGGAGCAACGGCCGGGAGAAGTGAGGCCGTGAGCGGACGAAAGAGGTGTGACCTGAACGAATTGCCGAAGGACGCCGTCCTCGTAGATGCGCGCGGTCTCTACTGCCCGATCCCGGTTCTGCGCCTGGCGGCGGCGCTGGCGCGCTGCGGACCGGGAGAAACAGCGCGCCTTCTCGCCACGGACCCGGACGCGCGCCCGGACGTCACGTCCTACTGCCGGGAGACCGGGGCGAAGCTCGTTTCGGTCCGCGAAGAAAAAGACGTTCTCATCTTCGAGGTGGAAAAGCCCGCGCGTCGGGGCTAATTTCTCGGCGCCCCTCGCCCCTCGCCCCTCGCCCCTCGCCCTCCCTCAGAACAGCTTCAACAACAAAACATTGATCACATACCCCGAAACTCCGTGCGCGACGACGGGCACGCCGAGCTCGGCTCGGAAGAGCGAATTCTTCCATGGCCCGTTCAGCGAGGCCAGCAGTCCGGTGCCCGCGAAATACGTGTTCGTAAATCCGGAAACCCGGTCGTTCAAGACAGCCTGGTCGTAGAACCCCTCGAACCGGATGATGTCCTCGATGTTGATCCCGTAGGAGACATTGGCGAGATAGGCGCGCTCGGTCCGGAGGCTGCCGCTCTGGAAGCCTCGCAGCGGATGCCCGGAAAACGCCCCGAACTCGTACTTCGAGAACCGGTCGAGGTCCGTGCCGCCGAGGTAGGAGATCGCGACGTGAAGCTTTCGAAAACCCGAAAAATACTGGTCCTTCGACACGGTCGCATCCCAGCGGAGGTAGTCCTTCTGGGAAGGCCTGTACTCCGACGTCGCCGGATCGCCCCAGAACTCCCATTTTCCCCGCCGAAAGTAGTTGCCGGAGACCGAGGCGTTGAAACCCGAGAGGTTCGCGACGAGCTTTAACTCCGCGCCATTCGTGATCGTGTCGACGGGGGTCACGAAGTTCGGGCCGGTGTCCTTGTCGCGCTGATAGTTGTCGTATTTCGCGAACACCCCGAGCGATGCCTTCAAATACGGCCCGAGCGGATGCCCCAGATTGAGCTGAAGGACCGCCGGGAGGTGCTTGATCTTCTCGGCGGTGACCTGGGAGCCGTTCCGATACGAGACGTCGCCGAACGCGAACGCGGCGCCGAAGAGGTCCGCGCCGAAGTCGAACCGGCTTCCCAGAAACGACGGATCCGAATAGTTCGTCGTGAGCAGCGCCCCGGCGAAGAAGACGGAGAGCTGCTTGCCTTTCCCGAAAAGGTCGAAGTTGAAGTGCTGCACGCCGATCAGCGGAATGGGGTAGTCGAGCGATTTGTCGTAGAAGCCCCCCAGGATCGCGAACGTGCTCTTTTTCGAAATCTTCGTCTCGACGATCCGGGCGCCGGGAGTCGCCGGGTCGGGGATCAGGTTGCGCATTCCGACTTCGGTGTCGCGGATCATCTGCGACTCGGAGGCGTACGCCTTCGCCCGGCGCTCGACGAAGTCCGGCGAGTTCACGTCGACCCCCTGGAGCACGACGTCGCGCTCGATGGCCGTGGTGCGCCCGGCGGTCGAAAACACCTGGGTTCCCGTGATTTCGAGCGGCAGCAGCAGCTCGGGGTGGCCGGGAACGGGGCGGTAGTGCTCCGACTGGACGTTCGAGAGCGTCTCTCCCTTCAGGTTCATCTGGATCGAATCCCGCCGGAGAAGCGCGAACGTCTCCTTGTCGACCCAGACACTCCCCCGGTAGACGGCCTTGCCGGCGACGGAGCTCTTCGGCGCGTACGCGACGTGGTACGCGCGCCGTCCCTCGACGGTCGCCTCACCCTTCAGCTCGTATGCGTAATCCTCCGAGAGCCGCAGGTCGAGCGGAAGGGTCGTCACCTTTTCGGGCTGCAGGATGGGAAGCTTTGGCAGCGTTTTCCCCTTCCACTTCACGCCGTTCAAGAAGAATTCGTTCCACTGCCAGTCCGCCGGCTCGCCGCGCTTGTAGAAGAACGGCCCGCGGATCGTCAGGTCGAAGGTCTCGTTCACGTCGGCGACCCGAAAGCGCAGCGAGGCGTTCATGTCGCCGACGTACGATGCGACGCGCTCGCGCTGACCCGCCTCCCAGGCCCGCTCCCGCGCGACGATCTCTTCGGCGGTCAACCCGCGCGTCGCTCCGACTTCCACAGCCGTGCGTGACTCGCCGCCGGGCCGCTCGGCCGGGTGCAGGACGACCGCCAGAGGGCCTCCCGAAGGGTCGAGGGCCAGCGTCCGGGCGCCGCGAAGGTCGAACTCCCGCCGCGCGCCCGAAGCCAGATTCTCGACCGACGCCGAGGCCACCGCGCCGTCGGAAACTCCGAGCCGGGCGGGAGCCGATGGATGCAGGAAAACGATCGGCGTGAACCTCTTCGCGTCGAAGAAGCGAACGGCGTCGTAGGTCTCGCCGGCAAGCGTGATGGCGGTTCTCGTCGGGTCGGGCGAGACATCCTCGGTCAGATACGTCTGAAGCCGTTCGAGCGCGGCGATCCCGGCCTCATCGACGCGTGGACCCGCGTTCGGAACGGCGTCGCCCGTCACCGCCACGAGGCGGACGCTTCCCAGAAATTCCCGGGGGAACGATTCGAGCGCTCGGAGCGCGTCGGAGGCCGGCCCGGCCTCGATCGGTCGGACGAGCCAGCGGCCCGGCAGCGGGGCTTCGCCTCCGGCGGCGACCCCCTCGCGCCGCGGCACGATCGAATCCGCATAGGGCGAGAGGTCTTCGTCTCCCGCCGGGCGAGTCCCGAGATCGAGCCCGACCGAGGCATCGGGAGAGACGCCGCGCGCCGCGGAGGAGAGTTTCTTGACGGCATAGGGGATCCGCGCGGGGTCGCCCGTGACTGATGAGAGGTCCAGGAGCACGAACGAGAGCTTCGGGAACCGGGACAGACGGGACGAAAGCTCGGACAACGGCGCGTCGGAGAGGTCCCGCGCCTCGACGATGAGCAGGCATCGCGCGACGTCGGCCGGGGGATTGCGGGACGAACCGAGGCGCGCAATCCCCAGAACGCCCGGCCTGTCGGGGCAGCCACCGTCCGCCCGCTCCGCGGCGAGCTGAATGCGCGGCGCCGCCAACGCGGGGGCCGCGTGAAAAAACAGGGCACAAAGAAAAGCGCCCGCGACAGTGCGGGCGCCCGGAAGTCGGGTCATCGCGAAAGAGAAACCCGGGAAGGGGAGAGATCCTTCCCGGTTCCCAAGGCGCGAGGCGGCGAAGACCTCAGGGTCTCTAACGCCGGGCTTTCTCGGCCGCCGCCGCTTTTTCACGGGCGGCGGTGTCGGAAGCCGGCGGGGGAGTCTTGTCGATGGGGTCCGGGGGCAGGAGCCCCAGGTGCTTGCGGAGTTTCGTCTCGATCTCATTGGCGAGCTCCGGGTTTTCCCGGAGGAACTGCTTCGCGTTCTCGCGGCCCTGGCCGATGCGCAGGTCGCCGTACGAGAGCCACGCGCCGGACTTCTCGACGATCTTCGCTTCGATGCCCATGTCGAGGAGCTCGCCCTCCCGCGAGATGCCCTCGCCGTAGTTGATGTCGAACTCGGCCTGGCGGAACGGAGACGCGACCTTGTTCTTGACGATCTTGACCTTGGTTCGCGATCCGACGACGGTGTCGCCATCTTTGATCGAAGCGATCCGCCGGATGTCGATCCGGATCGACGAGTAGAACTTGAGGGCCCGCCCGCCGGTCGTCGTTTCGGGGTTGCCGAACATGACGCCGATCTTTTCGCGGATCTGGTTGATGAAGATGAGGCTGGTCTTCGATTTCGACACGATGGCGGTCAGCTTCCGGAGCGCCTGCGACATGAGCCGGGCCTGCAGGCCCATCTGCGCCTCGCCCATCTCGCCTTCGATCTCGGCCTTGGGCACGAGGGCCGCGACCGAGTCGATCACGACGACGTCGACTGCCCCGGATCGGATCAGCATCTCGGTGATCTCGAGCGCCTGCTCTCCATTGTCCGGCTGAGAGACGAGCAGGTTGTCGGTGTCGACGCCGAGCTTGCGCGAATACTCGGCGTCGAGGGCGTGCTCGGCGTCGATGAAGGCCGCGAGCCCGCCCGTTTTCTGCGCCTGCGCGATGATCTGGAGAGAGAGGGTTGTCTTGCCGGAGGATTCCGGGCCGAAGATTTCGATCACGCGGCCCCGGGGAACTCCGCCGACGCCGAGAGCGGCGTCGACCGCGAGCGAGCCGGTCGGAATCACCTGCATGACGGTCTCCGGCTGGTCGCCGAGCCGCATGATGGATCCCTTGCCGAATTGCCGTTCGATCTGAGTCAGCGCGGTTTCGATCGCGCGCCATTTTTCCGTCGATTTGATGCTGGGGTCCGTGGGTTTCACGCTCGACATGTCCTCAATCCTTTCTGGTCATCCGATCTCGAAAAGGTAAGTGAGAATCGTGCGCGTGGTGCGCGCAATTATAGACTCGGGGCTGAAAAGCCGATGAGGACGCCGCCATCTTCTCCTTCGCCGATGGCGGAGTCAACGTCCTCGATCGCGCGCGCCTTTCGGGAGCGGCCGATCGCGACTCTTCTTTCGACCGGGTTCGGCGTCGGGCTTTCTCCGGTCGCGCCCGGAACCGCCGGATCTCTCCTCGCGCTCGGTCTCGCCGCCGGCGCCGTCGCGCTCCTCCATCGATTGCAATACACGCCCGGGAGCATGGCCGTTTCCCTCGGACTTTTGATGTCCGGGCTGGCGGTTTCCGCGATCGGAGTGCCGCTCACGACGCGGGCGAGCCGCGCGATCGGCGGGAAGGACCCCCGAGTGATCGTGCTCGACGAAATCTCGGGACAATGGATCGCGTGCTCGCCGGTCCCGCTCTTCGCGTTCCCGTCGCCTCTCCGCGGCGCGCTCCTCTGGCTGATCTCGTTTCTCGCGTTCCGCCTCTTCGACGTGTGGAAGCCGGGGCCGATCCACGGCCTCCAGGAACTGCCGGACGGCTTCGGGATCATGGTCGACGACGTCTTAGCCGGCGCTCTCGCCGCCGGGGTCACTCTGATCGCAGGGAAAGCGCTCGCCGGGTGACTCGGACCCTCCTCCCTGAAGAGGGCGCCGTGCTCGAAAATGAGCCGCTCGCCCGGCACACGACCTGGCGGATCGGAGGTCCGGCGCGGTGGTTCTGCCGCGTCTTCAACGAGGCCGGCCTCGCGAAGGTCCTCCGCGCCGCATCCGCCGAAAGTGTTCCGCTGGCTCTTCTCGGAATGGGCTCGAACGTCCTCGCCGCCGACGCGGGGTTCCCCGGGTTCGTCGTCCGGCTGGACGGCGACTTTCTGCGGGTTTCGATCGAAGGAGAGGTCCTCGAGGCGGGCGGCGGCGCGGCGCTCGGGGGCGTTTGCGCGGCGGCGGCGAGGGCCGGTCTCTCCGGAATCGAAGCGATCTCGGGGATCCCGTCGTCGATGGGGGGCGCCGTGCGCATCAACGCCGGGGCTTACGGCCGGGAAATCTTCGAGGTCCTCGCGTCCGTCCGGCTGATGAACCGGACCGGCGCGGCGAAGACCGCCGCAGCCGGCGAGATCCCGTACGGCTACCGCTGGACCCGTCTCTGCGACACGGGCGAGATCGTCGTTTCCGCGAGATTGCGCCTCGCGGCGGCGCCCCGCGAGGCGATCGCCGCCAGAACGCGGGAGGTCGCCGCAAAAAGGCGGGGGGCCCTGCCTTCCGAGCCCAACGCGGGCAGCGTGTTCAAGAACCCCCCCAACGACCACGCGGGGCGGCTGCTCGAGGCCTGCGGGCTGAAGGGGGCGCGCGTCGGAGGGGCGGAAATTTCGGAGCGGCATGCGAACGTAATAGTCAACCGCGGCGGGGCGACCGCGCGGGACGTCCTGTCCCTCATGGAAAGGATGCGGGACGAGGTCGCCGCCCGTTTTGCGATTACCCTTTCTCCTGAGGTGGACATGCTCGGCATCTCCTGGAAGCGATGAGAGCCCTTCTTCTGGCGGGCGGAGGAGGGACCCGGCTGTGGCCCCTTTCAACGGAGGACACGCCGAAACAGTTCCTGGCTCTGGTGTCGGAGCGTTCGCTCCTGGCCGAAACGGCCGCGCGCGTCGAGGCGCTCACCTCCGATATCTACGTCGCGACCTCGCAACGCCACGCCGCGCGCGTCCGCCAGGAGCTGCCCGGCATTCCCCTGGAGCGGATCTTCGCCGAGCCCTGCCGCCGCAACTCCGGTCCGGCGGTCCTCTCGGCCGCGATCGCCTTCGCGCGCGACGGCGATCCCATGACGGCCGCCGTGCCGTCCGATCAGACGGTCGCGGACGCCGGCGCGTTTCGAGCCTCGCTCTCCGCGGCCGGGGAAGCGGCCGACACCGCATCCGTCGTGGTGCTCGGTGTCCCGCCCTCCCGCCCGGAAACCGACTTCGGATACCTCGACGTGCGTCCCGATGCGCGCTCTTCGTCTCTCTCCGTTCTCCGGTTCGTCGAGAAGCCGGAGCCCGGGCGGGCGGAGGAGCTCGTCCGCCTCGGCTGCCTCTGGAATGCGGGGATCTTCGTGTTTCGGCCGTCCCGGTTCCTGGCGGAGGCGCGGCGCATCTGCCCGGACCTCGTCGCGGCTGTCGAAATCTACGAGGGGGCCCGGGTCTCGGGCGATTTAAAGCGCGCTACGGCCGCCTACGAGGCCCTCCCCGACATCTCGATCGACTACGCGGTCATGGAGAAGGCGGCCCGCGTCCGCGCCGTGCCGCTCCGGGCGGGGTGGAGCGATGTCGGGACCTGGAGGGCAGTCCGGGAGTTGAAAGGCGCCTCAGACGCCCACGGCAACCTCATAATGTCGGAGCAACCGGTCGTGGCGCCCGGGATCGTCAACGCCGCGATCGTCGTTGCCCCCGAAGGGATCCTGATCATGCCTTTCGACCGCGAACGGGAACTGAAAGCCGCCGTGGAAGCGCTGCGGCGGGAACAGGCTGCCGCAAGATTGCGTTGATCCTGAACACCCCGGAGGAGCCAGGCCGTGCAAACCGACGTCACGACGGGACTCGAACGCCTTCGCGACAACATCCGACTGGTTTATCGCGGGGAGAAACGGGCCGTCGACCTGATTTTGACCGCTCTGCTCGCCCGGGGCCACGTGTTGATCGAGGACGTGCCCGGCGTCGGGAAGACGACCCTGGCCCGCGCGCTCGGGAAGAGCCTTTCCCTCGAGTTCCGCCGGATTCAGTTTACGAGCGACACGATGCCGGCGGACGTTCTCGGCGTCACCGTTTTTCAGTCCGCGATCGAACGCTTCGAGTTCCATCCCGGACCGATCTTCGCGAACGTCGTGCTCGCGGACGAAATCAACCGGGCGACACCGAAGACGCAGTCTGCCCTCCTCGAAGCGATGAACGAGGGCGCGGTGACCCTCGACTCCGAAAGGCGCCCGCTGCCGCAGCCGTTCATGGTCGTGGCCACGCAGAATCCGGTGGAGTACCTCGGCACGTTTCCGCTGCCCGAGTCGCAGATGGACCGGTTTTTCATCCGCCTCTCGCTCGGCTACCCGACGGCGGAAGAGGAAAAAATGCTGCTGCGCCGCGGGGGGACCGAGCGCGCGCTGGCCGCCATTCCGGCCGTTCTCGGACCCGCCGAGCTCATCGGGCTCCAGGACCTGACGGAGCGGATCACCGTTTCCGACCGGCTCCTCGACTACCTCCACGAGCTCGTCGACGCGTCTCGCCGCTCGCCGGATCTCCGACTGCCCGTCTCGACGCGCGGCGCGCAGGCGCTCTTTCGAGCAACCCAGGCATACGCCCTGCTGGCCGGGCGGCACTACGCCACCCCCGACGATGTCCACGCGGTGGCCGAGCCCGTTCTCGCGCACCGGATCCTGTCTTCCGCCTCCGACGGTTTCGGCGCGGGAGGCCGCGAGCGGGAGGCGGTCCGAAAACTCCTCGCCCACGTCCCGGTGCCGGTATGAAGAGGGTTGTCAGTTAACCCCATGGCCCGCGTCATTCCGGAATGGGAAATCCGGATCACCAACTTCGGGCTCGGCTACATCCTCCTTTGCCTGGTCGTCGCGATCGGCGCGACGAACACCGGGAACAACGGGCTTTATCTCGTCCTGGCCGCCATGCTTTCCTCGATGGTCGTCTCGGGTCTCGTGTCCCGGCGGAACGTCCGCGGAGTGTCCTGCGACATCGAGACCGTGGGAGAGGTCTTCGCGGGACGGCCCGCCCTTCTGAAGGTGCGCGTCGAGAATCAGCTCCGGCGCGCGACGGCGCAGGCGATCTTCTTCCTGCACGAGGGGCTGCCGGGGCCGCTCTGGCTCGATCCGCTCGCTCCCGGCGAAGTGAGGGAGGTCTTGGTCGAAGGATCCTTCGGACGCCGCGGGGTCGTTTCCGAGCCGGACGCCGGGCTTCTCTCGCGGTTTCCTCTGGGCCTCTTCCGCAAGTACCGGCGCGCGCGGCTCCCTCGAGAGGTCGTGGTCTATCCGGCCCCCGAGTCGGCGCGGTACGAAGAGCCGCCGCCGGAGGACGGCCGGGGCGGGAGGCCTCATCCCCGCCGGCGGGGCAGCGGCTCGGACATCCGCGCTCTGCGGGAATTCGTCGCGGGCGACGATCCGCGCGACGTCCACTGGAAACAATCTGCCCGGATGGGCAAGTGGATCGTCCGCGAAAGGGAAGCGGAGCGCGACCGCGCCGTCGTGCTGACGGTCGATAATTCGCTCGCGGACCTTTCAGACCCGGCTCTGCTCGCCGACTTCGAAGGGGCGATCTCGCGCTGCGCCGGCCGAGCGCTCGCCCTGCTCGGTCAGGGCGCCGAGGTGGGCTTCCAGGCGCGCGGGGTCCGGGTGGCTTCGGCGTTCGGGCCGATGCAGCGCGGGCGGGTGCTCGAGGCGCTCGCGCGGCTCACCCCGGTCCCCTCCGCGGGAGCGCCCGCCTTTCCGGAGCTTCGCCGCGGGGAGACGCGGGTGATGGTGTCGTGACCCGCAATCTCCTCCGGGGCGAGGTGAACGAAATCCCGACGGGTCTCCGGCGGGCCTACCTGCTCGTGCTCGCGCCGCTCGCGGCGCTCGCCCCCCTGCCTCTTTTCTGGACGGAGGGAGCGGTGCCCGTCGCGCTCGCCGCGTACGAGTGCACGCTCCTCCTTTTGTGGTGGCGCGCCCGCGCGGGGTCGCCCCTCCGCCTCTCCGACAGTTTCCTGAACGCGATCGGGCTCTCTTATTTCCTGTGGCTCGGGGCGGAGGTCTTCCTCTTCCATCCCGGCCTGCTCCGCTCCGTCTCTCACCTCCTGCTCTTCACGACGATCGCGAAGCTCGCGTCCCTGAAGCGCCCCGGAGAAGCCCGCACGGCGCTTCTCGTGCTCTTCCTCGTGACGCTCGCCTCCGCCTCGTCGGCGACGCACGTCTCGTCGCTCTTCTATTTCGCGGGCATGGCGTTCCTGTCCTTTCGCGCGCTCGGCCGCCTGGCGGTTCTCGCGGATTTCGAGGACGCGCCTCCCGACCGGGTTCTCCGCGCAGTCCCCACGGGCGGCATGGCGGCCAGCCTTCTCGTGGCCGCCGCGTTGATCACGACCCCTCTCTTCTACTCGCTTCCCCGGCTCCACAGTCCGTTCGTCACCGCCCCGCTCCGCGTCGAGGACGCCCTCTCGAGCGCCCTGGCCGCGGACCGCGTCGATCTGGAGTCGTTCGGCGCCGCCAAACGCAGCGACCAGGTGGTCCTTCGGATGGAGGTTTCGCCGGATCGCATGCTCCCCCGCGTGCTCCGGCTGCGGGAGGCGGTCTTCACCGACTACTCGACCGGCTCCTGGACCCGGAACCCCTATTCCCGCGGACTGAGGTCGTTCGGCGCTCCGCGGCGGGACGCGTCGCTCCCCGAGCCGCGTCCCGGCGAGGCCCTCGCCGCACGGATCTCGATTGACTTGAATCCGTTCACGAACGGCTTTCTCTTTCTCCCCTACGAGGCGGTGGGACTCGAGCTCGACCGCGGGTTCCCGGTGTCGCTCTCGGACGGGATCGTGCGGCTTCCCACGCGGCGCCGGACCGTGCGTTACACCTCCGGAGTCAGAAAAGCCGATCCGCGCGGGATCGGCGCCACGGCCATCGACCCCCGGGTGGTCCCCCCCGAGATCCGCCTCTACGCGCAGAAGCTGACGGAGGGCCTGACCGATCCGAGGCAGATTTACGATCGGATTCGCGAGCACTTTGCGAAAGACTTCGTGTACACCCTCGACCCGCCTCCGACTTCGGGCGATCCGGTCGTTCACTTCCTCCTGCGCTCGAAGGCGGGACACTGCGAATTCTTTGCCTCCGCCGCCGCGCTCATGCTGACTTCGCGGGGGATCCCGGCCCGCCTCGTGACGGGGTCGTACGGGGGAGAGATGAGCTTCCTGTCCTCCGCGGTGGTCGTCCGCGGCACGAACCTGCATGCGTGGGTGGAGGCGGATGTCGACGGGACCGGTTTCTCGGTCCTGGATCCGACGCCGCCCTCCGGCATTCCTTCCGCGACGTCGCGCGAGTCCTGGTGGAAGCGCTTCAGCAGCTTCGGGCGGGAAGTCGAGTTCTTCTACGACCGGAGGATTCTCGGCTTCGATTCCTTCGATCAGGGTCAGTTTCTCGAGTCGGCTCGGCAGGGCGTCGGGAGTGCCGCGGAGCGGTTCGGCTCCTGGAAGGACGTCTGGAGCCGCGATCTGTATCTCGGCCTCGCCGCGCTCGGAGGCATCGCGGCCCTCGCCGCCCTTCTCAAGTTCGGCCAGGGGCGCCGGCGTTCGATCCCCGCCCCGACCCGCGCCTACGTCGTGGTGCGCCGCCTTCTCGCCCGGCGGCTGGGTCGCCTGGCGCCGTCCGTGCCGCCGGCCGAAGTGGCGCGGCTCTTTGCGGAGGCGGTCCCGGCGGCCGCGGACGACGCCCGCGCCGTCGTGACGCTCTACTGTGAGAGCGCGTTTGGCGGACGTGAGACGGGAAAGGACATCGAGGCGGAGCTCGGCGGAAGGCTGAAGAGACTCCGCAAGCTGGCCTGAAGGGGAGCCGGGCGAAAGGCGAAAGGCGAGAGGCGACACCGGACTTTCAGCGCACAGCCTCCAGTGCCCAGCGCCCAACCCCCGGCGCCAAATCAATACGCGTTTCTGTGTCTCCAGCCGTGGCGCGCGGTCAGCCAGAGGATCTTCAGATCGAGCGAGAGGGACCAGTTCTCGATGTAGTAGAGGTCGTACTCGATCCTCTTCGTCAGGCTCGTGTTGCCGCGCCATCCGTGGACCTGCGCCCATCCGGTGATTCCGGCGCGGACGCGGTGCCGCAGCATGTATTGCGGGAACTCATGCTTGAACGCCCGGACGAACTCCGGCCGCTCCGGCCGCGGCCCGACGAGGGACATCTCCCCGCGGAGCACGTTCCAGAGCTGCGGGAGCTCGTCGAGACTCGTCCTGCGCAGGAAGCGGCCGACGCGGGTCCGGCGCGGGTCGTCCCGGACGGCCCACGTGGGCCCCGACTCGTCTTCGGCGCCGGCGCGCATCGAGCGGAATTTCACGATCTCGAAGGGCCGCCCGTCGAGCCCCATCCGAAGCTGCCGGTAGAAGATCGGCGCCCCGTCCTCCATCCGGATGGCGAGAGCGATCGCGGCGAGCACCGGCGAGGCGCCGAAAAGCGCGGCCGCCGAGATCGAGAGATCGAGAGAGCGCTTGACGAGACCCATCCAGCCGGTCAGAGGCACGGACGTGAGATGCACGACGGGAAGCCCGTCGAGGTCCTCGATCCCCGCGCGGAACGTGATGTGCTGGAGGAGGTCCGGGACGACGCGCACGTCCGCCACGGTCCGGCCGACCTCCTGGAGTACGGAGAGCATCGTGCGGTGCGCGTCGAGAGGCAGCGCCAGGAAAACCGTGTCCACCGCCCTCCTGTCGACGACCGCGGTGGTCTCGGCCGTGGTCCCTATCGTCGGAATTCCCCGGTAGGACTCGGCCTGCTTGGCCGGGTCGTCGTCCAGAAATCCGACGACGGAAAGCCCCGTCTCCGGATGTTCGAGCAGCTTGTCGACCAGCGCCCGCCCGAGCCGTCCCGCGCCGACGACGACCGCCTGTCGCACGCCGATCCCGTGCCGGAAGGCCTCTTCGTAGTAGCGCCGGATCGCCGTCCGGCCCGCGAAGACAAAGAGCACGTCGCCCGAGAAGAACAGCAGAAGGACGAGCCGCGAATAGGAGAACTCGCGGAAGAAACTGCCGAGGCTCACGAGGAGCAGAGTCGCGAGCCCGGTGGCGACCAGCACCGCGATTCCCTCGTCGAGCCGGGAGCGGTGCCGGCGCACCTGGTAGAGGCCGTAAAAGGAATACACGACCGGCCAGAGAACCGCGAGGATCGGAAAGAGCCGGAGGTACGCGAAGGCCCCGGGCACGCCGTGCCGCACCGGCACGATCTCGAGGCCGAACCGCAGCGCGTACGCCGCCGTGAGGGCCAGAAGAGTCGCCGCGAGGTCGGAGGCGAGGAAGAGCGCCGCGCGGCGCCGCGTCTGTCGGATCATCGGAGAAGGCCTTCGATCTGGCGGCGGAAGTCCTCGAGAAATCGCGGCCGGCTGAACCGGAGCGCCCGGTCGCGCAATCGAGTGTAATCGAAGGGAAGGCCCAGCGCGCGGTCGATCCCGGCCGCGAGGCCGCGGGCGCCCTCGTCCGGGAAAAGGACCCCCGTGTCTCCATCGGCGACGATGTCGAGGGCTCCTCCCCGGGCGAAGGCGACCACGGGAGCCCCGCACGCCATCGCCTCCACGGCCGCTATCCCGAAATCCTCCTCTCCGGGCTGCACGAAGAGAGCGCATCGGCGGTACAGCTCGCGAAGCTCTCCGGGAGAGAGATCCATCCGGATGTCTACGGAGGCGCCGGAGTCGGCGCGGAGGAGGTTCGCCGCGGACCGCAGCCGTCTTTCCTCGGGCCCCTTGCCGACGAGCACGAGCGGCCGCGAGACGAGCGCCGCGGCCTCGATCGCCTGATCGAAACGCTTGTAGGGGACGAGCGCGCCGACGGCGAGCAGGAACTCGCCCCGGACACCTCGATCGCCTTCGAAGAATTCGACGTCGACGGGCGGATGGCAGACCTGCGCTTCGCGGCCGTAGTGGCGGCGGATCCGCTCCGCGACGGCGCCCGAGTTCGCCAGGTACCGCGACGGGCGCCCGGCGGTCTTCAGATCCCAGCCGCGGAGCCGCTCGAGAAGGGCCCGCTTCACGCCGCGCCAGCGCGTCGCGCCCTCCGGGAAGTAGGCGTCGAACTGGTCCCACGCGTACCTCACCGGCGTATGGCAATAGCAGAGGTGCGGGACGCCGGACGGCGCGAGCGCTCCCTTCGCGACGCAGTGGGAAGAAGAAACCACGAGGTCGAATCCGGAAAGGTCGAACGACTCGACGGCGCGGGGAAAGAGGGGCAGGTAATGGCGGTAGAGGGTCTCCGCAAAGGGCATCGCGTTTAAGAACGAGGCCCGGATCGGAAATCTCTCGATCGCCGGCGACACGGCGCCCGGCTTGTGAAAGAGGGTGAAGATCGTCGGGTCCGGTACCACCTCGAGAATCGCTTCGAGGACCTTCTCGCCCCCGCGCATCCCGTTTAACCAGTCGTGGACGACGGCGGTCCGGAGCGGGCGTTGGGCGCCCGGCGCTCGGCGATGGGCGGGAAGGCCCGGAGAATCCGTCAGGAGACCCTCCGGCGCCTCACGCCTCACGCCCGGCGCCCGGTTCTTCCCGGCGCCGCGGCGAGCCCGCGAGCGCCGCCGCGTACACCTCGAGCGTTCTCTCCGCCGCCTTGTCCCACGAGAAGTCGAGCGCGCGCTTGCGGCCGAGCAGCGAATAGTCGGCGCGGACCCTGGCGTCCGTCGCGAGCTGGACGATCCCGTGGGCGATCGCGTCCACGTCCATCGGATCCACGAGGCAGGCGTATCCCCCCGCGATTTCCTGCAGAGCCGAGGTGGAGGAGGTCAGAACGGGAACTCCGCACGCCATGGCCTCCACGACGGGAAGGCCGAAGCCTTCGTAGAGCGTGGGATACAGAAGGGCGTCCGCGCCGGAATAGAGCCCCGGCAGGTCGGCCTCTTCCACGATGCCCGGACTGCGGATCGATCCCGAAAGGTCGAGAGCGGATATGAGCGCCGCGAGCCGGCCTTCGTTGGCGGGCATCGGGCCGGCGAGAACGAGCGTGTGCGGAAGCGTCTGCCGCCTCCGCGCCTCCGCAACGGCGCGGACGACGTTCTGCACGTTCTTGTGGGGCTTTTCGCCCCCCAGAAAGAGCAGGTACGGGGACGTCAGTCCCAGACGTTCCGCCACCCGGCGACGCTCCTCCGCCGGGATGTCTGGCTGGAAACGCGCTGAGACGCCGTTGTAGATGACCTCCGTGCGAGATCCGGGGATGTCGAAGTAGTCGGTCAGGTCCCGTTTGCTGTTGTACGACACCGTGATGATCCGGTCCGCCCGCTGCAGAGCGCGGCGGATCATGAACCGCGCGTACAGATGCGCCGCGCGGCTCGGAAGGAAGTGGGGATACAGGAGATGGATGATGTCGTGGATCGTGACGACGGCCTTCGTGTTCGGCAGCGGGGGGAGGACGTAGTGCGTCGCGTGGAAGAGGTCGAGCCTGTCCCGGAAGATGCGCCACGCAAATCCCGTCAGCTCCGCGATCGAGTAGCCGGGCGCCTCTTCCGCCGCGACGTCGAAGTGCGGCGGGAGCGCCGGCAGCGCGTCGCGGTCGGCGGCGCCGACATAAACGAGAAACCGGTACTGCTCGGACTCGGGACGGCGGCCGATGGCGTCCAAGAGGTCGCGGATATACGAGCCGATCCCGTAGTCCTTGAGCTTGCGCGCATCGATGCCGATTCGCGGAAGGGCGGTGCGGCGGCTCACGGGTGTCTCTCCCGGATCGCTTCCTGGAGGACCCCCGCGGTCGCTTCCGCGGCCGCTGCCCAGGAGAATTGCGCGGCACGCGGGGGGCCGGCCGCCCGCAAACGCGCGCGGAGCGGCTCGTCCTCGATCGCTCTCTCGATCTGCCTCGAAAGCTCCGCCACGTCTCTTGGCGGCGCGTAGAGGGCGGCATCGCCGCCGACCTCCATAAGGGCCTGCGCCGTGGAGGCCACGACGGGGACGCCGCAGGCCATCGCCTCCAGCACGGGCAGCCCGAAGCCTTCCGAAAGCGACGGATAGACGAAAGCCTCCGCAGCCCGGTAGAGCTCGCGCGCCGCGCGCGGGGGGGTGTACCCGAGGACGTGGATCTTGTCGCGGAAGGCGGAACGCCCGATCCGGCGAAGGAGAGGCGCGGACTTCCAGCCGACGCCGCCGGCCAGGACTAGGTCGGGGCGCGACCGCCGCCGGCTCCAGAGGCGCTCGCAGGCGAGGACCAGGCTCTCGATGTTCTTGCGCGGCTCGAGAGTCGAGAGCGAGAGGAGGAAGCGGGCGCCGTTGGCGTGTTGCCGGCGGGTCTTTTCCGCTTCGGCGCCCGGCGGCCACGGGCCGGGGGAGAGGTCCGACTCGACGCCGTTTCTCGCCACCCGCACGCGCGGGGCGGCTTCCGGGTACCGCTCGACGAGCTCCCGCGCCGTCGATTCCGACACGCAGAGGAGCCGGGCCGCGCGCTCTAAGGTTCGCTCCCAGAGAGGCAGAAATCCGATCAGGGTCCGCCGGGCGTGCCACTCGGGGTGGGTCCAGGGCGTCAGGTCGTGCACCACCGAGACGAACGGGGGATCCTCCGCCGCGAAAGGCCCGATCGTCAGGGCGGAGAGAAGAACATCGGCGCCCCACCGGCGAGCGCGGGCGGGGAGCGTCGTCTGGGCCCACAGCATCCCCGACGGGTGCGAGTCGGCGAAAACGGTCCACGGCCCCCGTTCCCTCCCCTCGGGCAGGGGTCTCGGCGAAAACAGCGCGACGGTGGCGCCGTCTCGCCCCGCAAGGGCGGCCGCGATCCCGCGCGTGTACGTTCCGATCCCGGTCGCCTGCGGGAGGAGCCCCCGGGCGTCGATGGCAATTCGCATCGGAAAAGAACGTATCAGTACCGTCGCCTCCGCTCACTGCGGGAGCTGCCTTCGCCGTGCGCGGCGAAGGCACCGGCGAGCGGCTCGCCTGTTGGCTCGACCGCTCGCCTGCTCCCTTCGTTCGCTTCGGCTCCCGCAGCGGGAGGCTCCTCCTTCCCTTCGGTCAGGAGACTCCTCCCGCTGCGA
>JBBSGZ010000078.1:0-17723 GCA_038253555.1 Thermoanaerobaculia bacterium
AGCTGGTAGTAGTGGAGCGCCGCGAGCTTCGCGCTCACCAGATCCGGAGAGTTGCGCACGTTCCTGAACCCGGCCTTCGCGCCGACCGGATACTGGTCCGCATTCTTCTGGATCCGAGGATCGAAGAATGTCCCCTTGCCGTGCATCTGCGTAATCGCGACGTACGCGTTCCAGTACGGCACGGATCCCCAGCCGTTGTACGTGTGGAGATTGACGCCCGCCAGCCCGAAGGCCGCCGGGATCAGGGTCGCCGCGGACCTGCCGTCGGGCCGGAATCCCTTTCCGTCCAGATCGAGCTCGGCATCGTACTTCCCCGGGCCCCACGCCATGAGGACCTTCTTGACCGTCGCTTCATCCGCGCCGAGCAGGTCCTCGAAGGGCTTCAGGTTGGGAGCCATCGCCACGATGGCGCCGACGTTCAGATCCCGGTTGGGCCAGCCGTCCAGACGCCGGCCGATCCCCTTCGCGAACGAATCGTCGACCGTCGAGTGACAGAAGGCACAGCGAATGCCGATGCCGGTGACTTTCCTGGTGTCCTTGTCCACGATGGCCTTGACCCCGACGACGGCGTCCGCTTTGAGAAGCTCCAGCGTCGTCTCGGGGTTTTCGAGGCTCACGCTGCCCTTCTTGAGGACCTCTCCCAGGATTTTCGGGAGCTTTCCGATGTCGACCTTCAGCCCGACTTTCAGGGCATCGATCGCCTTCAGCCCCGGGCCGACCCCCCCCTGCTTTTCGCCGAGGATCGCCTCGTGGAGCCGGGTCTTGGCCCAGAACTCTTCGCTCCCGAAGGTGTCGTAGCGGAAGGTCTCCCGCCCTTCCTTGAGCATTCGTTCCGAGTTGTCCTCGATGTCGTCCCGTTGACCTGAGACCTGTTTCTTTTCCGACGCGACGGCCGGGTTGGTCTGAACGCTTCTCGGCCCGGACAGACAGGAAAACACCACCAGGACTACGGGAACCAGAGGAAAAATCCATCGTTGGCGCGCCATAGATCCTCCTGAAGTCAACACAGTCAACGCGATACGCGCTTCCGCCACTGAGAACCCGCCGTTCGAGGCCCCGTGTTCGCGACGCGCGACCGCGGGCAGCGTTCCTTTGCCCGAATAGAGTGTCTGGATCTCCCTGCGGTGACGAAATTTTTGAGAATTTAAGAAAAGATGCCACCGTTCGCGGACGGAGGAACTCCGTAGGGTCAGCAGTCGAAGGAGAGGATCGAAGATGACGCGGAAAACGCCGACAGAGGTTTCGATGGGAGAAGCCATGACGGATGACCAGCTCGTCCGGCGTGTTCTGACAGGCGAGACGGCGTTCTTCGAGAATCTTCTTCACCGGCACAGTCAACAGGTCTATCGGGCTGCGCGCGCGATCCTGCGAAATGACGAGGAAGCAGCCGACGTCGTTCAGGAGACCTATCTCCGGGCGTACCGAAACCTCAAACAGTTCGCCGGTCGCGCCAAGTTCTCCACCTGGCTGACCAGGATCGCGGTCTACGAAGCTCGGGCCCGTTATCGGATGAACAGAACCCGGGGCGATAGGGCCGAAGGGTCCGCCAGGGCAGTCCGGGAAGAGCCCACTTCCGAGCTCGACCCGGAGAAAAGAGTGTTGGTCGGAGAGGTCGGAACGATGATGGAGGCGGCGATCGATGCTCTCCCAGATCTGTATCGGACGGTTTTTGTCTTGCGAAACGTGGAGGAACTGAGCACCGCCGATACCGCCGCGTGCTTGAACCTGTCGCAAGATGCCGTGAAGACCCGGCTCCGCCGTGCCAGGGCATTGCTCCGAAAACGGCTCTACGCTTCCGCCGGACCGGCGCGCCGGGAGGCCTTTCGATTCGCGGGGAAAAGGTGTCTTCGGATGTGGGTCGAAAAAATCTTTCCGGCGATCCGATCGTTCGGACCGCCGGCGACTCGCCCTGCACGCACGCCGTAGCCCGATCGGATCACCGGACACGGATGGTTTCGTCGATTCGGTGTGCTCTTTCCGCGATCAGATACCCTCGTCGCCGCCGACACGGGAAGCCCGACGCCAGGGGAGACCGGTATGCCGACGACGAAGAGTGACCACGCTTACGACGTCCTGATCATCGGAGGAGGTCAGGCCGGAGTTCCCCTCGCCCACGCGCTTGCAGGGCAGGGCAGGCGCGTCGCGCTCGCGGAGCGAAAGGAACTGGGAGGCTCCTGCGTCAACTTCGGCTGCACTCCGACGAAATCCGTCATCGCATCGGCGAGGGTCGCCCACCTCGCGCGGCGCGGCAACGAATTCGGGCTGACGATTCCAAGAGTCGAAGTGGATTTCCCTCGCGTGCTCGCGCGCGCCAGGGGCATCGTGACCCAGTCCCGGGTTGGCCTGCGAAAGGGATTCGCTGAGAGCTCGAATCCGAGGCTCCTCCGCGGGCATGCCCGCTTCGTCGGAAAGAAACGCCATCTCTTCCAGCTTCGGGTCGGAGACCTGGACGTGACGGCCCGCCAGGTCGTGCTCGACACCGGAACGCGGAGCCGGATTCCCGAGGTCGAAGGGCTGGATCGCATCGAATACCTCGAGGCCGGCAACTGGCTGCAACACCCGGAACTTCCGGGTCACCTCGCGGTCATCGGCGGAAGCTACACGGGGCTGGAGATGGCCCAGTTTTACCGGAGAATGGGGAGCCGCGTCACGGTGATCGAGGAAGGCGATCGAATCACCGCGCGGGAAGACCCGGACGTCGCTGCCGCCATGCAGCAGTTCCTGGAGTCCGAAGAGATCGTCTTCCGGCTGAACACGAGGCTCGATCGGGTCGCCAAAGGGAGAGACCTTCTTCGGCTAACTCTGCGAGAGGGCAGGAAGGCTTCGACGCTCGCCGCCTCTCATCTCTTCCTCGCCGCCGGCCGGAAGCCCAACACGGACGATCTCGGGCTGGACAAGGTCGGCGTGAAGGTCGGCCCGGAGGGAATCGTCGCGACCGACAAGCGTCTCGCGACCAACGTCCGGGGGATCTGGGCGGCCGGAGACATCCGCGGCGGTCCGATGTTCACCCACACGGCCTGGGACGACTATCGCATCCTGTCCTCGCAGATCGCGGGCGACCGGTCACGCACGACCGACCGCATCGTCCCGTATGCCGTCTATACCGACCCCCAGCTCGGCCGGGCCGGCTTGACGGAAGAGGAGGCGCGCAAGACGGGACGCCGAATCCGCATTGGCCGATTCGAGATGAAGAAGAACGGCAAGGCAAAAGAGATCGGGGAGCCGGAGGGTTTCGTCAAGGTGATCGTGGATGCCCGGACCCGGCGGATCCTCGGCGCCGCCGTGCTTTCGGCCGAGGGAGCGGAGCTCATTCACCTCTTCATCGAGATCATGAACGCGAAGGCTCCCTGCACGGTGATCGAAGAAGCCATCCACATCCATCCGACGCTGGCCGAAGCGGTGCAGAGCGCGGTCGCGGCCCTCGATTGAAACCCGCGGATCTCGCGGGGCGAGTGAAACCCGCTGACCTCGCGGGGCGAGTGAAATCCGCGGACCTCGCCCGGCTCCAATCGGACACGTTCGGGTACTTCATTCACGAGGCCAATCCAGGCAACGGCCTCGTGCGGGACAACACCCGCTATGGCGCCCCCTCGAGCATCGCGGCCGTCGGGCTCGCGCTGTCGTGCTATCCGGCGGGAGTCGAGCGGCAGTACATGACGCGGGACGAGGCGGTCGAAAGAACGGCCGTGACGCTGCGCTTCTTCGCGAAGAGTGCTCACGGGCCGGAGAAGGACGCGACGGGGTATCGCGGCTTTTACTACCACTTTCTGGATATGAAGAGAGGCGTTCGTGCGCACGAATGCGAGCTCTCCACGATCGACTCCGCCATCCTATTTGCGGGGATGCTCTGCGCCGCGGCGTACTTCGACCGGAAGTCCGCGGGCGAGCGGGAAATCCGGCTTCTCGCCGACCGTCTCTACCGCCGCGCCGACTGGCGGTGGGCCTTGAACGGAGGGAAAGCGGTCTCGCACGGCTGGACTCCGGAAAGCGGCTTTCTTCGTTACCGGTGGCGGGGCTACAACGAGGCCCTCCTCCTCTATGTGCTCGGCCTCGGATCTCCGAGTCACCCTCTCCCGCGGGACAGCTTCGCCGCGTGGTCGGCGACGTACCGCTGGACGAAGCTCTACGGCTACGAGTTTCTCTACGCCGGTCCTCTCTTCATCCATCAGCTCTCGCACGTCTGGATCGATTTCCGGGGAATCTCCGACGACTTCATGGGGGAGAAGGAGATCGATTACTTCGAGAACAGCCGCCGCGCGACGTTAGTCCAGCAGAAGTACGCGATCCGCAACCCTCGGAAGTTCAAAGGCTACGGCGAGTTTGTCTGGGGAATCTCGGCCAGCGCGGGACCGGGCCGCGCGGTCCGGCGGATCCGAGGCCGCCGCCGCCTGTTCTACGACTACCTCGGTCGCGGCGTGCCGTCCGGGCCGGACGACGGCACGCTCTCGCCTTGGGCCGCGGTCGCCTCGCTCCCGTTCGCGCCCGAGATCGTGCTACCGACGATTCAGGCATTCACGAGCGAGTATCCCGACACGCGCAGCGAGTATGGGTTCCTCTGCAGCCTCAACCCGACCTTCGCGGACGACTCTGAAAGCCCCGGTTCGAAGGGCGCGGTCTGGGTCGCGGGGGGCTACTACGGTCTCGACCAGGGCCCGGTCGTGCTGATGATCGAGAACTTCCGCTCCGGCCTCATCTGGCGGCTCATGCGCGGATGTCCCTACCTCGTCCGGGGGCTTCGCCGTGCCGGTTTCTCAGGAGGATGGCTTGGGAAGTGACCCTGGTTCCCGGATCGCTTTCCAGGCGAAGGGCGAAGGGCGAAGGGCGAACGGCGGAGGGCGAAGGGCGGAGGGCGTCACGTCCGTTCCGGGTCCGACGACCCGCGGGGCGCGGCTGTTCGTTCCCGGTCGACCTCACGCGGGACGCGGTCGAGGCCGACGCTTCAACCTTTCGTGGTTTCCTTCGAGGTGATCTCGTAGTGGAAACTGTCCGGGTCCAGGCTGTCGAGCCTGCCCTGCGCGGTCTCCGCCTGCGGGTACATGAAGAAGGGGACCGGGGGACCGCTCGATCCCGGAAGCGCGACGTCGTGCGCGAAGTTGAACGCCATCCAGTTCATTTCCCAGAAGCCGAGAAGCCGGGCGCGGGCCTTCGTCACCATCTCGTCGGCGAGCGGGCGATTGCCGGGCGGCTCTTCGAGAATGACCTTCCGAACGTCGGCGGGGTCCACCGGCACCCAGCCGTAGCCCGTGAGGTAGACCTCGGCGCGGCAGTGCTGGGATTTCGTCACCTTCTCCGACGAGGCGCCGAGGCTCTTGTATCCGAGCTCCGATTTGGCGACGCGGATGCCGTAGACGTCACGCGCCGGCAGCCCTGCCGAGCGGGCCAGACCGACGTAGAGCGCGTTTAAATCGGCGCACTTGCCGCCCAAATCCCCGGATTCCAGCAGAAAGCGGATGTCGCCGACGCCGCAGCCGCGCGTCCTGGGATTTCGGAAGGTGTTGTCCACGATCCAGTCGTAGAGGGCTCGTGCCTTCTCGACGTCCGTCTTCGCGTCCTTCGTGGCGGTGGCCGCCGTCGCCCGGACGATGCCGTCGGTCGGAATGTACTTCGTCGGTTCGAGGAAGTGCTTCAGCTCCGCGGCGTCGGCTTTCGGGGCCTTGCCCCTCGACGGTCCCGAAAGGTCGACCGTGTAGTCCTTAGTCGAGACCCGGCTCGTCAGGGTCAAGACGGGTTTGGTGCCCTCCGGGAACTTCGCGGCGACGATCCCGAGGCCGTCCTCCTTGTTCTCGAAAATCTTCGCCTGCCCGCCCCGGGCCTCGAACTCGTTCGACAGCGTCCTCTGGAAGGGTGTTTTCGAAACGAGGGCCGCGGGCAGCCAGACCAGCGTCGGTCCGGAGGGCTTGAGAATTTCGACGCGGGTCGTGACCTCGAACGTGCGCCAGTCGCCGGTGGGGACTCCGGCCGCAAGGAGGCGCCGGCTCCCTGGAAACGCGAGGCTCGCCGACGCGGCGGCCGAGGCTCGGAGAAAATCGCGACGATTCATGTGTTACCTCGTTTTCAGACCCGCGGACGGCCCTACCGTACACCCGGCCGGCCGCCTTTTCGACGGATTGTCCTGCCTCGGTTCCGAGCCGGAGGACGTCCGCCCTTTTCAAAGGACTGAAACACGGAAAGATGAGGGCTATTTCACCGCCCCGGTCGTCATCCCGGAGATGAAGTAATCGAGCGACAGGGCATACACGATCACGACGGGAACCGACCCCAGAACCGCGGCCGCCATCAGCGGACCCCAGAAGTACACGTCCCCCCGCACCATGTCCACCGTGATCCCGACCGGCAGCGTCCGATTGACCGTCGAGCTGATGAAGGTCAGGCCGTAGACGTACTCCTGGAATGACAGGGTGAAGGCGAAGATCGCCGCGGTGATGATTCCCGGCAGAACCACGGGGATGACGACCAGCCGGAGCATCTGCATGCGCGTGGCGCCGTCTAAGAGCGCCCGCTCCTCGATCTCCTTCGGGACGCTCCGGAAGAATCCCATGAGGAGCCACGTGCAGAAGGGCACGGTGAAGGTCGGGTACGTCAGGATCAGAGACCAGATGGTGTTGTCGATCTTCAACGCCCCCACGAATTGCGAGAACGGAATGAACAGAATCGTGGGTGGGATCAGGTAGGTCAGGAAGATGACGATGCCGAGCATCCGGTTCCCTCGAAAGTCGAGGCGCGCCAGCGCGTACGCCGCCGGGACGGCGAGGAGGAGCGTGATCAGCATCACGACGAGCCCCGTGATCAGGCTGACCCGAAGCCACCGATAGAAGGGCGTCGAGACCAGATACCTGTAGTGCGTCAGGCTCGGGCTCGCCACCTCGATGAACCCGATCACCTCGTTGGGGTGCGCGACTGTTCCCGACGGGACGCGGATCGCGGCCAGCTTCCCATCCACCGGGCTCTCGATTTTCCGAGAGCCGACGAAGGCTATCGGCTCGGGATTCTGCACGCTGTCGCTGCGCGTCGTCGCCGCGCCCTGGACGACTTTCCACTGGATGACGCCCTCCGCGAACGAGGCCGGGACGATGATGTCCTTGTGGTACGGCTTGTGAGTGTTTCCGTCGACGCTCGAGAACCAGAACGGGTTGCGCTTCAAGTCGTAGAGGTTCGGGTCGGCCTTCAACGAAGTGATCAGCATCCAGTAGAAGGGGAAGAGCGCGAAGGCGAGAAACGGCGCCAGACCGGCGTAGGAAATGAGCGACGGGCGAATGCGGCGCCAGAGCAGGAACCCGCGCGAGCTCACGCTTCCCGCCGCAGGAACTGGAGCATGAAGAACACCATGATCGCCATGATCGGGAACATGAACAGCGACGTGGCGGCGCCTTTCCCCAGATAGCCCGCGTTGACGCCGAGCTGGTAGGCGTACGTGGCGAGGACCTGCGTCTGGTCGAACGGCCCGCCCTTCGTGATGATCCAGATGGTGTTGAAGTCGGTGAAAGAGAAGATCACCGAAAAAAGCAGGGAGACCATCAGGATCGGGCGCACCATCGGCGAAATGATGTGGACGAATCGCTGGAATCCGTTCGCTCCCTCGAGCTTCGCGCGCTCCAGGATCTCGTCGGGGATCGCGGTCAGCCCCGCCAGGATGATGATGGTCGTGAACGGAAAGCCCCGCCAGACGTTCACGACGATGACCGACAGCATCGCGAGGTCCTTGTCGCCTCGGAAATTGATGATGTGCTGCGGGGTCAGGAAGCCCCAGTGCACGAGGCACCAGTTGATGACGCTGTAGGTCGAATCGAGGATCCAGAGCCACGCCTGGGCGCTGATCGCGATCGGGATGACCCACGGGATGACGACGAGCCCGCGCAGCAGCCGCCGTCCGCCGAACTTCCGGTTCAGGAGGAGCGCGCAGGGCACTCCGATCAACAGCTTCAGGATCTCGGTGCCGAACGTGTACTTGAACGTGTTCTTGAGCGCCAGACGGAAATTCGGGTCCTGCAGGACTCCCGTTCCGTGGATGTCGACCCGCGTCGTCGCGGAGACGAGCAGTTTTTTTGCCGCAAGGTCCACCGCGGCGCGGGTCTCGAACGTGCCGAGCGTGATCGGCGATTCTTTCGCGTGAGCGACGACCTCGGACTGGCCCCCCGCGGGACGGACCGTCCAGTCGGTGTCCTGGAGGATCGTCGACCCGGCAAACGACGCGTCGTCCTCCTTGGCCATGTCGAGAAGCGGAATCGACCGGCCGGCCGCGGCGAGAGTGGCGCGAGAGCCGCCTCCCGGCGCCGGGGACGTCTCGACCTTGAAGCCGGCGCGGCCGGCGAGGAACGCCCGTGCGGCCGCTTCGGAGGGAAAGCGGCCGATCACGAAATCGTTGGCGAGTAGGTCGTAGCTCTGGATCTTCGAGTAGTTCGCCGTTCCGATGAAGCTCCACTTCTGATTGCCGGCCTGGGCGTCCGAGAGCGACAGGAAGATGGACATCCCGAACGGGTAGGCGATGAAGAGGGCGAGGTAGAGGGCGGCGGGCAGGACGAGCGCGTAGCCGAGCGGCGCTTCGCGGTCGAAGAGGCGGGCCCGGCGGCGGGGCGGCGCGGGAGTCGCAGGCGCGGCGCTGTCCGGCGGCAACGGGGTGCTCAGAGCGTGGCCTCCGTCTCGCCGTCGAAGAGGTACGCGCGGTTCATGTCGAACCACAGGTCCACGCGGTCTCCCTGCCGGACCCCTTCGTGGATCTCGGTCTCCATCTGGAAGGTGCCCGCCTCTCCCCGGGCGGTGACGACGACGCGGTGGCCGAGCGGCTCGACGACCTCGATCACCGCGGGGACCCGCCCCGGGCTGGCGACGGACGCCCGGGCGACATCGGAGAGAGGACGCCCGCTCTGTGCCACGGAAATGTGCTCGGGGCGGATCCCGAAGGAAACCTTTCGGCCGGCGCGCGATGCGAGCTCCGGGCGGGGGAGCGCCAGTCGCAGGTCGCCCGGAAGGACGAGCGCCACCTCCGAGCCGTCGGCGACGAGCTCGCCCTCGAAGAAGTTCATCGGGGGGCTTCCGATGAACCCCGCCACGAAGCGGCTCGCCGGCCGGTCGTACACCTCGAGGGGCGTGCCGACCTGGCAAATGACGCCGGCGTTCATGATGACGATGCGGTCGCCCATCGTCATCGCTTCGACCTGGTCGTGCGTGACGTAAACCATGGTCGACTGCACGCTCTGGTGAAGGCGCTTCAACTCGGTGCGCATGTGCACGCGGAGCTTGGCGTCGAGGTTCGAAAGGGGCTCGTCGAAGAGCAGCACGCCGGCCTGCCGGCAGAGCGCGGCTCCGACCGCGACCCGCTGCCGCTGTCCCCCAGAGAGCTGGCGTGGCTTGCGGTCGAGGTGTTCGGAGAGCCCGAGGATCTTCGCGACTTCGCGGACCCTCTGGTTGATCTGGTCTCTGGGCATCCCCCGCAGCCGGAGCGAGAACGACATGTTCCTGGCGACCGTCATGTGCGGGTACAGCGCATAGCTCTGGAAGACCATCGCGATGTCGCGGTCCCGCGGGGCAAGGTGGGTGACCGAGTGGCCCCCGATCTTGATGTCGCCGCCGGAAACTTCCTCGAGGCCCGCGATCATCCGCAAAGTCGTCGTCTTCCCGCAGCCGGACGGGCCGACTAAGATCACGAACTCCTTGTCGCGGATCGTCAGATCGATGCCGGCGACGGCCCGGACGTCTCCGAACCGTTTTTCGACCCGCTCAAGGACGACCTCAGCCATTGGGGCGCTGGGCGAGGGGCGCTAGGCGGGGGGCGAGGGGCGAGGGCGGGGCGCCGAGGAAGAGGTGGACCTCCGCCCAGCGCCCAACCCCCAGCGCCCAACCCCCAGCGCCTTTACCCGCTATACCGCCCGCAGCTTCTGTTCCGCGTCTTCCATCGCCGCGCGGGGCGATTTGCCCTTGGCCACTTCCGCGAACATCGTCGGGACGATGAACTTCGCGTACATCGTGGTGGCCGTCTTGGTCATGGGGCCGGGGTAGCCGATGAACTTCACGTCGTTCTGGAAATCCTGGAGCAGCTCGAGCTTGGGCTCGTGTCCGATGACCGGCATCGGCTTCTTCCAGAACGCCTTCAGCATGGGGTGGTTGTAGCCCGTCGAAGCTTCCATCCCCTTCAAACCCGCGGCGTTCATCGCGTACAGGAACTCCTTGCCGAGGTCCTGCGCTTTGGAGAAGTTATAGATGCCGTAGGACATCGTGCGGGCGCCGTTCACCCGTCCGCCGGGACCGAGAGGCGTCTTGACGACCTCGAGGTTCTTGTAGACGTCCGGGTTGTCCTTGGCCGCGGTGCGATACGCGCTGATCGGGTTGCAGATGAGCGAGCCCTTTCCCGAAGCGATGAACCGGTTGTTCGAAGTGTCATCCCAGGACAGGACCTCATCGGTCATCGTTTCCTTGAAGAAGGCCTCCCCGAACTTGAGAACCTCGATGATTTCCTTCTTGTGGAAGTTGACCTTGCCGTCCTTGTCGTAGAGATAGGCCTTGAAGGACAGCATGAGAGGAAGAAGGTCGTCGTTGGCGTCGGGGGTCTGGGAGTAGGGGATACCGAAGGGATATCCCGCCTTCTTCAGCTTGGCGCCCGAGACGAGCAGGTCCTGCCAGGTGGTCTTGTCGGTGTAGTCCGCGCCGACCTGAGCGAAGTAGCCGCGGTTGATGATGAAGGGATAGGCGATGTACCAGGAGGGGACGGCGAGCCACTTCCCGCGCACCACCGCGACGTCTTTGGCCTCCGGCAGCCAGCCGCCGAACTCCTTCGCGAGCCGGTTGGCGACGTCCGAGACGTCGACGAGGATCTGGTCGTATAGCCAGGCGCCCGTGCCGTTCAGGTGAAACACGTCGTGGCCGCCGCGCCGGGAGATGTCGGCCGCGATCGCCGTCGGCAGGTCCGCGGTTGCGACGTAGTCGACCTCGACCCGACACTTGTTCTTTTCGCCGAACTCTTTGGCGAACACGTCGAAATACTTGTCGTAGTCGGGGACGAAGTGTTTCCAGTGCACCACCTTCAGAACGCGATCCTGAGCAAAAGCGCTGCGGACGAATACCGTCGGCGCCGCGAGTGCCGCGCCGGCCGCGAGCGTCGCCTTCAGGAATTCCCGCCGCCCGATCCCGGAGCCGCCCTCTTTTTTCCGACGATCCTTCATGGCGCCTTCCTCTCTGGAGCCATCCGCCGGATGACCCCGGTTGCACGGGGGGACCTCTTCGATTGGGCCGAATCGTATGCCACAGCCCGCCCATCCCGAAGGCAAAAATACGGACCGTCCCGCGGACGGGGCCCCGGGGGGCTGATGTAGGCTCGGAAGGGTTTTGGCCGGGAGGTTGGCATGGTGAGCGGAATTCAGGTCCTCGGAAGGTCGCCGGCGTCCTCGAAAACGGTTCTGTCGCAGAGCGCGCTGGCCTTCGTCGAGGCGCTCTCTCGCCGGTTCGAGCCCACCCGTCAGGACCTGCTCGGCAGGCGGGCACAGCGGCAGGCGCGGTTCGACGCCGGAGATCTGCCGGATTTTTCTTCTGAGACGGAATCTGTTCGGGGGGAGGGCTGGAGAGTCGCGGCGGCGCCTCCGGATCTCGAGCGCCGCTGGGTCGAAATCACCGGCCCGGTCGAGCGAAAGATGATGATCAACGCCTTGAACTCGGGCGCCGACGTGTTCATGGCCGATTTCGAAGACTCCCTTTCGCCTACCTGGGACAACGTCGTAACCGGCCAGGCCAACCTGATCGACGCCGTCCGCGGCGAGATCTCCTGGGACAGCCCGGAGGGGAAGAGCTATCGCCTGAACCCGCGTGTGGCGACTCTCGTGGTCCGGCCGAGAGGCTGGCACCTCCCGGAGAAGCACGTCGAGGTCGACGGGCAGCCGATCTCCGCGAGCCTCTTCGATTTCGGTTTGTACGTCTTTCACAACGCGCGCGAGCGGGTGGCCCGCGGAACGGCGCCGTACTTCTACCTTCCCAAGATGGAGAGCAATCTCGAGGCGCGCCTCTGGAATGACGTTTTTCTGTTCGCCCAGGAGGAGCTGGGGATCCCGCGGGGCACCTTTCGCGCGACAGTGCTCGTGGAAACCTTCCCCGCCGCATTCGCGATGGACGAGATCCTCTGGGAGCTCAAGGAGCACGCGAGCGGGCTGAATGCGGGGCGGTGGGACTATCTGTTCTCGACCATCAAGACCCTCCGCGAGCGCAAAGACCTCGTGCTTCCGGAGCGGGCGCAGTTGACCATGACCGTCCCGTTCATGCGGGCGTACACGGAGCTCCTCGTCGCGACGTGCCATCGGCGGGGAGCGCACGCCATGGGGGGCATGGCGCCCTTCATCCCCAGCCGGAAGGACCCGGAGGTCAACGAGGCGGCCCTGGCGAAGGTCCGCCAGGACAAGCAGCGGGAGGCCTCCGACGGCTTCGACGGGACATGGGTGGCCCACCCCGGGCTCGTCGAGATCGCGCGGGAAGTCTTCGAGACGGCGCTCGCCGGCCGGGCGAACCAGAAGGAGCGGCTGCGCGAGGACGTGAAGACGACGGCCGCGATGCTGGCGGACACGCGGGTCCCCGGCGGCTCCATTTCGGAGGCTGGCTTCCGGAACAACATCAACGTCGCGCTGCAGTATTTGAGCTCCTGGCTGCAGGGCAACGGCGCCGCCGCGATCTTCAACCTCATGGAGGACGTCGCGACGGCCGAGATCTCGAGGTCGCAGCTCTGGCAGTGGATCCACAACGGCGCCTCGCTGGCCGACGGCCGGCGCGTGACGCTCGAGCTCTATCGGAGTGTTCGGGCCGAAGAGATGGCGGCCTTGGGCGGCGAGGGCGCGGCGCGGCTCGAGGAAGCCGCGAAAATCCTGGACGAGCTCGTGGAGAGCCCCGCCTTCACCGAGTTTCTGACCTTTCCCGCGTACCGCCGTCTCGAGTAGCGGGGATGCGAGGACTTCCGGCATGAGCGCCTCCACGCCCGCCGTCTCCGAGAGCCTCGTCGCGCGCATCGCCGCGGTCGTCGGCCGGAGCCACTGCGTCAGCGAACCCGAGCAGCTGCGGACGTACGAGAGCGACGGCCTCGCGAGCTTCCGCGTCACTCCCGGCCTGGTGGTTCTCCCGGCCTCGACAGCCGAAGTGGCGGAAGTGGTGCGCCTGGCGGCCGCGGCCGGCCTACCGATCGGACCGCGAGGGGCGGGCACCGGGCTCTCGGGAGGCGCTCTCCCCGTGGCCGGCTGCGTCGTGATCGGTCTCTCGCGCATGAAGAAAATTCTGGAGGTCGACTTCGAGAACGAGTGGATGCGCGTCGAGCCGGGGGTGATCAACCTGGAGGTCAGCCGCCGCATTTCGGCTGAGGGCTACTACTACGCGCCCGACCCCTCCTCGCAGAGCGTCTGCACGATCGGTGGGAACGTCGCCGAGAACTCCGGGGGAGCGCACTGCCTGAAGTACGGGTTCACGGTCAACCACGTTCTCGGCGCGCGGGTCGTGCTGGGCGACGGTTCGGTGATCGACGTCGGCGGACCCGTTCCCGACGCGCCGGGCTACGACCTGCTCGGGGTGCTCGTCGGGAGCGAGGGCATGCTCGGCATCGTGACCGAAGTCGTCCTGCGGATCCTCCGCAAGCCCGAGGCGACTCGCACGTTCTTCGCGACTTTCCCCTCGACCGACGAGGCCGGCAACGCCGTTTCCGCGATCATCGCGTCGGGGATCGTGCCGGCGGCGATCGAGATGATGGACCGTCTCGCCATCGTGGCCGCGAAGGCCGCCACGGGCCTCGACTGGCCCGACGTCGGCGCCGCCCTCCTGATCGACGTGGACGGACCTCTCGCGGAAGTCGAGCACACGTCGGACTCCGCGACGCGCCTGGCGGCCGCGGCGGGAGCGATCGAGATCCGCCGGCCGCGGGACGAGAACGAGCGGCAGCTGATGTGGAAGGGGCGCAAGAGCGCGTTTGCCGCCGTGGGACGGATCAGCCCGAACTACATCGTGCAGGATGGCGTGATTCCGCGCTCGTCGATCGCGCCGGTGCTTCGGGAAATCGAGGCGCTGGCGGTCTCCGCGGGGCTGCGCGTCGCGAACGTCTTTCACGCGGGGGACGGGAATCTCCATCCGCTCGTGCTCTACGACGCGCGGGTGGCGGGGGAGGAGAAGCGCGCCGAGGAGCTCGGGGGCGAAATTCTCCGCATCTGCATCCGGTCGGGCGGATCGATCACGGGCGAGCACGGCGTCGGAGCGGACAAGGCGCCGTACATGGCGGAGATGTTCTCCGAGGGCGACCTCGACACGATGGGCCGCGTGCGGTGCGCGTTCGACCCGGTGAATCGGTTCAATCCCGGGAAGGTGTTTCCGACCCCCCGCCTCTGCGGGGACCGGCCCGGGCCCTACCGGCCGCATCCGACGGAGCTCTCGGGAGAAGCGGGCAGGGGATGAACGCGAGGACCTCCATCGATCGCACTGCCGTGAGGGTCGCGGTCCTGCGCTCTTCTTCCTTGGCCTCTTGCGCCGGGCGGCGGGGAACGCCTTGAACCCTCCCGTTCTGCCGGATCTCGTGTTCACTCCGGGGACCCTCGAGGAGGCCGCCGACGTCATGGCGCGGTGCGCGCGGGACTCCGCCCGGCTCATCTTCGTGGGGGGAGGCACGGAGCTCGAGCTCGGCCTGCCTCCGGACCGGATCGATGCCGTGCTCGCGACCGGACGCCTCTCTCGAATTCTCGAGCACGCGCCCTCGGACCAGATCGTGGTGGCTGAAGCGGGAGTGCCTCTCGCGGCCCTGCAGAGAGCCGTCGGCGCGCACGGGCAGAGGCTTGCCCTCGATCCTCCCTGGCCCGAGCGCGCGACGCTCGGCGGCCTGGTGGCGTCGAACGCGTTTGGTCCTCTTCGTGCGCCTTACGGGTCCATCCGGGACCTCATCATCGGCATTTCGATCGTCCGGGCGGACGGCACCCTCTCCCGCGGAGGAGGAAAGGTCGTGAAGAATGTGGCGGGTTTCGACATCCCGAAGCTGATGGTGGGGTCGCTCGGGACGCTCGGCCTGATCTCGACCGTCACCTTCCGCCTGCACCCCCTTCCGGAAACCTCCGCGATGATTCTCGTTCCGGGATGCTCCGCCGCGGTTCTCCGGGAGGTGGTCTCTGAAATTCGCCGGACGCAGCTCGAGCCCGCCTCCGTCGTCGCCATCCTCTCCGGCCCGAGCCTCTTCGACCTCGGTATCCTGTTCGAGGGGTTCGGCTCCGGCGTCGATCAGCAGCGGGATCGATTGCTCGCCCTCGTCGCACGGGACGGCGCCCCGCGCGCGGTGGTGGTTGACGCGCACGACCGGGCCACTTTTCAAGGCCGGCACGACGCCGTGCGCGAGCTTCCGGCGGTGCGAGTCAAAGTCGCCGCCCCGCGGTCGGCTGTCGAGACGGTTTCCGCAGACGTGCTGCCGCCCCTTCTCGAGGCGCTGGAAAACGGGGGCGCGGTCTGGTACCCGACTCTCGGCATCGGATTCGTCTGCGGAGACGCCGGCCCCGCGGCGGACGCGGGCGCGGCGGCCTCCGCGCTCCTGCGCGCGCGGTCGGTCGTCGCCGGACTCGGAGGCTCGCTGACCGTTGCGGCGGCGCCGGAGTCGATTCGGTCGCGGGTGGACGTCTGGGGAGAGCGGCCTTCCGCCTGGCCGATCATGGAGGCCATGAAGTCCCGGCTCGATCCGGAGCGGCGTCTCGCGCCCGGGCGGTTCGTGGGAGCCCTCTAGTGGTGGTCGAGAGCGGGCCGCACGGCCTCCAGCCCGGAACGGAGGAGGGCGCGGCCCACGGCGCGCGGACGCTGATCGACGACTGCGTGCACTGCGGGTTCTGCCTGCCCGCCTGCCCGACGTACAACTCGTGGAGCGAGGAGATGGACTCGCCGCGCGGGCGCATCGACCTGATGCGAGGCATCGCGGAAGGGAAACTCGCCTTCACCGACACGGTCGTGGCGCATTTCGACCGGTGTCTCGGATGCATGGGCTGCGTGACGGCATGCCCTTCGGGGGTGCGCTACGACGTGCTCATCGAAGAGACTCGCGCGGCGATCGAGAAGGAGTATCGCCGGCCGTGGCCCGATCGTCTTTACCGCGAATTCCTTTTTCTCCTTTTCCCGTATCCCGGGCGGCTGAAGTCGGTCCGCCGGCTGCTCGGCCTGTACGCCGCCAGCGGTCTGCGGCGGCTGGTCCATCGCTCGGGCGTGCTGCGGATCCTGCCGCGAAGACTCGCGCAGCTGGAGAATCTGATGCCTCCCGTGCGGCGCGATGCGCCGTCCGCGGATCTGCCGGAGCGGACCGCAGGCGCCCCCCCGTTCCGGGCGCGGGTGGGTCTGGTCGCCGGCTGTGTGCAGCGGATTTTCTTTCCGGAGGTGAACCAGGCGACGGTGCGCGTCCTCTCCGCCGAAGGGTGCGATGTGGCGGTCCCGAAGGGACAGGGTTGCTGCGGGGCCCTCTCGATGCACGCGGGACGAGACGGCGAGGCGCTCGACTTCGCGCGGGCTCTCATCGCGCGCTTCGAGGGGCAGGGCCTCGACGCGGTCGTCGTGAACGCCGCCGGCTGCGGGTCGCATCTCAAGGACTACGGCCGTCTCCTTGCGGGGGAGCCGCTGTGGGCGGAGAGGGCGGCCGCATTCTCGTCGCGCGTGCGAGACGTGACCGAGTTCCTGGCGGCCCTGGGACCCGCGGCGCCGCGGCATCCGGTTTCCCTGCGTGTGGCTTACCACGACGCGTGCCATCTGGCGCACGCGCAGCGCGTTCGCGAGCAACCTCGCGCGCTGCTCCGGGGAATTCCGGGGCTCGAGCTCCTGGAGGTTCCAGACGGCGACCAGTGCTGCGGAAGCGCCGGGATCTACAATCTCACGGAGCCGGCGAGCGCCGACGAGATCGGGCGGCGCAAAGCGGAAAACGTTCTCGCAACCGGCGCGGACCTCTTCGCGTCCGCGAACCCCGGGTGCACCCTCCAGATCCAGAAAATCCTGAGGGAGCGCGGAAAGGACCTGCGCGCCGCTCATCCGATCGAGATCCTGGACGCGTCCCTCCGCGGCGTCCCCCTCCCCGCGCGATGACTTCTTCTGCTCCGAAGCGTGGATGATCCTGCTGGTCGACGCCGACGCGGCGCTTCGGGAAAGCCTTCGGCCTCGACCTGCAGCTCGCCTGAGATCCGGAATTCCGAGAGCGATACGGCGGCGCTCTCGTCCCGGGTGTAAGTTGCCCCCCGGACCGGTTGCCGGTCGAACAGGAGGGCTCACCAATGCCGCTCGTCCGGGTTTCGATTCGCCAGGGTCAAGCTCCCGCCTTCCGGGCCGCCGTCGGGGATGGCATCCATCGGGCGATGGTCGCCGCAATTGATGTTCCGCCCCTCGACCGGTTCCAGATTTTTTCAGAACACCGCGAGGACGAGCTGATCTACGACCCCGGGTATCTCGGGATTGCAAGAGGGGACGGGTTCCTCGTGATTCAGATCACCATGAATGTCGGACGCACGCTCGAGAAGAAGCGCAGCCTCTACCGCGGGATCGCCGAGAACCTCGCGTCCGACCCGGGCGTCCGACCCGAGGACATCCTGGTGACGCTCATCGAAGTGCCGAAGGAGAACTGGTCATTCGGCAACGGAGTGGCGTCGTACGCGGAAACGTCGCCTCCGCCTCCGTCGCCTCCGCGCACATCGTGTCCTGCGTTCGCCTGCGGGCGCACGCCCCGCCCGGGGGCTCGCCCGGAGGCGCGACCGCCCGGCGGGTCCCTTCGGTCGCTGCGG
>JBBSGZ010000079.1:0-17701 GCA_038253555.1 Thermoanaerobaculia bacterium
ACCTCCGACATCTGGGTGACCGAGCTTTCGTCGGGCGTCTCGACGAGGATTCACTCCGACCCGACCGACGAAAAGATGCCGGTGTGGTCGCCCGATGGTTCGAAGTTGATTTACCGATCGGACCGCACGGGGCCGCCCGATATCTACGAGATCGCTCCGGGGGCGCCCGGCAGCGAGCGGGCGCTCTTGGAAGCGCCCGGCGTGCAGGAACCGGCAGACATCTCCCGCGACGGACGGTTCCTCGTCTACCTGAACGAGGCGCAATCGGCGCTGTGGCACATCTGGCTTCTTCCGCTAAAGGGCGGGGGGAAACCGTTCTCCTGGCTCGGCACGCGGTTCCATGAGACCAGCCCGCGCTTTTCTCCTGACGGGCGGTGGATCGCCTTCGAGTCCAACGAATCCGGAGTCCCCGAGATCTACGCCGCTCTGACCGAAGGCGCGGGTCAGAAGCGGAGGATCTCTCCTTCCGGAGGCCGGCTTCCCCGCTGGCGCGCGGACGGGAAGGAGCTGTACTACATCTCGTCGAACGATTCCCTGATGGCCGTTCCGATCGCCCTTGCAGGAAAGCTCGAAATCGGGACGCCGGCGCCGCTCTTCCGCCAGGACCCGGAGATCCAGAACTTCGACGTGACGCCGGACGGATCCAGGTTCCTGGTCAGCGTCCCGCTCCAGAAGACCCCCGAATCGCCGATCCGCGTGATCGTCCACTGGACCGGGTTGCTCGCGAGGGAAAAGTGAGGGTGCCCTGCGCCTCGCGGATCGCGCGCTCCTTCGCGTCGGCCGCCGGAAGGGCGACGTGAAGCGCGCAGCGGACCCACGGCGACATCGCGACGTTGCGACGTTGCGACGTTGCGACGAACGCCGCGCGATCCTTGCGGGCAACCGCGCGAGCCGCAGGATCCGGCGTGAGGACTGGCGGATCGCCAGGGCCGGTACCATCACCGCGGGCCGGTGGAGCACCGCGTCCCCGATGCCGGACGGGAGGAGCCTGAAATGACGCTCGGAGCGGGGACACGCCTGGGTCCCTACGAAATCGGCGCGCCGCTCGGCGCGGGCGGGATGGGCGAAGTCTATCGGGCCAGGGACACCCGGCTGGAGCGCGAGGTCGCCATCAAAGTGCTTCCGGCGCAACTCTCGGCGTCTCCCGAGATGCGCCAGCGCTTCGAACGCGAGGCAAAGGCGATCTCTCAGCTTTCCCATCCGCACATCTGCGCGCTTTACGACGTCGGTTCGCAGGACGGAGTCGAGTACCTGGTCATGGAGCTCTTAGACGGCGAGACGCTGGCGGCGCGGCTCGCCCGCGGACCCGTGCCCTCCGAACAGCTCCTGCGTTGGGGCGTCGAGATCGCGGACGCGCTCGACAGGGCGCACCGTCAGGGGATCGTCCATCGGGACCTGAAGCCGGGCAACGTCATGCTCACGAAATCGGGTGTGAAGCTGCTCGACTTCGGGCTGGCGCGCGTGCTCGCTCCGGCGGCGCCGTCGTCCGGTCTTTCGGTCCTGCAAACCATGGCCGGCGGCCCCAGCCTGACCTCGGCGGGCACGATCCTCGGGACGTTTCAGTACATGGCGCCCGAGCAACTCGAAGGCCGCGAAACGGACGGCCGCAGTGACATCTTCGCGCTCGGAGCCGTGCTCTACGAAATGGCCACCGGGCGAAAGGCGTTCGAGGGCCAGAGCCAGGCGTCCTTGATTGCCGCGATCCTGACCGCCGAGCCGCCCTCGGTTTCGGCGATTCAGCCGATGACGCCGGTGGCTCTCGACCGCGTCGTCCGGAGCTGCCTCGCGAAAGACCCCGAGGAACGGTGGCAGAGCGCTCACGACATTGCGAGCGAATTGAAGTGGATCGCGCAGAGCTCGCAGGCAGGGGTCGCGGTGACGGCACCTGTGAGCCGCCGCAACCGGGAAAGGCTCGCCTGGATCGTGGCGGCGGCGGCGGTCGGGACGGCGATGGCGATGGCGCTTTTCTGGCGCCCCGGGGCGGTGCGGTCCCGCCCGGTCCGCCTGTCCCTGGCTTCGCCGGCGAAGGCCCCGTTCCAGTTCTTCGATCACGCGAAGATTTCGCCCGACGGCCGCACGGTCGCGTTCATCGCCCACTCCGGCGGCGGAAAGACCTCGATCTGGGCACGCCCTCTGAGCTCGCTTTCGGCGACGGCGCTCGCCGGAACGGAAGGCGTGGGGGATCTCTTCTGGTCTCCCGGGAGTACGTCCATCGGGTTCTTCGCGGACGGAAAATTAAAACGGGTCGAGGCGTCGGGGGGGCCGCCGCAGGTCCTGGCCGACGCCGATTCTCCGATCGGCGGGAGCTGGAACCGCGACGGCATCATCGTGTTCGCGCCCAGGCAGTACGCGCCCCTGTACCGTGTCGCCGCGACCGGCGGCCCCATCGCCGCCGTGACGAAGCTCGGCCCCCGCGAGGACACCCACTACTGGCCCTATTTTCTGCCCGACGGGCGGCACTTCGTCTTTCTGGCGGACGCGTCCAGCACGCCGGACCATTCCATCCGCATCGGCTCGCTCGACTCGACCGACAGCGTGAAGCTCCTCGCTCCCGCCGTGACCAACCTCGGTTTCGCGCCGCCGCACTGGCTGCTCTTCGTCCGCGGCGGCACCCTCGTCGCTCAGCATCTCGAATTGAAGGGCCGCAAGCTCGTCGGAGAGCCGATCCCTCTGGGCGAACAGATCGCTCCCATGGATCGGAACCACGGCTTCGATTTCTCGACCTCCGCGACGGGCGTTCTTCTCTATCGAAGCGCCAGTCCCGAGACCCAGCTGGTCTGGTTCGACCGGAGCGGAAAGCGTCTCGCCGCAGTCGGAGAGCCCGCCCGTTACGGCCACTTCGAGATGTCGCCCGACGAGAGACAGGTCGCGTTCGAGCTGCGCGATGCCGACCTGCGCATGGAAATCTCTGGCTCATGGATCTGCTTCGCGGATCGGCGTCGCGCCTGACGTCGACCGCGAGCTCGGACTACGGGCCGGCCTGGTCCCCGGACGGAAAACGGATCCTGTTCGGATCGGCGCGCTCGGGCCTCGCCGACATTTACGAGATCTCGTCCACGGGTTCGGGCGAGAAGCTCGTTTTTCACGACGCCCAGGCACAAAAACCCCACGGGTTGGTCTGCCGACGGGCGCTTCGCCCTCCTTTCGGTGATCTCGCCGGTCAGCCGGCAGGACATCTGGATTCTTCCGCTCTCCGGCGCAGGCAAGCCGGCGGCTCTCGTCGCGACGCGGTTCCCCGAGATCGATCCACAGATTTCGCCGGACGGACGCTGGTTCGCCTATGCCTCGGACGAGTCGGGGCGGTTCGAGATTTACGTGCAATCGGTCAGTGGCCCCTCAAACAGGATCCGCGTGTCGACATCCGGTGGAGAACGGCCGAGATGGCGCCCGGACGGGAAGGAACTGTTTTTCCTGGCCGGGTCCCTTCTTCAATCCGTCGACCTTCACGGCGCGGACACGCTGGAGGCGGGCCCGGCAAAAGACCTCTTCCGGCTCTCCATGGCGGCCGACTACACGGTCGCGCGGGACGGCCGCATCCTCGCCGCGGTCCCCGTGGACGAGAACCCGAACTCGGCCGCTACTGTCGTTCTGCACTGGGACTCCGAGCTGCCGCAGTAGAGAGCGACGGGACGCTCCTGGTCGTCGACGTCGAGACCGAACCGACGGTCGAATCGGCCACCGCCGACCCCCTTTCCATCTCTTTTTTCGTCGGGGTGCCAATCCCGATCGATGTCGCGAAAGGACTCGTCTCTCGGGACGCATTCGCGCGGAGCCATGAAACCGCGCTACGATCCTCGTCGCTTCCGCGCCCCTCAAAAAATGGATCATGCGTCATAAACCCCGGAGGACCTGCCCCTGACGCTGCCCGCCGGGTGGAAGCTCGGCCCCTACGAGATTCTCGGGCCGCTCGGCGCTGGCGGAATGGGAGAGGTGTACCGGGCGCGGGACGGAAAACTCGGACGCGACGTCGCGATCAAGGTGCTGCCCGAGGCGTTTGCCGCGGACGCCGAACGGCTGGCGCGGTTCCGGCGGGAAGCGCAGGTTTTGGCGTCGTTGAACCACCCGCACATCGCGGCCATCTACGGTCTCGCGGAGGCGGACGGCGTCGAGGGCCTGGTCCTGGAGCTCGTCGAAGGCGAAACCCTCGGCGAGCGAATCGCGCGCGGGCCTCTGCCGTTCGAGGAAGCGCTTCAGATTGCGCGGCAGATCGCCGACGCTCTCGAAGCCGCTCACGAGCGCGGAATCGTGCACCGGGATTTGAAACCCGCCAACGTCAAACTGACACCGGACGGAAACGTCAAAGTCCTGGATTTCGGCCTCGCCAAGGCTCTGACGGGAGACCGGTCCTCGCCGGATGCGTCCCATTCGCCGACTCTGACGGCCGCTTCGACGTCGGCCGGAATGGTGATCGGCACGGCGGCTTACATGTCTCCCGAACAGGCGCGCGGGCGTCCGGTCGACAAACGCGCCGACATCTGGGCCTTCGGCGCCATCCTCTTCGAGATGCTGACCGGGCGGCGCCTCTTCGAAGGCGAAACGGTTTCGGACGTTCTCGCGGGCGTGCTGCGTCAGGAAATCGATTTCGAGTCGGTTCCCGCGGAGACCCCGTCGGCGATCGTACGCCTTCTGCATCGAACCCTGGAGCGGGATCCGAAAAGCCGGCTCCACGACATCGCAGACGCGCGTCTCGAAATCGAAGAATCGCTCCGGACCCCCCGGCGGAGCGCGGAGACGGCGGCTCCGCCGAAGCGGGTGCGGACTCCCGGATGGCTTCCCTGGTCGATCGCCGCCGCCGCCCTGCTGATCGGCGCGGCTCTCGCCCGCAGGACGCAGCCCCCGAAGGACGAGCTCGTTCACCTCTCGGTCCCTCTGCCTGACACGATGAGTCTTGATCCGAACCTGCTCGAACAGACGCAGATTCTGGCAATCTCTCCCGACGGGCGGCGCATCGCTTTCCTCGCCCGGAAGGAGGAAAGCCGCAGCCTCTTCGTGCGCGATCTTTCCCGCGAGAGAGCCGAGCCCGTGGCCGGCACCGAAAACGGGTCGGAGCCGTTTTTCTCGCCCGACGGCGAATGGCTCGGCTTTGTGGCCGGAGGCAGGCTGCAGAAAACGTCCCTCCGCGGCGGCACGCCGATCTCGCTCGCCATCGCGCCCGGAAGCCGCGGCGCGGCCTGGGGCGCGGGCGGCTCGATTGTCTTCGCCCCGACCGTGAGCTCGCCGCTCTTCCGAATTCCGGACGCGGGAGGGGAACCCCGTCCGCTCACCGTTCTCGACACCGCCTCTCGCGAGCGGACCCACCGCTGGCCCGACGTGATCTCCGAAGGAAACTGGGTTCTTTTCACGGTCGGCACCGAAGACAAACCCGGGGACTATGACGAATCCCGGATCGACGCCGTGTCGCTGGAGACCGGCAAGCGGCACGTCGTCTATCGCGGCGCGAGTCTGGCGCGGTTTGCGCCGCCCGATCACCTCCTTCTCGCCCGTCACGGCGACGTGCTCGCGGCTCGCTTCGACGCGAAAACGGCGCAGGTCCGGGGCGCGGCGGTTCCGGTCCTGCAGGGAGTCAGCGGCGAGGGGAGGAGCGGAATTTCATTTTTCAGCGCGGCGAGAAACAACGCGCTCCTGTACGCCGTCGGCCTCTCGCTCCAGGGGACCAATGAAATCGTCTGGATGGACCGGACCGGCCGCAGCGCACCGACGGGGATTCCGCCGGGCCTCTACACCGCGCTCGCGCTCTCGCCGGACGGCCAGAAGCTGACATACGCGACCGGGCCGGGGGGCGGCGCACGCAGCGACGTCTGGATCGCCGACCTCGCCAACTCCAGCCAATTCCAGCTGACCTCGAGCGGGCAGGCGGTCGCTCCCTGCTGGACCCCGGACGGAGCGAGCGTTGTTTTTTCCTCCGCCACCGGCGATGCCGTCATGCGACAGAGGGCGGATGGGGGCGCAGCCGCCGAACTGCTCTGGCGGTCGCCGTACGGTGTGCCGATCGCGCCCAACTCCTTCTCCGCGGACGGCTCCGAACTCACCGTGACTTTGAGTGGGCGCTCGGGAAGCCGGGCCGACCTTTTTCTCATTTCTCTTTCGGGAGAGAGAAAGGTCCGGCCGCTGATCGCGACGTCCGCCGCCGAGTATCGCGGAATGATTTCACCGAACGGTCGCTGGATCGCTTACACGGGCGAATACGAAGGCGGCCCGCAGGTCTACGTTCAGCCCTATCCCGGCCTCGCCGGACGCTGGCAGATTTCGACGACCGGGGGGGCCGGCCCGCGCTGGTCTCACGACGGCAAGGAGCTCTTCTTCGTATCGAAAAACGAAATGATGGCAGTTCCGATCCGGGAAGCGCCCACCTTCTCGCCGGGACAGCCGCGGTCGCTCTTTAAGATCGATCGCCCGGCCGCCAGTGAGTGGAGTGACATCTATGACGTGTCGCCCGACGGCAAACGGTTCGTCGTTCTCACCGGCCAGAAAGCGGCCACGACGCCGCGCCTGGACGTCATTCTGAACTTCGGCCGCCAGATCGGCATCGCTGGCCACTAGGGTTCGTCGCGCACGGAGAGGGCTTCCTCGCCATCGCTGCTCATTCTTCTGAAGAGTTTTTTCCTCCGTGACCCGGTTGCTCGACCGCGTTCCAATGACGACCGCCGGTAGTCTGTCCCGATCTTGTCTCTGACTCCCGGATCACGCTTCGGCCCGTCCGAGATCGTCCCGCCACTGACCGTCATGGTGAACCCGGACCGTCTCTTCTGAGGATGGCGGGTTAAACGCTCCCTGACGTCCGGGAATCAAAGTCGCAGGTCCGCCGCCGAGCGAGACCGATACAATCAGACCAGAATCCATGACCATTCCAGGGGGCGCGCGCCTCGGTCCCTACGAGATCGTCGCCCCGATTGGCGCGGGCGGGATGGGAGAGGTCTATCGGGCCCGGGACCCGCGGCTCGGCCGCGACGTCGCGATCAAAGTGCTGCCGACGTCCTTCTCCGCCGACGCCGACCGTCTGCGCCGCTTCGAGCAGGAGGCGCGGGCCGCGGGCGGCCTGAACCACCCGAACATCACCGCCGTTTACGAGTTCGGGTCGCACGAAGGTGCGCCCTACATGGTGACGGAGCTGCTCGAGGGCGAAACGCTGCGCGCGCGTCTGGCGGCAGGACCGCTTCCTCAACGCAAGGCGCTCGACTATGCCGGCCAGATCGCGCAGGGCCTGGCCGCGGCGCAGGAGAAGGGGATCGTCCATCGTGATCTCAAGCCCGAGAACCTCTTCGTCACGCGGGACGGCCGCGTCAAGATTCTCGATTTCGGCCTGGCCAAGCTCTTGGGGCGGACCTCGGAGGATGGCATCCAGACGAACCTGCCCACCGCCACCGCGGGCACGGAGCCTGGCGTCGTGCTGGGCACCCTCGGCTACATGTCGCCCGAGCAGGTGCGCGGCAAACCCGCCGACGCACGCAGCGACATTTTCGCCTTCGGCGCGATCCTCTACGAGATGCTCTCGGGCAAGCGCGCGTTTCACGGGGAGTCGGCGGCGGACACGATGAGCGCGATCCTCACGAAGGAGCCGCCGGACCTTTCCGAGACCAACCGCAACATCGCGCCGGGGATCGAGCGCGTGGTCCGCCATTGCCTGGAAAAGAACCCGGAAGAGAGGTTTCACTCCGCGCACGACCTCGCGTTCGACCTTCAGGCGCTCTCGGGAGCATCGTCGCCGGGAGCGCGCGAAACGGCGAGCCCGGCTGCGAAGATTTCGAGGCGCCGGATCGGGCTGCCCGTCGCGGCGGCGCTCGTCGCGGCGGCTCTGGCCGTCGGAGCTCTGGCGGGTCGCGCGCTGCTGCGCGGGCCGGTGAGCACGCCGCAGTTCACGCGCCTGACCTTTCGACGCGGTCTCGTGCAGAGCGGGCGGTTCGCTCCGGACGGAGACACGATCGTGTACGGCGCTGCCTGGGAGGGCGCCCCCTTCGAGATCTTCACGACGCGGTCGCAAGCCCGGGACTCGCGGGCGCTCGGCCTGCCGCCGGCGGACGTTCTGTCGGTGTCACCGTCGGGAGAGCTCGCGGTGTCGCTGGGGCGCCGCTTCACGGTCGGCTGGGAGAACACGGGCACCCTCGCCCGCCTCCCCCTCGACGGAGGCGCGCCGCGCGAGGTGCTCGAGAACGTGCAGGAGGCCGACTGGTCGCCGGACGGTAAGGAGCTGCTCGTCGTCCGCGAGACGGGAGGCCGCAGCCGCCTGGAGTTTCCTCTGGGCAAGACGTTGTACGAGACCTCCGGATGGATCTCCCTCGCGCGGATCGCGCCGGCGGGCGACCGGATCGCGTTCGTGGACCACCCGCAGCGCGGGGACAACGTGGGGAGCCTGTGCCTCGTGGACCGGAGCGGGAGGAAGTCGGTTCTCCTCAAGCGAACGGTGCAAAGCCTGGCGTGGTCTCCCCGCGGGTCCGAGATCTGGGCGTCGTCCGGCGGGACGCTGCTCGCCGTCTCCGGTCCGGAGAAGACGAGAGTGCTCGCCCGGCTCCCCGGAGGCAACTGGCTCCTCGACGTCTCGAAGGCGGGTCGCGCGCTGCTCGCGCATACGGTCATCCGCCGGGAGATGGTGGGACTCGCGCCGGGAGAGACTCGCGAGCGAAACCTCTCCTGGTTCGACTGGTCCTATCCGGCGGACCTCTCCGCCGACGGGCGCACCGTCCTCTTCGATGAGTCCAATCGTTCGAGCGAGGCGGGTAACGAGATCTATGCCCGGAAAACCGACGGGGCGCCCGCCGTACTGCTCGGCGAAGGCTCGTCCGTCGCACTGTCTCCCGACGGCCGCCTGGCGGTCTCGATCCTGCACCCATTCGGGCAGACACAACTCGTGATGCTGCCGACCGCGGCGGGGCAGCCCCGCCCTCTTCCGCAGGATCGGATCCGTTACGCGCATAACTCGGCGGGGTGGCTGCCGGACGGCAAGACGCTCGTGATCGCCGGGGCCGAGGAGGGGCGCGGAACGCGAGTGTACGTGCGCGACATGGACGGCGGCCTCGCGCGCCCGATCACACCTGAGAATGTGCGTATCGCCTTCAACGCGATCGCGGTCTCTTCCGACGGAAAATCCGTGGCCGCGATCGACCCGCAGGAGCGCGCGGTTTTGTACCCGGTCACGGGTGGAGAGCCGCGCCCGATTCCCGGAATCCTTCCGGGAGAGCTGCCGGTGCGGTTCGGCTCCAATGGCGGGCTGTTCATTGTTTCCCGGCCGGGCATGCTGCCCGTCGAGATCTTCCGGCTGGACGTCGCGAGCGGCCGGAGAGAGCCGTGGAAGCAGTTGACCCCACTCGATCCCGCGGGGGTGTTCTCGATCGACCCGGTGCGCCTCTCGGCCGACGGGAAGAGCTACGTCTACTCCTACCGGAGGCTGTTGTCCGAGCTGTACCTGGTGGATGGGCTGAAGTGACCTGCCGGCATCGCGACAACGGCGCGCCTCGTGGCTCCTTCACCGATCAGCCGCCGGCGTGACCTTGATTCCCGGAGAGCGCCTCGGTCCTTGAGAAGTCTTCGCGCCGATCGGCGCGGGAGGAAATGGCAAGGTCTATCGGGCCGCGACTCGCGGCTCGTCCGCGACGTCGCGATCAAAGTGCTGCCGCCGTCCTTCTCGCCGACGTCGACCGCCTGCGCCGCTTCGGGCAGAAGGCGCGGGCCGCGGGCATGCTGAATCACCGCAACATCACGGCCGCACTCGACATCGGAGAGCCGGAGGGAAGGGGCCGTCGGCGCCGAGCAGGGACGTTGTCCTGAATTTCGGCCGGCACTCGCGGGAGCGACGCCATGAGGCCGAGCGAGCGCGCCCGCTCAGGCCGTGACGGGCCGTGCCGCTTCCCGTCGCGGGTACTTCGTCGCCACGTAGTCATCGACCAGCGCGCGAAACGCCGACGCGAGCTCGTCGGAGTTGCCGGCCAGCGTCGTGAAGTGCTGTCCGTCGATATACACGGGGCACCGGGGCTCCTCCCCCGTCCCGGGCAGCGAGATGCCGATCGACGCGGCTTTCGATTCGCCCGGGCCGTTGACGACGCACCCCATCACCGCCAGGGTCATGTTCTCGACGCCCTCGTACTCGATCTTCCAGACGGGCATCTGGTCGCGGACGTAGCCCTGGATGCGCTCGGCGAGCTCCTGGAACGTCGTGGACGTCGTGCGGCCGCAACCCGGACACGCCGTGACGGACGGGGAGAAGGAACGGATTCCGAGCGACTGGAGGAGTTCGCACGCCGCGTAGACCTCTTCGCGGCGGTCGCCTCCCGGCCGGGGGGTGAGCGAGATCCGGATCGTGTCGCCGATCCCTTCGTTCAAGAGCACCCCGATCGCCGACGCCGACCACACGAGTCCCTTCATTCCCATTCCGGCCTCGGTCAGGCCGAGATGGAGGGGCTGGTCCGTTCTCCCGGCGAGGTCGCGATACACGGCGATGAGATCGAGGGGTCGCGAGACCTTGCAGGAAATGATGATCTGGTCCTTGCGGAGCCCGGACTGAAGCGCGAGCTCGGTTGACTGCAGGGCCGAGAGCACCATGCACTCGTTGACAATCTCTTCGGACGTCCTGCCGAGGTCGCGGTCGGTGTTCTCCTGCATTCGGTCCATCACGAGCTCCTGGTTCAGCGAGCCCCCGTTGACCCCGATGCGGACGGGCTTTCCGTGATCGCGGGCGATGTGGCAGATCGTCGCGAACTGCTCGTCGCGACGCGCGCCTCTGCCGACGTTGCCGGGATTGATCCGGTACTTGTCGAGCGCCGATGCCATCTCCGGAAACTTCGACAACAGGACGTGCCCGTTGTAATGGAAGTCTCCGATCAGGGGGGCTTGGACGCCCTCGCCCACCATGCGCCGCTTGATCTCGGGCACCGCCGCGGCGGCCTCGGGAACGTTGACGGTGACGCGCACCATCTCGGAGCCCGCGCGGGCGAGCTCGATGCACTGCCGGACGGTCCCCGCGATGTCTGCCGTGTCCGTGTTGGTCATCGACTGGACGACGACCGGAGCCCCGCCGCCGACCAGGACGTTGCCGACCCGGACCCCGACGGTCGAATGGCGACGTCTCCCGCGCGTTTGTTCCACGATTGGAATTTACCAGAGGCGCCCGGCAGGGGCGCTGAGTCGCTGCTAAGCTCTTGGCGAGGCAGGCGATCGATTTCGAAGGACAGCTCATCGCGGTTTCGGGCTTCCTCCAGAAGCACGGCTACCGCCATGCCCTCGTCGGCGCCCTCGCGCTCGCCGCCTATGGACTTCCCCGCACGACCCTGGACCTCGACATCGCGGTCGAGGCGACGGCGCAGGACTCAGTCGTGGCGTTCCTTGAAGTGTTGGGATACGAGACGATCCATCAATCGGAGGGATACTCGAACCACCTCCACGCCGACAGGGATCGAGGAAGGGTCGATCTCATTTACCTCGACGCCGCGACCGCCGACGCGCTCTTTTCGGCAGCCCGCCCGTTTCCGGGTCCGGACGGTCGTCCGATTCTCGTCCCGAAGCCGGAGCATCTGGCCGCTATGAAAGTCGTCGCGATGAAGAACGATCCGGGCCGCACCTTTCAGGACCTCGCAGACGTGCGCTTCCTTCTCGGTCTGCCGGGCATCGATCGCGGCGAAGTTCGGGGATACTTCGAGAAACACGGCCTGGAGAACCGCTTCCTTGAGCTCGAACGAACGCTCTGAGCCTTCGCCGCCGATCGACTGGCGCGTTCCGACGACCGTCGCCGATGTCGTCGCGCTCCGCCGCGTCCGCGAGTTCGTTCGGCCGTGGCCACTCGACGAACTCAACCGGCTTGCCCCGCCGAAACTCTTCCCGTGCATCCCGGGACGCCGAACGTCCGCAGGCTCAGAACCCTTCCGCCTTTAGACGAGTCCATAAGCGATGACCATCGCGGCCGGAACGCGTCTCGGACCCTACGAGATCGTGTCCGCGCTCGGCGCAGGCGGAATGGGCGAGGTGTATCAGGCGCGGGACGAGAAGCTCGACCGGGACGTCGCGATCAAAGTTCTTCCCGCCCACCTGACCGACAGTCCCGATGCACGGGCTCGTTTCGAGCGCGAAGCCAAAGCGGTGGCGGCGCTCTCACACCCGAACATCCTTGCCATCCACGATTTCGGAACACATGACGGCGTCTCCTATGCCGTCATGGAGCTTCTCGACGGCGAGACGCTGCGCGAAAGGCTCCAGGCGCCCATCTCCCAGAAGCAAGCCGTGGACTACGCGCTGCAGATCGTCAGAGGCCTTTCTGCCGCTCACGAGAAGGGCGTCGTCCATCGGGATCTGAAGCCCGAGAACCTCTTCATCACCAAAGACGGCCACGTCAAGATCCTCGATTTCGGACTGGCGAAGCGGATCCCTGTTGATTCTGGTTACGACGAGACGGGCGCGCCGACCGTTTCCGGGCACACCGAGCCGGGGACAGTGATGGGCACGGTGGGTTACATGTCGCCCGAGCAGGTGCGCGGGCTTGCCGTCGATCACCGCTCGGACATCTTTTCCTTCGGCGCGATCCTGTACGAGATGCTTTCGGGCAGGAAGGCTTTCCGAAAGGACACGGCCGCGGACACGATGTCGGCGATCCTCAAGGAGGAGCCGCCGGAGTTATCGGAGTCGCGATCGGCTCTGTCCCCGGCGCTCGACCGGGTCGTGCGGCACTGCCTGGAGAAGGCCAGGGAGAGGCGATTCCAATCCGCACGGGATATCGCGTTCGCGCTGGAGGACGGGTCTTCGCCGGTGGTCACGGGCCCCGCGGACGGCGCCGCGCCGGGAGCGGCCAGGAGCCGAGCTCTCATCGCCGCTGTTCTGATCGCGGGTCTGGCGGTCGCGGGCTTTTTCCTGCTGCGGCTCAGGCACGAAGGCGCGAGCCAGGCCGCTCGAGTGACGCGCATGGTGGTGCTGCCGTTCGAGAATCTGGGGTCTCCAGAAGACGACTACTTCGCCGACGGGATCGCGGACGCGGTGCGGGGCAAGCTGACTTCGGTGGCCGGCATCGAGGTGATCGCGCGGGGTAGCTCGATCTCGTACAAGAAGACGACGAAGACGCCGAAGCAGATCGCGGACGGGCTGGACGCACGTTACCTTTTGACGGCGACCGTGCGCTGGCAGAAGAGCGGAGGATCCAGCCGCGTCCAGGTCAGCCCCGAGCTGGTCGAGGTCAAGGAGTCCGGTGCGCCGTCCTCGAAGTGGCAGCAGCCCTTCGACGCATCGCTGACAGACGTCTTTCAGGTCCAGTCGGAGATCGCCACGCGCGTGGCGCGGGCGCTGGGCATCGCGCTCGGGGCTGGTGAGGAGAAGCGGCTCACCGAGAAGCCGACTGAGAACCTGGCCGCTTACGACGCCTTTCTCAGGGGCGAAGAAGCCTGGAACGGCTGGGCGTCCGGGGTTCCCAACTTTCGTAAGGCGCTCCGTTACTACGAGCAGGCCGTGGCAGTCGATCCCGCTTTCGCGGACGCCTGGTGGCGTCTCTCGCGGGTCAGCAGGTTGCTGTACAACTACGGCACGCCGACGCCCGAGCTCGCGGAACGCGCCCGCCAGGGAGCGGAGATGGCGATCTCACTGGCACCCGACCGCCCCGAGGGCTATCACCAACTCGGTTGGTACCAGCAATCGGTATTGAACGATGCGACTCGAGCGGAAGAGCAGTACGCACGAGCGATTCGTCTAAGCCCCAAAAACGCGGATCTTCTCGAGCTCAAAGCGGCTTCCGAGGTGAAGCTAGGACACTGGGAAGCTTCGCTGGAGCTCTCAAAACAGGCGGAGCACCTCGATCCGCGAGCAGTGAAAAGGAAAGTGTGGGTGGGGACTTCTCTGGTGAGGCTAAGGCGCTATGGCGAAGCCCGCGAAGTCCTCGACCGCGGGCTGGTTCTCGCGCCCGGCAGCCTCGCCATCATCGCAGCGAAAGCCAAGACCTTCCTGGGAGAGGGAGACCTCGCTCGAGCAAGGGGTGTGATCGCCGCGGCGCCGCGAGAAGTCGAGCCCACTGCGCTCGTGGCCTACCTGGCAGACGACGATCTCGCCTGGGTCCTCGACGAACGGCAGATGGACCTGCTCCTGCGTTTGACGCCGAGCGAGTTTGAGGACAACCGCGGCACCTGGGCTTTTTGTCTCGCCCAGGCCTACGCTCTGAGGGGCGATCGGGCAAACCTGCGTGTGCATGCGGAGCATGCGAAGAGGATATGGGAGGAGCAGCTCCGGGTGGCGCCGCAGAACGCGCTGCGTCACGCCCTCCTCGGGCTCGCGCTGGCCTATCTGGGGCAGAAGGAAGAGGCGACCCGGGAGGGGGAGCGCGCCGTCGCACTTCAGCCGATCGAGAAGGATCGATTCAATGGACCCTACCTCCAGCACCTGCTCGTACGCACTCACATTCTCGTCGGCGAGCCGGAGAAGGCGCTCGACAAGCTCGAGCCGCTCTTGAAAGTTCCGTACGTCCTCTCGCCCGGCTGGCTCAAGATCGACCCCAACTTCGACCCGCTGCGCAAGAACCCTCGTTTTCAGAGGCTCATCGCGGGGGCAGAGTGACACTCGTCGCCAGCTTACGAGTAGGCCCCTTGGAGATCCTGGAATCGCCGCTGGCGGCGCCCTGGAATCGTCTGTGGTTCGTTTCGACGCCGCGATCCGGCCTGGCGGTCATTTTGATATCACCATGGTCGTCTGGAAATGACCATGAGATCGATCCCCGCAGCCCGCTTCAAGGCTCGCTGCCTGGAAATCATGGACGAGGTGAAATCCCGGCGCGAGACGGTACTCATTACCAAGAAAAACGGCCCGCACACGATGGCGCGGAACCCTTTGGTCTTTAGTCGAAAATGACGCTCCAGGCCGGAATCAGACTCGGGCCTTACGAGATCCTCTCGCCGCTCGGCGCGGGAGGGATGGGAGAGGTCTACAAAGCGCGCGACACGCGTCTCGATCGAACCGTCGCCATCAAGGTCCTTCCCCAGCACCTTTCCTCCTCTCCGGAGATCCGGCAGAGATTCGAGCGGGAAGCGAAGGCCATCGCGTCGCTTTCGCATCCCAATATCTGTGCGCTCTATGACGTCGGCCGCGATGGCGAGACAGAGTACCTCGTGATGGAGCTGCTCGAGGGCGAGACGCTCTCGGATCGCCTGGCGAAAGGGCCACTGAAGCTCGAACAGACTCTACGCTACGGGATCCAGGTTGCGGAAGCTCTCGACAAAGCGCACCGCCAGGGGTTCGCGCACCGGGATTTGAAGCCCGGAAATGTGATGTTGACGAAGACAGGCGTCAAGCTCCTCGATTTCGGGCTCGCGAAGGTGCTGGTGCCCCCAACGTCCGACCCGGGCCTGACCGCGTTCCCGACCCTCGCGGGCTCGCCGAACCTGACGTCAGCCGGAACGATCCTGGGAACGTTCCAATACATGGCGCCCGAGCAGCTCGAAGGAAAAGAAGCCGACGCTCGATCGGACATCTTCGCGTTCGGCGCGGTCCTGTACGAAATGGCGACGGCGAAGAAGGCGTTTTCCGGAAACAGTCAGGCGTCGCTCATCACAGCGATCATGTCGAGCGAGCCCGTCCCTATCTCTACGGTGGCCCCCATGACGCCCCCTGCCTTCGACCGCGTCGTCAAGACGTGTCTCGCCAAAGATCCCGAGGATCGGTGGCAGAGCGCGCACGACGTCGCCGGAGAGCTCAAGTGGATCTCCGAAGGCTCGCAGGCGGGCGCTCCCGTGGTCATCGTCGCGCGGCGCAAGCATCGGGAGCGGCTCGCCTGGACGCTCGCGGTGCTTTTCTTTGCGGCCGGGGCGCTGGCGACGGTCGGTTATTTTCATCGAGCTCCGAAGCCTGCGATGCCCGTGCACTTCGAGGTCTTTCCTCCCGGCAAGGGAACTTTCAACAACACCGACTCTCCGGTCACACTGTCGCCCGACGGGCGGCAGATGGTCTTCGGCGTCCGCGAAGAAACGGGGCGGTCCTACCTGTGGGTCCGGTCTTTAGATTCCGCCGAGGCGCGCCGACTCGACGCGACCGAAGATGCGTACGACCCGTTCTGGTCACCCGATGGCCGCTTTATCGCGTACGGAGCGGGAGGGCCGAAGCTCCAGCGGATTCCTGCCGCCGGGGGACCGGTCGAAACCATCTGCGAGATGACCGACGGCCGGGGGGGGGCCTGGAACCGCGACAACGTAATTCTCTTCACCACGAACGGCGGCGTGAGCCCGATCTTCCGGGTCCATGCGAGCGGCGGAACTCCGGTGCCGGTCACCGCTCTCGACAGATCGCGTGGCGAGACGGGCCACTGGCGGCCGCGTTTTCTGCCGGACGGGCGCCACTTCCTTTTCGTCATCCGGAGCACGCAGCCGCAGAACACGGGGCTGGCAGTCGGCTCTCTCGACTCGAAAGAGGTCCGGCGGCTACCGGGAATCGATTCTTCGGCCAGCTGGGCGCCGCCAGGGTTGCTCTTCTTCGTCCGAGACCGGACGCTCATGGCTCAGCGGTTCGATGCCGATCGGATCGCGCTCAAAGGCGATCCGTTTCCTGTCGTAAAAAACGTCGAGTACGTCCCGGTCTGGGGTTCGGCCGCGTTTTCGGTCTCCGACAACGGGATCCTCGCCTACCAGAGCGGAGGGCGCGCGATCCGCCGGCTGGTCTGGTTCGATCGATCGGGCAAGCAGGGGGAACCGCTGGGAGAACCCGGTGAGTATCGCAACGATCCGCGCATTTCGCCCGATGGAAAACGGGTTGCGACTCTCCGGGTCGATCCCGAGGCGCGAAGCGCGGACATCTGGCTCTTTGAGGTGGCGCGCGGAGTGGGATCCCGTTTGACCTTCGATCCAAGCATCGAGGAATATCCGATATGGTCCGCCGACGGCAACGCGATCTTTTATGACTCGAACCGAGAGGGAGTTGCCAACCTCTATCGGAGAAGCGCCAGCGGTGCGGGATCGGAAGAGCTCCTCTTCAAGTCTGATCAATGGAAAAATCCGATGGACGTCTCTGCCGACGGACGATTCCTCATCTTCCAGGAGTCCGCTCCGAAGACGCGACTTGACCTATGGATTCTGCCCCTTGCCGGAGAGAGAAAGCCGACCCCTCTCCTCGTCACGCCCTTTGAGGAAACGCAGGCGCGATTCTCGCCGGATGGCCGTTGGTTCGCGTATGTTTCGGACGAGTCGGGAAAGAGGGAGGTCTACGTTCAACCCTTCCCGACCACCGGCTCGAAGTGGCAGGTCTCCGCTCGCGGCGGCACGACGCCCAGCTGGCGCCGCGACGGGAAGGAAATTTTCTACGTCGCGCCGGATTTCATGCGCAAAGCTGTTCCGATCCGGATTGGCGCCACGTTCGAACCGGACGCCGCGATCGATCTCTTCCAGACGCCGAACTCCTGGGGTTCCGACGTCACCTCGGACGGCCAGCGGTTTTTGGTGAACATTCCCGCCGGAGACAACCCGCCCTCGCCGATCAACGTCGTTCTCAACTGGACTGCGGACCACAAGGAGCCATGAGAACAGGGTCGACGCGGTTTGGCACGAGGAGGCTCGGAGATCCGCCTAAAGCCGGTTGAGAAAGGAGTCAAATCCGAAAATTCGACTCCCTCCCAATACTTGCCGACCCCCTAGGAGTCTGTCCGAGTAATGCTAAAAACCGAGATCTCGGGGGTACTGAAACCCCTCGGCACGTGACGATCGGGCGTTAGGGGCCAACTGTGGCGAAAAAGAGTTTTCACTTTCTCTCGTTTTCGATTACCTGGACG
>JBBSGZ010000080.1:0-17680 GCA_038253555.1 Thermoanaerobaculia bacterium
ACCAGCTCGGCTCGTTCGCGTCGGAGGTGACGCGCGTCGCGCGCGAGGTCGGCACGGACGGGCGCCTTGGCGGGCAGGCCGACGTGCAGGGTGTGGCCGGTACGTGGAAGGACCTGACGCTGTCGGTGAACTCGATGGCGAGCAACCTGACCGCGCAGGTGCGCAACATCGCCGACGTGACCACCGCCGTCGCCAATGGCGACCTGTCGAAGAAGATCACCGTCGACGTGAAGGGCGAGATCCTCGAGCTCAAGAACACGATCAACACGATGGTCGACCAGCTCTCCTCCTTCGCCGCCGAGGTCACCCGCGTCGCGCGCGAGGTCGGCACCGAAGGAAAGCTCGGCGGCCAGGCGGAAGTGCGCGGGGTCTCGGGACCTGGAAAGACCTCACGGACAACGTCAACTTCATGGCCGGCAACCTGACCAGCCAGGTGCGAGGCATCGCCGGGGTCGTCACCGCCGTCGCCAACGGGGACCTGAAACGGAAATTGACCGTCGAGGCCAAGGGCGAGATCGCGGCGCTCGCCGACACGATCAACGGGATGATCGACACCCTGGCGACGTTCGCGGAGCAGGTCACCACCGTGGCCCGCGAGGTCGGCGTCGAAGGGCAGCTCGGCGGCCAGGCGAGCGTGCCGGGCGCCGCCGGGACCTGGAAGGACCTGACCGACAACGTGAACCAGCTCGCCGCCAACCTGACGACGCAGGTCCGCGCCATCGCGGAGGTCGCGACCGCCGTCACCAAGGGAGACCTGACGCGCTCGATCAAGGTCGAGGCGCGGGGCGAGGTCGCGGCTTTGAAGGACAACATCAACGAGATGATCCGGAACCTCAAGGACACGACCCTGAAGAACAGCGAGCAGGACTGGTTGAAGACCAACCTCGCGAAGTTTTCCCGCATGCTGCAGGGCCAGAAGGACCTTTTGACCGTCGGACGGCTGATCCTGTCGGAGCTCGCGCCCGTCGTTTCCGTCCAGCAGGGGGCCTTCTACACGATCGACAACTCGACGGAAGAGGAGACCTCGCGCCTGAAGCTTCTGGCGAGCTATGCCTGCCGTCCGGACTCGGTTCCCGACACGCTGCGCCTCGGCGAGAGCCTCGTCGGGCAGTGCGCGATCGAGAAGGAGAAGATCCTGCTCTCGCAGGTCCCGAGCAACTACCTGTCGATTTCTTCGGGACTCGGGGCCGCGGCGCCGGCCAACATCATCGTGCTTCCAGTCGTCTTCGAAGGCGAGGTGAAGGGCGTCCTCGAGCTGGCCTCGTTCGAGCGCTTCAATCCGACACACCAGGCCCTGCTCGACCAGCTGACGGAAACGATCGGGATCGTGCTCAACACGATCCAGGCAAACACGCTGACGGAGGACCTCCTCAAGCAGTCCCAGTCGCTCGCGAGCGAGCTTCAGTCGCAGCAGGAGGAGCTCCGTCAGACAAATCAGAAACTGGAAGAGAAGGCCTTCCTGCTCGCCGAGCAGAACGTCGAGGTGGAGCGCAAAAACCAGGAAGTCGAGCAGGCCCGCCTGGCCCTGGAGGAAAAGGCCAAGCAGCTCGCCCTGACCTCCAAGTACAAGTCCGAGTTCCTCGCGAACATGTCGCACGAGTTGCGGACCCCGCTGAACTCCCTCCTGATCCTGTCCGACCAGCTCTCCCGGAATCCCGACGGCAATCTCTCGTTTCGCCAGACGGAGTTCGCCAAGACGATCCATTCCTCCGGAAAAGACCTCCTCGCCCTGATCAACGACATTCTCGACCTCTCCAAAATCGAGTCGGGCACGGTTGTCGTCGACGTCGGCGAGCTGCGTTTCACGGACCTGCTCGACTACGTCCAGCGAACGTTCGGGCACGTCGCGGAGGCCAAGGGAGTGGGTTTCGCGATCGACGTCGACCGCCGGGTGCCCCGCTCGATCTTCACGGACTCCAAGCGCCTCCAGCAGGTCATCAAGAACCTGCTCTCGAATGCTTTCAAGTTCACCGACCGCGGCCGCGTGACCCTCCGGATCGAGGCGGCCTCGTCGGGATGGACCACCGGGAAGGACTCGCTCGACCGGGCGAAGTCGGTGCTCGCGTTTTCCGTCACGGAAACGGGCATCGGCATCCCGGCCGAAAAGCAGCAGATCATCTTCGAGGCCTTCCAGCAGGCCGACGGCAGCACCAGCCGGAAGTATGGCGGCACAGGGCTCGGCCTCGCGATCAGCCGCGAGATCGGGAGCCTCCTCGGCGGCGAGATCCGGCTTTCGAGCGCGCCCGGCGAAGGCAGCACTTTCACGCTGTTCCTCCCCCAGGTCTACGTGGCGCCGAAGTCGGCGCGGCAGAGCGCCGAGGCGTCGGATCCCCGGATCATCTCCGTGATGTCCGATCTCGAGGCGGCGCGCGGCAACGAGCCCCCCTCCGAGCCCTCGGAGGTCGTGGACGACCGCCTGGAAATCGGCTCGGAAGACCGCACGATTCTGATAGTCGACAACGACGAGAACTTCGCGCGGTTCTTAGTCGACATGGCGCACGAGAACGGATTCAAGGCCCTCGTGGCCACTCAGGGTCCCGAAGCGCTGGCGCTCGCGCAGCAACACCGCCTGGACGCGATCACTCTCGACATCCAGCTTCCGATCATCGACGGGTGGCGGGTCCTCGACCGCCTGAAGGCCAATCTGGCCACGCGGCATATTCCCGTTTACGTCATCACGACCGAAGAGGACACGTCACGAAGCCTCGCGCTCGGCGCGCGCGGCGTCGTCACGAAGCCGATCAAGACGAAGGAGACCCTGGACCAGCTCTTCGCGTCGATCCAGGGCTTCCTCGACCGGCGCGAAAGAGAGATCCTGATTCTCTGGCCGCACGGAGACGAGCACGAGGCGCTCCGCGAGCTCGTCCGGCACGACGGCGTGCGCACGCGCGTCGTCGGAAGCATCGCGGAGGCGCTGGGGGCCCTGGACGAGTTGAGCTTCGACTGCGTCGTCCTGGGCGTTTCGCCGTCGGAGGACGTGCCCTCCGACGGTCTCTCCGAAATCCTCCGTCAGTGCGCCGCGAGGGAGATCCCGACGGTGCTCTACGCGCCGGCCTCCCTCCCGGCGGAAGCGCGGGAGGCGATGCACCGCCTCTCGCACGGCGGCCGCGTCCGCACCGTCCATTCCCCGGAGCGCCTTCTCGACCAGACCGCGCTCGCCCTCCACCACCCGGTTTCGGAGCTGCCCGCCGAGAAGCGCAACGCTCTCGAGGCGATCTACTCCAACGACCAGGTGCTGGCGGGGAAGAGAGTCCTGATCGTCGACGACGACATCCGCAACATCTTCGCCCTGACGAGCGTGCTGGAACGGCAGAACATGGATGTGCTGTCGGCGGAGACTGGCAAGGAGGCGATCTCCAGGCTGCAGTCCACGGAAGGCATCGACATCGTCCTGATGGACATCATGATGCCGGACATGGACGGATACGACACGATGCGCGCGATCCGAAAGATCGGCCGGTTCCAGGATCTGCCGATCGTCGCGGTGACGGCAAAGGCGCCATGAAAGGAGATCGCGAGAAGACGCTTCAGGCCGGCGCCTGGGATTACCTCTCGAAGCCGGTCGATACGGAGCAGATGCTCTCGGTCCTCCGGAACTGGCTCTTCCGCTGAGCGAGGCCGCAGTGCCGCCGCCGCCCGACAAGGTCAACATCCTGGCCGTCGACGACAGCCCGGACAAGCTGCTGGCGCTGACGGTGGTGCTCGCGGAGCTCGGCCAGAACGTCGTCACGGCAAGCTCCGGGCGTGACGCCCTCCGGGCCATCCTCACGAGCGAGTTCGCCGTCATCCTCCTCGATGTGAACATGCCCGGGATGGACGGGTTCGAGACGGCGGCGCTGATCCGGCAGCGGCGCAGCTCCGAGCACACCCCGATCATCTTCATCACGAGTTACGACGAGACGCACGCCTCCCGAGGTTATTCGCTCGGGGCGGTCGACTACATCCTCGCTCCCTTCGAGCCGGAAGTCTTGAAAACGAAGGTGACCGTCTTCGTCGAGCTCTTCCGGAAGACGGCGCAGATCCGGGAACAGGCGAGCGCGCTCGAGCAGAAGGCGCGGCAGCTTCAACGGCTCACGGAGGCGTCGATCGCGATCAACTCCGCCCTCTCTCCGGACGAAATGCTCCAGGTGGTGAGCGACATGGCGCGCGAGATCATCGGAGCTCACCAGGCAGTCGCCGTCGCCGCGCTGGATCAGAAGTGGCTTCAGCCGAGCACCGCCCTTTCGCTTTCCCGGCGCTACTCGGCCGCCGGAGAACGCGGCGTCCTCCGGGATCGAACGGCACTCCTGTCTTTTCTCTCGCAGGTCCGGCAAACGGTCCGGGTCCCGCGCGGGTCCGACGCCGCCCCGCTTCCCTGGCGTCCCCTGCTCGCGAGCGACCGGCCGGCCCGGCTCGGATGGGTCGCCGCCCCGATGGCGGGCCGGGACGGGCGCGCCCTCGGACTCATTCACCTGCTCGACAAGCGGGAGGGCGACTTCACCGAAGAGGACGCGGCGATCCTGACTCAGCTGGCCCAGATGACGTCGATCGCCATCGAGAACACGGTCAACGCCGAGGCGAGAGAAGCCAATCGCATCAAGGACGAGTTCCTGACAACGCTGTCGCACGAGCTGCGGACCCCGCTGTCGGCGATCCTGGGGTGGACGCGGACCCTTCGCACGGGCGCGTCGGCGGACCCCGGAAAGCTCGCACACGGGCTCGAGGTCATCGAGCGCAACGTCTGTGCCCAAACGAAGCTCATCGACGACCTGCTGGACGTCTCACGCATCATCACGGGCAAGCTCCGGCTGACCGTCCGTCCGGCCGCCCTCGGCCCGATCGTCGAGGCCGCCCTCGACGCGATGCGGCCCGCCGCGGAAGGGAAGAACATTCAGATCGAGGTCCAGCACCGGGTCGCCCCAGGCCAGGACGTCGTCGTGGGGGATCCCGATCGTCTGCAACAGGTCGTCTGGAATCTGGTTTCGAACGCGATCAAGTTCACCCCGTCCGGGGGTCGGGTTACCGTCGAGCTGACGAGCGGCGCGGGGGAGTTTGAGATCCGCGTGTCGGACACCGGCCGCGGCATCTCCTCCGAGTTCCTCCCCCGCGTCTTCGAACGCTTTCGGCAGGCCGACAGCTCGACCACGCGCTCGCACGGCGGCCTGGGAATCGGTCTCGCGATCGCAAGGCATCTTCTCGAGCTTCACGGGGGGACGATTTCCGCTCACAGCGACGGCGAGAACAGGGGCTCCGTCTTCTCTGTCGTCCTGCCCCGGGTCGCGCTCGGGATTCACACCGCGGAGGACCGGCCGCTCGACGAACCGCGGGCCGCGAGGCTCTCCCCGGAAGAGGCCGGCGACATCCGGGGCCTCTCGATCCTGGTGGTGGAAGACGAGGCGGACGGCCGCGAGCTCCTGATCGAGGTCCTGGGCGGCGCGGGGGCCATCGTCACGGCGGCCGACTCGGTCCGCTCGGCGCTGGAGGTCTTCGAGAGATCGCCGCCGGACGTCATCGTCAGCGACATCGGGATGCCCGGGGAAGACGGCTACGCGCTGCTCCGGGCAATTCGGGCGCTCCCACCCGAATCGGGCGGCACCGTCCCGGCCCTCGCCGTCACTGCGTACGCCCGCGAGGAAGACCGTCTCCGCGCCATCGGGTCGGGCTTCCAGGCTCACGTCGCCAAACCGATCGATCCGGAAGAGCTCATAAAGGCAATCGCCCGCGTCTCTGCCGCGGCGTCCGCGAGACTTTCCAGTATCCGTTCTTCCGCGGAGGAGGCTCGCGCCCCGGCCGGCGACGCCCCCGGCCTGATGCGGGTGCTGGTGGTCGAGGACGATCTCGACTCGCGCGAGGGATTGAAGAACCTGCTCGAGATCTGGGGGCACGCGGTCGACGTCGCCGGGAACGGCAAAGACGGCATCGAGCAGGCCATTCTCCATCGGCCCCGCGTCGCGTTGATCGACATCGGATTGCCGGAGCTCGACGGCTACCAGGTGGCGCAGCGCATTCGCGAAGCCCTCGGGTCGTCGGACATCTTCCTCGTGGCGATCACTGGCTACGCCGACGCGCGCGAGCGCGCCCATGCGCTCGAGAACGGCTTCGACGCCCACGTCGCCAAGCCCATCGATTTCTCGAAACTCTCCTCTCTCCTCGAAGCCAGGGCGGCGGAGGCCTCGGAGTTGAAGATCGAAGGCTGAGGCTCTCCCTCGAACTTCAGCGGCGAGGCCGCCTGAGACGCATCCTTCTCGAACTTCTGCGGGCACGGCTTGCGAACCTGCGCCCCCCACCCCGACCCTCGCCCCGCCCGCGGGGCGAGGGGGAAGGCTGTCAGCGAATTTCGGCGGTCGGCAGGAATCCCGGCGGCTTGCGGTGCCGGGTCGCCTGCTCGTAGGCGAATGCGATGCGAATCAACGTCGCGTCGCTCCAGGCCCGCCCGAACAACGACACGCCCACCGGCAAACCGAAGGCGAAGCCCGCCGGGATGGTGACATGGGGATACCCGGCGACCGCGGGAAACGTGGTGCACCCTCCGGGACCATAGTCGCCGTTCACGAGGTCGATGAGCGACGCCGGTCCGCTCGTCGGCGCCACCAGAGCGTCGAGGCGGTGGCGGTCCATCGTGCGGTCAATCCCTTCCTTCCGGGTGAGGCGGAGATCTTTCTCGAGAGCGTCGCGGTACGCCTTGTCCGTCAACGGCCCCTTCTTTTCCGCCTGGAGAAAGATCTCCTGGCCGAAAAAAGGCATTTCCCGATCGCGGTTCTTTTCGTTGAACGCGATCAGATCCGCGAGAGTCCTGGGTCGACCCACGCCCGGGGGAAGACTCGCGAGATACGTGTTGAGGTCCGCCTTGAACTCGTAGAGAAGGACTTCGAACTCGGACTTGTCCACGTCGCCGACTGTTTCGATGTCCGCCGGATCGACGACGACCGCCCCCAGACGTTTGAGATCCGCCAGCGCCGCCTCTACAAGCCGATCGGCGGCCGCGCTCTGTCCGAAGAGACCCTTACGGGGCACTCCGAGGCGCAGCCCCTGAAGGCCTCCCGGAACGAGTGACCGCTGGAAATCCGGAAGAGGATGCCCGCCCGACGGGCCGGTGGCGGGATCCGCGGGGTCGGTCCCCGCCATCGCGGCCAGAAGAAGGGCGGCGTCCGTCACCGTCCGCGCCATCGGGCCCGCGGTGTCCTGGCTGTGCGCGATCGGAATGATGCCGGCGCGGCTGATGACTCCGAGCGTCGGCTTGATTCCGACGAGGCCGCAGTTGTTGGAAGGGGAGGTCACGGAGCCGTCCGTCTCGGACCCGACTGCCGCGGCGCAGAGATTCGCCGCAGCCGCGGCACCGGAGCCCGAGCTCGATCCGGACGGGTTGCGGTCGAGCGCGTAAGGATTCCGACATTGGCCTCCACGCGCGCTCCAGCCGCTCGAGGCATGAGTCGAGCGGAAGTTTGCCCACTCCGAGAGGTTCGCCTTGCCGAGAAGGACGGCGCCCGCCTCTCGGAGCCGCCGCGCCACGGCCGAGTCCGCGGAGGGGATCGAACCCTCGAGCGCGAAAGAGCCCGCCGTCGTCGTCATGCGGTCTCGAGTCCCGATGTTGTCTTTCACGAGAATCGGAATTCCATGCAGGGGACCGCGAACATGGCCGGCGCGCCTTTCCGCATCGAGCGATTCGGCGATCGCGAGCGCGTCCGGATTGGTTTCGATGACGGAGCGCAGCGCCGGCCCCCGCCGGTCGACGGCCTCGATGCGGGCGAGATACGCCGAAGCGAGTGAGCGCGCGGTGGCGCTGCCCGACTCCATCCTTTTCTGAAGGTCCGAAAACGTGGCCTCCGCCAGCTCGAAGGAGTTCCCCGCCGGCGGAGCGGGCTCCGGCGTTATGGGTGGAGAGGAAAGCGCCCGTGCCGCGGGTCCGGCGGAGGCGGCAGCGACGGCAGCGCCGGCACCGTACCGAAAGAGCGCCCTGCGATTCAAAGTCATCGCCCGTCTGGTCATGTCGGCTCCTGTCTCCCGGACAAATATCATGAGGAGATTCGCTCGAGAGCGCCGGAAGCCGGATCTGATAGCTTGACTCCATGAGACTCCGGACAACATCGCGCGTCGCTCTCCTCACGCTCTGCGTTTTCGTCCCGACAGGGCTCGCCGCTCTGACCTCGGACGAGCCTTCTCGGGATCTCGCGCGCCAGCTGCAGGGCTGGTACGAGGGGATTGCCGGACCCGGCAACCAGCTGAGAATCCTGATCCAGCCTGCTGGGGCCGGGGGCGATTACTCCTACAACTTCGACGTCACCATCCAGGGCCGCTATGAAAAACGCAACGTTCACATCGAGGGAGCCCTCCACATCGGACGGGAGGGCGAAGGAGTGCGGTTCCAGTGGGCCTCGAGGAAAGGCGGCTGCGACATTCCGCTGCGGCGCGCCGGAGACGGCTTCGAGGGCGAAACACTGCCCGGCGCGTGCATGACCGCATTTCAGAATCCCGTCCCCGGGAAATGGAAATTCGAGATCGAACCGGGTGGCGCCATCCGGATCCGCGGCGCCGAAACCGGCGAGACACTCCGCTTTCGGAAAACCGCGGCCCCGCCCCGCCGGTCCTAGGCCGGACCCGCTCCCCGCGTTCGCGGCCCGGGATCGCTCAGGAGGGAAAAGCGCCGGCGCGCCGCCGGGCCTTCGGATCCGACCGCCGCGCGACCAGGATCAGCCGCTTCGATCGGCGCGTGAACGAGGTTCCGTCGAAGTCCCCCCACCGTTCCTCGACCCGCAGGCCGCTCGCCGCGAAGAGGGCGACGACGGTGGCAGGGTCCCACGCCCGCGCCATCATTGCGGCCTCCAGGGTTTCGTCCGCTTCTCCGGGCCGGCGGTCGCGATAACGATAACGCGCGTGCCAGCGATTCTTGAGCCCCGTGGGAAACCAGGCTTCCTGGATCGTCAGGACCCCTCCCGCGTGCCGGACGCGGCGCGGCGGGAACTCGAATTCGCCCGGGCGCCGGTACAGACCCTCGAGAACGAAGCGGCCTCCCGGGGCGAGCTGTTTCGCCACGGCGCGGAGAGCCTCGCGGCGATCGGAAAGCCTCGTCAGGTGCGAGAGAGGGTCGCCCGGGGCCAGGATCAGGTCGAAAGCCTGATCGAAAACGGGAACGCGCATGTCGGCGGCGAGGAACCGCGCGCCGGAGGATCCGCGTCGGCAAGACGCCGCGGAGAGCATCTCGAGAGAAACGTCGAGCCCGATCGCGGGGACGTGACGCGCCAGCGCCTCGGTGACGCGGCCGAGCCCCGCCCCGATTTCGAGGACGCGCCGGGGCTTCCACTTCCGAGCGAGGCCCGTCCAGAAAGGAAGATGCGAGCTGGCGCGGGATTCCTTCTCGTAGAAGGGAAGAATTTTGCGGTAATAACCGCGGGCATCCCGGATCTCTCCCCCGGACGACGGGCGGCCTCTCTGGCGACCGGGATCCGGAGGCGAAGGATCCCGGCGGGTCTTTCGACTGCCGAGCGCCCCCCGGTTTTCAGCCTCCGAGGGTCTCGGCCCGGAGAGTTTCATGCGGCCGGAAACTTACCGTACTGACGGGGCGGCGGACCATGCGCCGAAGCTTCGACTTGCGCGATCTCGAGCGAAAAAGAAAAAGCCGGCCCGCGGGGGCCGGCTTCGAAACCTGGAAATCGAGGAGTTACTTGGACGAGGGCTTGGAATCCATCTTGGTCTCGGTCTTGTCGGTCGTCTTGTGCTTGGAGTGCTTCCGGGTGTGCTTTTTCTTCATGGTCTTCTTGGTGCCGTTCATGTTGGAGTCGCTCTTCATCTCGGTGGTCGTGGTCTGGCTGCCCGTGACGGGGTTGGTCGAGGACTTCGTCTCGGTCTTGGTCTGACCCGTCTGGGCGAAGAGTCCGGCGGGGACTGCGGCAACGATTCCGAGAGCGATCAGGCGGGCGATGGACTTGTTCATACTTCTCCTTCGAAAGCGTCGCGAAATGCTCGCTTCTGACCGGAGAGCCTATGGCGAGGAACATGAACGGACCGTGAACCGGATTGGCCCGGCGTGTGAGCGGCCGGGTCTCGACCCGCCCCGCGTCGCGGCGAACCGGACGGGTCTCAGATGAACGGACCAAACGGACCGACCCGGCGCCAGGGTCCCGGACCGCCCGCGAGGCCGGGGCGCTCGAACGCAGCAACGCGGAGGCGAGCAGCGCGGCGCACAGGAGCGCGAAGAGAGGAAAGCACCCGAAACAGCCGCAGCCCTTCACCCCCTCCCGCAATGCAAGGAAAGGACCGCGCGCCGAAAGAGCTAAGGGGCTCCGAGAAAGGGCCTGAGAGCCTCGACGAGGGCCTCTCCTCGGACGGGTTTCTTCAGGACGACTTCCGCCGTGAACTGCTCCAGGCGCGGAGCATCGGGCTGCCGGGAGCACCACGACGGGGATCTTTCGAAGCACTGCGGAGCGCCTGCGCCGGTCGAGGAACTCCCATCCGTTCATCCGCGGCATCATGAGATCCATGAGAATCACCCGCGGCCTCCAGCCGTCGTCTTCGATCAACCCGAGCGCCTGCCACGCGTCTTTGACCGAATGGCACCGGAATCCTGCCTCCTCCAGAGTCCGGCACAGGGCGTCGCGCAAATCGGCGTCGTCCTCCACGATCAACACATCGGGGTCCGTCTCGACCAGCATTCCCGTCCTCCCCCGGCCGGTCGCTAAGCTCAGGCCGGCGCTCAGCTCAGGGTTGCCTCGCGGGGAGAGCGCCGAGTGAGAGATTCGATCGTGTTCGCCAGCTGTTCCCACTTCCGGGCGCTGGAAACCGCCTCCGCCCGGACGAGAAGGAGAGGCGGACACCGCGGAGTGCAGTGGAGGGCCTCGCGCACGAAATGAATCCAGCCCGGGACCGAGGACGCGGAGCTGTCGAGGAGGATCACGTCGGGCCTCAAACCCTGCCCCATCAGTACTTCCGCCTGATCGCCATTGCGGACCGTGAATGCTTTCATACGATTCGAGAGCCCGTTTCGGACTGTGGACGCGAAGTCCGGGTCCTCGCTCACCATCAGAAGAGTTCTCATAGCCGCGCTGCCTGCAAACGGTGTTCCCGGCCGCAGTGTCAGCTTCCGTACAAGTCCGATAAACTCAGAACCGTGTCATCTCGGTCGTTTAAACGGCGGTGTCTATGACCGGCGAGCTCCCAAAAGAGAAAAACCACCTGCTTTCGAGCCTGCCTCCGGGAGAGCGCACCCGGCTCATCTCGATTCTCGAGCCCTGGGCTCTGACGCAGCGCGCCTCGCTCAACGAACCGGGCGAAGAGGCTCCCTACGTCTACTTCCCGCTGACGGGTGTCGTTTCTCTCGTCACGCGCCTGACCGACGGGAGCGGCGTGGAAGCAGCGACGATCGGCAATGAGGGCATGGTGGGTCTGCCTGCGCTCCTGGAAAACAAGCTCGCTCCGATCGAGGCCGTGGTGCAGATCCCGGGCGATTCTTTGCGGGCCGCCAGCAAGATCTTCACCGCGGAGCTTCCGAAGCTGCCGGATCTCTCGTCTCTCCTCCTCGATTACACCCGGGTCCTGTTTCTCTTCGTGGCGCAGTCCACCGCCTGCAACCGCCGCCATGATCTTCCGGAACGCTGCGCGCGATGGCTCCTGACGTCGCATGACCGAACGGGGCGAGACCGATTCCCACTGACACACGAGTCTCTCGGGGAGATGCTCGGAGTCCGGCGGGCCTCCGTCACGGTCGCGGCCGGCAAGCTCCGCGAGGAGGGAATGATCGAGTACTCCCAGGGATCTGTCCGGATCATCGACCGGGCGGGCCTGGAGCGCCGCTCCTGCGAATGTTACCGGGTGGTCCGACAGCTTTTCGACCAGCTCGCTCTCAAGGGGACGGACACCGAGCGTTTAAAGCCGCGGTCTCTCCCTCACCCGGCCTGACAGCCGCGCGGGTGACAATACCCATCGGTCAAGACGTCCGATGCTGGTCAGATCTCCGTCCGGACTGCCGAGCGCCGCGAACCCGCTTCCTGAAGATTTCGTCCGGGCGCCGACCCGAGCTGTCAGTTTCCACGGGGCTCCGTCCCTGCTCTTCCCATCGATGCGCCGACCGGGGCGGGTCCGGACGACGGCCTAGCAGGCTGCTGAAAAATGGATGCGGGCGTCGTGTCTGGCCTTTTGCAGATTGCGATGAAGGTGGAGCTGAGTTGAAGCGAAACTTTTCATTGTGAGGATGAGGGGGCAAAAGGCCAGCCACCGCAAGCGGTTGCGGCGGCGCGGGGCCGTCTGCGGCGTCTCCGCTCCTCCCCGATGCAGCGGCATCGCCTTCGTCGCGGCTCCTTGCATCCGGGCTGCGCGGCGCTCGCAACGCCGCCTCACACCCTTTTCAGCAGCCTGCTAGAAGTGCCAGGCGAGCTCCGCAAAGAATCGCCTGGGCGGGGCCACGTAGAGCTGGCTGTCTCCGATCTCGCTCTCTGACGTGTAGTGCCGGCTGTTTCCCAGATTGCGCCCGACCACAGAAATCCTGCCTCGTCCGAACTCCCAGCTCACGCCCGCATCCGTTTCATAGAAGCCCTCCGTGAAAAACCGATTCCGGCGGTTGAGCGGCCGCTGTCCCTGGTGACGAACAGCTACGAAGGCTCCCGCTCGGGTCCGAGGGGCATATGCCAGCTTGGCGTTCCAGAGGTCCCGCGGCACGAGCTCCAGACGCTTGCCGTCGACGACCCGCAGCTCGCCGTCGGGCGTCACAAAGGAAAATCGGATGAACCGCGCGTCGTGATGGGCGTACCCCGCGGAGAACGACAGGTCGGAGACGGCCGCCGGCCGGTACCCCACCTCGATTTCCGCGCCTTGAAAACGCTCCGATCCGGCATTGACGAGAACGGGAGTTCCGTCCGCGCCGAGATTGGAGACGACCACGTTTTCGAACGCCATGTGAAACAGCGAGAGGTCGACCGAAAGTTGGCGGTCGAGCCAGCGGGTCTTGACGCCGACCTCGCCGCTCCGGGTGCGCTCGGGGTCGAGGATGCGGGCGTTTTCCGCTTCCGTCAGGTTGGGCGCCGCCGGCTTGAACGCGGACTTCGCCGCGACGTAAAAATGAATCGAGTTGACCGGCCCGGGCCGATCGGAGACGAGCCTGACGAGACCCGCCACACCTCCGGACCATTGGCCGTCGGACCGCGAATCGCGAGTGACGCCGGGTTCGGCCGCCCCGACTTCCTGCCGCTGCGCGAACAGGCGTTCGGAAACCGCGTCGAATCGCGCGCCTGCCGTGAGCGTCAGAAACGGAACGGGAGTCCACTCGTCGTTCGCGTAAATGCCCACGAAGGTGCGGCGGTCCACGAAAGATCGATTGTCCCCCGCCGGCGTGTCGGAAAAGCGGGGCACGGCGACCGGCTCGACCTGAAGGTCGAAGTCGAAACCGGTCCCGGCCGCCGTCGTCCGGCCCCACGTGACCGCGGCGCCTCCGATCAGCCGGTGGCGCCCGGCCGCGTCCAGGCGGGCGGTTACGTGCAGGTCGTCGTAAAAGACGGTCTCCCGGGGCTTCAACGCCACCCCGGCCGCGGTCGCGATGTTGCCTTCGACTGCCCCGACAAAAGAGTGGATCGACGTCTGCTCGTCCCGCGTCACCCCGAAGACATTCTCGAGAGAAAGGGAGCTCGAGAGGGGTTTTGAGAAATGCGTCCGGAGGGAGTACACCCGATGATCGAGCCGCCCCCCTTCGACGCCATAGTTGCGATCGATCCGAAATCCGAAGAGCGGTTCGCCCGCGGCGAGCGGAAGAGGCGAGCCCGCGAACTGCGTCGTGCGAAATACGTCGACCATCGCGGACAACTCGCCTCCCCCCGGCACGGGGACGTCGAGCCGCAACCCGCCTCGATCCTCCAGATAGTTGGTCCGGTCCTGCCATCCTTTCGCCCGATCGAACGTCCCGAAGAGCCGGATCTTCGCGCCGCCCAGGTCTCGAGCGTGCGAGAGGTTGACGCGTCCCTCGGAGAAGGACCCTCCTCCCGCCCGCACGTCCGTTCCCGGGCTGGCCGGGCGCGTGAAGATCTGGATCATCCCCGCGAAGGCGGAGACTCCGTAGAGAGTGCCTTGCGGGCCCTTGACGATCTCGATCCGGTCGATGTCTTCGATGTTGATCTGGGAGAGCGATGGATTGAAGGGACCGCCGACCGGCATCCCGTCCACCATCACGAGCAGCGCGTCGAACTCCTTCAATCCCCACAGGCCGAGGTTGGGAAGGCGTCCCCCGTTGTCGCTTCCGAGACCGGTGTCGATCCCGACGATGTCCTGAAGGGCCTCGGCCAGGGTCTTCACATTTTCGCGGCGGAGCTGATCGCCGGTGATTACGGTCGCCTGCCCCGGAATCTCCGTCTCGCGCTCCGGAAGGCGCGTGGCCGAAACGACAATGCTCTCCTGGGCCGGCGGCGGGCCCGGAGGGGCCGGAGCGTCCGCCGTCTGCGGCTGCGTCTGCGTCTGCGTCTGCGGCTGCGCCGCGGTGGCCAGCCCGAAAAAGGAAATCGCGGCCACGAGGTGGCGCATCCGGTGGCTCACCAGGCCTGTCTTTCCCAATTTCGTCATGTTCTTCCCCCGCATGGTTTCTGAGCGAAAGCGGTGAGGTTCGGGTACGAAGCCGATCTGAGCGGTCCTCGGCGGGCTCGGCGGGGGCATCCCCGGTCAGAGTTTGCCGATGAGGCAGGCACGGTCGCCCGCGGGCGCCGATCTCAGATTCGCCGGGGGACGGCTCGGGGAGAAGAACGAGGAGGTTGGGGCGAGCGGTCGGGCGGGGGCTCGACCGGACTGCGTTCTAAAAGGCTGGCGTGTCGTCGCTCCGGCCCGTGAACCGAGCGCCCGTGACTCTCGATCGCGTCCGCGGACTCTGAGAGCGCGGTGATGTTTTCGGAAGGGGAAGCGAGCCCCTCGTCGGGGTCCCGTTCCGCCGCGCCCGCGTCTGTCTCGGACGCGGTCCAGATCTCGCCCGAACACCACCGCAGGCGAACCGGGGAAGCCGACCGATCAGGCGCGATCTCGAAGGTGGAAGTCGAGGCCGCAATGAGCTCCCTGCCGTCCAGGCCCATCCGGATCGCGAGACGCGCCCGGCCGGTTTCGAGCCTCGGGACTTCCCAGAGATACGAGCCACCTCCGGGATCGAGGTCTTCCGTCAGCCGCACGGAGTACGTCCGGCCTTCGTCGAGGGAGAGCAGGAGCTCGACTTCGGCCGCGGAGTGAGGGAGGCCGGACCAGCGGACTTCTACGGTTCTGCCGGGTCCGAGAACCGGTCTGATCGACTCCCCCGGCTCTGCCGCCCGGATCTCGATCGCGGGTGGGCCCGGGGGACCCGGCAGATGCCCGGCCTGAGCCGCAGACACGGAGACCGCGCTCGACAGGCAGACAGCCAGAAAAACTTTCACGAACAATCGCGCAAGGGTAAACGCAGCTCCGAACCGAAGTCAAACGGTCGCGTGGGATGCCGGATGCTCCGGAACGAGGGATAGGATTTCGGGATGCCGCGCTCCCGCAAACGGTCTCCCGCCGGGGGCGCTGCCGGGTGACCGCACGTGCGGACCGCGTCTCCGCCGTTGGAGTCGAGTCCCACTCGGGCTGGGCCGCGATCGTCGTGGTCGGAGGATCCCGGGCGGACCCCGAGGTGATGCTGCGCGACCGTTTCGTGCTCGCGGACGGCGCCGACGCGTCCACGAAACAGCCATTCCACGCCGCCGAAACGATGCCTTTCTCGAAGGCCCGCGCGTTCATCGACTCGTGCCGGGCGGACGCCTGGAAGCGGGCGAGCGCGGAGATGATGCGCCTCCTCGGCGGACTCTCCCGTGGGGCCGGCGCGCCGCGGTGGTGCGCCGTCCTGACCTCCTCCACCGCGGAGCAACCCGGTCTCGAGTCCATCCTCGCCTCTCACGCGCGGATCCACGCCGCGGAAGGCGATCACTTCCGGGACGCCGTCGCGGCAGCCGCGGAGCGCGCGGGCCTCTCCGTCGTACGGATTCGCCGGAAGGACCTGAGAGATCACGCCTCGCGCGCCCTGGGACGCCCGGCCCGGGAGCTCGAGCGGCGCGTGGCCGGCATGCGGAGGACGCTGGGCGCTCCCTGGGGAGCGGATCAGAAACTCGCGGCCCTCGCGGCATGGTCGCTTCTCGCCTGACCCGCCCGCTCCCGACAGGATTCCAGATTCACTCCGAATTCCGGAGTCGCTCCAGCCGTCTTCGCTCCGACCGGAGAAGGATCGCCAAGTGAGGCCTCCGATGCGATCGGTCTCCTCTCAGTCGAGAGATCCGATGCGATTCCCGGGCTGACGCATCCAGCGCCGCCGGAGCGCGTCGAATTCCGCGCGGACGTGCCCATAGCACTCGCAGGCGGCGGCTTCCAGGCCCTTCCGATTGAGGACACGGACCTCGCCCCGCCGATAGTCGATGAGTTTCCGGCGCTGGAGCTCTCGGGCAGCCTCGGTCACCGTCGCGCGGCGCACTCCGATCATCCACGACAGAAACTTCTGCGTCAGCGGGAACTCTTCTCCGGGCGCGCGGTCGGCAACGCAGAGAAGCCAGCGGGCGCACCTCTCCACTTTTCCATGCATTCGGCTGCAGAGGCACGCCTGCCCGACGGTCAGCAACATCGCCTCCGTGTACTCCGCGAGCCGGTCGGCGAGGGCGGACTTCCGCCGGAGCTCCCGGGTGAGAATCTTCCGCGACAGGCTCAGTCCTTCACCGGGAACCTGAGTGATCGCCTCGAAGATGACCGCCTCGCTCCCGAGAAAGACGGGCAGCCCGACCATACCCTCGCTGCCTACCGTCGCCACCTCGACCTCCGTTCCTTCCAGGCCGTGAACGACGAGCGACGAAACGGAATCGACGGGGAAGAAGACATCCGGGTCCGAATGGGAGCGACTGTGAAGTTCTTCGGCGAGAGTGGTGTGCCGGGTCCTGAGGTGGGGTGCCAGCCGGGCGAACTCTGACCGGGGCAGGCTCTCGAGAAGCAGGTTACCGGTCTTGAATCTTCCGCGGGGGATTTTCCGAGAGGCGACGCTCATGGAAAACGACGGAGCAAGCCCCGTTCCGGCGCAGACGCGCTCGCGGAGATCTGCCTCATTGGGGACCATCCTATCGCCCACGGAGGCCTCGCGGCTATACCGCCGCTGACTTCTTCGGCTTCAGCGGCCGGACGGGGGGCCGGGCAGTGCGGCGGCGGGTGCCGTCACGGGGGAGGGAGCGATTAACTCTCGCTACGCCGGACCCGTCGCTTCAGCTGAAGGTCTTCGCCGCGGTCAACGGTTGAGCGCGGCGAGCGCAGCTTCCGCGTCCCCGTGCAAAGGCGAGTTCTCCGGACAGACTGCCAGCGCCCGCCGATACGCCTCCGCGGCAGCGCCGAATGCCTTCATCATCCGCCGTATGTGACCGATGGCCATCCAGGTACCGGCTTCGCATTCGGCGTTCACCGGCTTCTCAGCGATCTTCTCCAGAAGCTTCAGCGATTTCTCGGCTTTGCCTTCCAGTGCCCACGTGACAGCTGCCTGAGTCTCGGCCGCCTGAGCGAGGGAAGGGTCTCCCTCGCGTCGGGCGAGCTTGCGTGCACGCTCGAACGCCTCTCGGGCGTCCGTCGCGGCACGCGCCTGCAGGTAACAGCCCGTGGATAAATCAGTGATTTGGGTTTTCAAGCGACAGCGAGTTGAAGAGTTGCAGTTGTGTCGCGAAGCGAGCGCGGGAAGCGAAGTTGGGTCAGAAGGCAGACAATGAGGGCACGC
>JBBSGZ010000081.1:0-17350 GCA_038253555.1 Thermoanaerobaculia bacterium
GGAGGCCGATCTCCTCCGTCGACTTTCGCCGATTCACAAGTTAGATCGCGTCGCGGCTCCCACGATCGTGCTCCACGGCGCCAACGACACGAACGTGCCGGTCGTCGAGGCCGAGCAGGTCGTAGACAGTCTGAAGAAGCGGGGGATCCCGGTCGAATACGTTCTCTTTCCCGACGAGGGTCACGGCTGGAGAAAGACCGCCAACCGCGTCCGCTCCGCCGTCGCGGTGACCCGCTGGTTCGAGAAATATCTGAACGCGTCCTGACGCTGCCCGACGCGCGCATCGACGTCCTCAATAAAGCGGTTCGACGGAAAGGAAACGAGCGTCGGCCCGCGGCTCACTTCTTCCGGGCGGCACAGGCCGAAACAAATCCCAGCTGGCAGGATTTCCGGAGAAGCGCCGCGGCCTTCACGCGGTCTCTCGAAACCCCCTTTCCGTTCTCGTACGCGCGGGCGAGGTCGCGGCACCCTTCCCCGTCGCCGGCTTCGCACGCGCGGGACAGAAACCCGGCGGCCTTCGCGGCGTCCGGCTCGGCGCCGAGGCCGCTCGTAAAAACGACCGCTGCGTTGAAACACCCGAAAGCGTCGCCGCGCTCGCAGCCTCTCTCGGAAAGCTCCCGGCCGCGGGCAAGGTCCTTCTCGACGCCGTCTCCGCTCAAATAGAGCCCTCCGAGCAGGGAACAGGCGCGCGAGCTGTTCTCCGGGAAGCCAGGATCGCCGGACTCGAGGGCGCGGCCGCAGGCCTCCTCGAAGATCGCGGCCGCCTTCGCCGCGTCCTTCTCGGCGCCGATCCCGTCGCGCCAGGCGCGGCCCACGTTCACGCAGCCCGCGAGGTTCGACGTCTCGCAACGAGTTCCCGCGCACCCGCGTTGGTAGAGAGTTATCGCGCGCGCGGCGTCCTTTTTGACGTTCCGTCCGTACTCGTAAAGGAAGCCGAGGTTGGTGCAGGCGGTCGAGCTCCCGAAATCGCAGCCCTCCCGGTACCGCGCGGCGGCGAGAGTCAGATCGACGGGCCCGCCTCGGCCGTTCTCCGCCATGAGCCCGACGTTGTAGCAGCCGGCCGCATCGCCGAGATCGCACGCGCGAACATAGAGGGCGGTGGCGCGCCGGTCATCTTTCGCCACGATCTTTCCGGTCGCGTGGAGAAAGGCGAGGGTGGTGCATCCGCCGCCGCTGCCCAGGTCGCAGGCTCTGCCGAGGATTCGAGTGGCTTCGCCCTGGCGCGCGGGAATATCCGCGAGGAGCGAGCCCTCGTACGCGCATGCGTCGGGGGAACCGGCGCGGCAGGCGGCGTCATAAATTTCGAGATTCCGTTCGCGGGAGCCCGCCTGGTTCGCGTGGGTCCAGGCCTGCCGGAAACAGCCCGTCGCAACCCCGGCGCGGCAGGCGCTTTCGAAAAATGCCTCCTCCGCCACCGGCACGAGCGTCGCCTCGACTTCCGCGCCTCCGCGCCGGACGGTGACGCGTACGGGATCGCAGGCGCGGCCGTTGGCGGCTTCGATGAGATCGCAGACGTTGGCGATGCGCGCCTCGCCGATCTGCTCCACGAGATCGCCCGTTCGAATGCCGGCCGCTTCTCCGGGACCGCCGGGCAGGACCTCGCGGACGACGGCTCCGACTGCTCCCGCCGGCAGCGACAACTTCCTCCGGAGCTCACGCGGGATCGGCCCGGCCTCGATTCCGAGCGTGCCGCGACACGCTGCCGGGGACGTGGATCGCGCCGCTGTTTTTGCCGGGGGCGCGGAGGAGGCGCACCCGCCGGCCAGAGTCAGGGAAAGGGCCGATAAGAGGAGCCACAGCGCGGGTGGGACATTCCCTTGGGGGCCGGCACTCATGCCTTTCCGCGCCGGTGGTTGAGAAATCTGGATTGTCGTTGTGCGGCAGCGGCCCGGATGGCCGCGAACCGCGGATCGGACCGGACATTGACGAGAAGGGGATCTCGATCGAGCGCCTCGACACAGGCCCATCCGCTCTCGACCGCCTGGCGAAGCTGCCGCAAGGCGATTTCCCGCCTGCCGCAATAACTGAGCACGGAGCCGATCCAGTAGTGCGGCTCGCCGTCGCGCAACCGGGCCACCGAGGCCTCCTGCCGCAGCGCGGCGGCTTCGATCTCCGGCTCCGGCGCGCCGCGGAGGAACAGGAGGAGAAACGACCGCTGCCCTTCCAGCGTACCCCCTCCCGATTGCGCAGCGCTTTCCGCAACGCGCAGAGCGTCGCCGGGCTTCCGCTCTCGAAGGGCCAGGCCTATGAGGAGGTTATCTCCCCAGTGGCTGCCGGCGTCGAGCGCAATAAAATCCCGCGCGCGGTCGTAGCGGCCGAGCAGCATGAAGTTGAGCGCGCACGACCGCCACTGGTAGTTCTTCGGATCGAGCGCGATGGCGACTTCGCACTGCCGCCCCGCCTCCTCGAGAAGGCCCGCGTACCGCAGGACGTACCCCAGAGTGTGGTGCGCTTCGGGATTGTCGGGCCGCCGCTCGAGGATTCGCGAAGCGTCGTCGTAGGCGCCTTCGAGGTCGCCGCCCTCGGTGCGCATGATCGCGAGGTGCGCCGCGGCTTCGGTCAGATTCGGATCGAGGGAAACGGCGCGCTGATAGGCCCCCCGTGCCTTCTCGTAGGCCGTCGTCCCTCCCTCTCCATACTGACTCTCGTAGTAGTACCGGAGGCCCAGAAAGTACCAGGCGGGCGCGAACGTCGAGTCGAGCTGGACTGATTTTTCCAGCATGGCGATCCCCTCGCGATTGGGCTGCAGATCGTGAGACACCGCGGCGTTCCGCAAAAAAAGCTCGTAAGCCTCCGGGTTCCGCGGTCCCGTGGCCTGCTGGGGGCCCCCGGGATCGGCGCCGAGCTTCGGGATCAGGCCCTGGCGGAGGCGGGTCTTGATCTGCTCCCGAAGTCCGATCAGATCGGTTGAGGCCGCCGACACGCTGTCCCGCCAGAGAAGACGGTTCTCTTCGACGTCGACAGCCTCCATCGTCACCTCGAGGCGGTCCCCGTCGCGCAGATAGTGTCCCGTCAGCACCTGCGCCACGTGGAGCTCCCTTCCGGCGCGCTGAGGATCCGCATCGCCGACGGCGTACTTCGCCGTCTGAGCGAACGGCCGGATGGCGAGCCTGGGGACGTAGCTCAACGCGGTCGTGATCTCGTCGGGGATCGCGATCGCCAGGTAGTCGGATGTCCCCGCCTGGCCCGCATTTCGGAAGGGCAGAACCGCCAGCGTCAGAGGCGCGCCCGCGGCCGCGCGAGGCGGCCGGCTTCGCAGGAGGAGTACGGCCGCCGCGATGGCGACTCCCGCCGCCAGGGCGCCCGCCATCGTCGCTGTCCTGCGGGAAAGACGGGAGCGGCGGGGTGGAGCCACATCCACCGCGGACGAGCGCGACGCGCTCGAATCCCGCCGCAGACGCTTCAAGTCTGCCAGCATTTCCGCGGCGCTCTGGTAGCGGAGATCCCGATCCTTCTCGAGCGCCTTCTCGACGATCCGCTCGAGCGCGACCGGCAGATCCGGATTCAGCCGGATCGGCGCCGCCGGCGCCCGGTTCAGGATCGCGTCGAAGACTACCGCGGTGGCAGAGCCGCCGAAGGCCTGGCGGCCCGTCGCCGTCTCGTAGAGCACGGCTCCAAAGGAGAAGATGTCGCTGCGCGCGTCTAAGGCCTCGCCGCGCGCCTGCTCCGGGGACATGTACGCGACGGTGCCGAGGGTCGTCCCGGAGTCCGTCAGGTGCTCTTCCCCCGCGACGGTCAGAAGCTCCGAGCCGTCTCGCTTTTCCGTCGGCGTCATTTTCGCCACGCGCTTGGCGAGGCCGAAGTCCATCAGCTTCGCCTGGCCCCGATTCGTGATGAAGATGTTGGCGGGCTTGATGTCGCGATGAATCACCCCCCGCGCGTGCGCGGCGTCGAGCGCGTCGGCAAGCTGGATCGCGATGTCGAGCAGCCGTTCCAGGGGGGGAACGCCTTCCGAGAGGAAATCCCGAAGTGTCTGGCCCTCGAGGAGCTCCATGACGATGAAAGCGCGGCCGTCGGCTTCGTCGATGTCGTGAATCGTGCAGATGTTCGGGTGCTCGAGGGAGGAGGCGGCGCGTGCCTCGCGCTTCAAGCGCTCGAGCGACTGGGGGTCCGAGGCGACGTCGTCGGGAAGGAACTTCAGGGCCACCCGGCGGCCGAGTCGCAGGTCCTCGGCGACGTACACGACGCCCATGCCGCCGGCGCCCAGCTTCTCCAGGATCCGGTAGTGCGAGAGAGTCTTATCCAGCATGTGAAGGCGAAGCGCCTTCGGCCGATGTTAGCAGCCGCGAGCTGCGCTTCAGAAGGGCTTCGGCCGCGCGTCCGGGGCGAGGCTCGAGACGTAAAGTTTTCCTCCCGTGTCCGCGCGCGCGGCGTTGACGGCGGCCGGGTCGCGCAAGAATTCCACACCGGACGCGGCGAGCACCCCAGGCGGCGACCATCATCCCTTGTATCCCACGGGATGGGCGGCGCAGGACGTCTGCGCCCGGTGGTGCGCGGCCGTGCCGATCGGCCGCGTCGCGACGCCGAGCTCCGCCGGCGGAAGGACGGGTGGTCATCCGCCTCCTGACCCGGGCCCTGTCGCGCGGGGCGGGGGCAGTCGGCACAAAGCATCCGCCGGGGTCAGGCTTCCGGGCGCGTCCGGGCGGCGCGGCGATCCCGTCTGGCAGGGATCGTGAAACACAGGGCTTGTTGCCGGCGCATGCCCGCCCGAGGAGCCGATGCACGACGCCGACAATCGCAAATGGCCGGACACTCTCTGGATCGTGCGCCACGCGGAAAGCGCCGGCAACGTCGCTCGGGACCTCGCCGAAAGCACCGGTGACACGCGCATCCATCTGACGACGCGCGACGTCGACCTGCCGCCGGTCCGGCTCTCTCGGCGCGCCGGCGGCGGAAGGCGACCTGCGTGCGCGAAACCCCGCCGCTTCTTTCCGACCTACCCTTGAAAAGCGTAGGAGATCTTCAGGAACAGCTGGCGCGAGACGGGAAGCAGGTTGTACCGCGGCGGCTCGGTCGCCGTGGCCGCGTCACGCTCGAGCGTCCGGCTGTCTCCGTACCCCAGAAAAAAGACCGTCTGCCAGTTGAGCTTGTAAGAGAAGAGTGCGGACCCGTCGAAATTACCGGATCGGCGCGCTACCGGAAACGTGTAGAGGGCGGGGTCCCGGTCTGTCGAAACGTATTGCACGACCGCCCGCAGAAATGCGCGCGCGCTGAAGGTGTATGTCGCCTTCACCCGTTCGACCTGCGCGGTGAAGAGGCGGCCGCCCTCGACGTTTAACCAGCGGCGGTTCCCGAGGAAGCCGAGCTCGAGATGGTCTGTCGGGCGGGTCGTCAATGAGCCCGCGAGACTGCCGCCGTGCCCGGTGCGCGCGTTGTCGAAATCGATGTCGCTGCCGAGCGAGCCGTTGAAGGTCACGCGCGTCAGCCGCCGCGAAGGATCGACGGAAATCGACCAGGCGACTTTCGTCGAACCGAGCACCTGCTCGCCGACCCGCACGGAATCGGCGTTCACTCCCACGAACCCCGCGAGATTTCTGACGCCGTGGAAGTCCACGCCCGGGAAGAAGCGGCGGGAGACGAGCCGGCCGCCGCGTTCGACCACGACATCTTCGCCGAGTCTCGGGCTGAGCCGCCGGAAGATCCCCTCCGGGTAGAACGTGTATCCGATCTGGACTGTTCCTTCGCGAATTCCGACCTGCGGCACGAAGCCGTTGTCGGCGCGGAACCCGTCCGCGAAATCCCGGTATTCCCCAAACCAGCCGAGCGTCCGCGTCTGGTGATTCCAGCTGAGGTCGAGAGCCCCGCCGGAAAGGGGACGCCCGTCCCATTCCGGCGCGACCTGCGGCTGGTCGGGGGTCCGCGTGCGGCTGTAGAGGAACTGTCCCGTGACCTGGTCCCGGTCGTTCGGGCGCCACTGGAAATCCGGGCCGATCACCCGGTTATGCCCGCCGCCTGAGATCTCGCGGTCCGTGGCGAGCAGCCCGGCGAAGGATTGGCCGAAGTCGCGGCGAAGCCGGCCGATCGCCGCGAAGGATCGGAAATCCTGCGGGGCGAAGCCCGAGGAATACGCGCCGGGAAGGATCACGAGCCCCCCGCCGCGATCCTCGCTGACGAGCAGCGTATAGGCCGAGCTCCCGTCCTTGCCCGTGACCCGGGCGCCCCACCGCGGAGACGTGATGGTGCGCGTGTACACGGCCTGTATCGGCGACTGGAACAAGTCCACGCCCTCCAGAAAGAACGGGCGCTTCTCCGGGTAGAAGAGGGCAAACCGTTCGTTGACGGAAATCTGGGCCACGTCCGACTCGATCTGGGAGAAATCCGGATTGATCGTCGCATCGACGGCCTTGTCGGGATCGGGCGTCCACTTCAAGTCCCCGCCTGCGTGCCCGCGAGCCGGCGGATACGAAAAGGATGAGCGTGGATCGGATTCGTCCCCCGGCCGGCCCTGTTCGCGTCCCGTCACATAGGGCGCGGCCACGAAATGTCCCGCGGAGGGGAGACCGGCGAGCCCGGTTATCGAGCGCATGTGGCAGATCAGGCAATTGGATCCCCTCGGGATCGGGCTCGAGTGGAAGGCGTACCGGAAATCGCGCGGGTAGTTGCGCCACGCGAGGATTCCCCAGGTCTGGGGATCGGTGCGGCCGTACCGGAGCGATGAGAAGGGGATCCGCATCTCCGCCGTCCACCCTTTCCCGGTGATCGAGGCCGCGGAGTCGAAGAAGAAATCGGGGGAAAAGTCCTCGTTCCCGTTGGCCTCGTTCCACACGCCGTCGCCCTGGATCCCGCGCGGGTTCACGCGGAATTCGATGGCCGAGCGGCGGTCGTTGCGCGTATCGAGGAAGATCGCGACATTGTCGTCGGTGCCGATCACTTGATCGCGATCCACGAACGGCGCGCGGATACGCTCGGGCCGCGGGTCGTCGCAGCGCACGCCGATGATGAGCGATGTTTCGTCGTAGGCGATGAGGACGACGGTCCGCGCCTGCGGAGGAACGTTGTCGCCGGGCGACGTCTCCCAGAAAGTGTCGATCGTGGCGGCTCCCTGCCAGCCGGGATCGGAAAGGCGGCCGTCGATCGTGATCGGTCCCGTCGCCGGGCGGATCGGAACCGGCGGGGGAGGGTCCGCCCTCTCGGCCGTCAGCGCCGCAGCAACCGCGAGAAAAGATAGAACTATGAACCCTTTACGGCGCATGCTGCCTCTTCATACGCGGGAACCGGGTCCAGGTTCCGTGCGGCACGAATTCGTGAAATGGTGCGAGCGGCGGGCGGTGACGGGAGGCACGATGCAGTCGAACGATCAGAAGTGGCCGAAGACCCTGTGGATCATCCGGCACGGCGAGAGTGCGGGCAACGTGGCGCGCGATCTGGCGGAGAGCACGGGAGATCCCCAGATTCATCTCGGGATGCGGGACGTCGATGTGCCTCTCTCGCCGGTCGGAGAGCGTCAGGCAGACGCCGTCGGGCGGTGGTTCGGTGAGATGCCGGAAGCGATTCGGCCCACGATCGTTCTCGCCTCCCCGTACCTTCGCGCGCTCGAGACGGCGAGGCGGATGACCGAGGCCTCGGGGCTGGCGCTCACGGCGGTGCGCGACGAAAGGCTGCGCGAAAGGGAGTTCGGAATCCTCGACGGGTTGACGCGAAAGGGGATCGAGGCGCGTTTTCCGGAGGAGGCGCTTCGCCGCGCACCGCTCGGTAAGTTCTACTATCGCCCGCCCGGCGGCGAGAGCTGGTGCGACGTGATTCTCCGGCTGCGCAGCGCGATCGGCACGCTGACCCGCGAGTATCGCCGCGAGCGCGTCGTCATCGTCTGCCACACCGTCGTGGTCCTCTGTTTCCGGTATCTGCTCGAACGGTTGACGGAAGAGCGTCTGCTCGAGATCGATCGGTCGCTCGAGGTCGCGAACGCCTCGATCACGTCCTACGAGTTCGACCCCGCGCTCGGCCGCCATGGCCGGCCCTCGTTGAAGCTTTTCAATTTCGTGGCGCCGATGGAGAGGGAAGGCACGCCGGTGACGGCGGAACCGTCGCCCACGTCGCCTCCGCTTACTCCGTGACGTGCTCTTCGCCGTGCGCGGCGAAGAGCACCGGCCAGCGGCTCGCCTGTCGGCTCGACCGCTGGCCTCACGTCGCTTCCGCTCACTGCGTTCGCTCACGCTCCCGCCCCGAGAGACTCCTCCCTCCCTCTGGTCGGGAGACTCCTCTCGGGGCGGGCGGAGCCACCCTCGTGTCGGTGGCGCAGCTCTTCTCCCTCGCCCCGCGCTCGGGGAGAGGGCTGGGGTGAGGGGGCTCGCAGGCAGGCGGCGCACAATCGCCGATGCGGCGGAGGCGGCTCTCTGTTTTTTTGAAGGCGGACAGGCGACGGGTCTTCTCAGAACCCTGGCGGCCGCTTCGCCGCCACGTTGAACGCGCGTTCCATCGCCATGCCGACGCGCGCGATCGTCCCTTCCTCGAAGAGTCTGCCGACGAGGGTGATGCCGTGCGGGACCCGGCGCCTGGGGTTTAAGGTCGGCAGGGGATGGGCGGGATCGGGGGCCCAATCGCTGCGCGCCTGCGCGATCTCGACGAACCCGGCCGGGAGGGTCAGACCGGGATGGCCGGTGAAGTTGGTGATCGTCAGGATCTCGTCCCGCAGAGCGGGAACGAGAAGCAGATCCACCTTTTCGAAGAGCCGCGCCATCTCGAGGGCCACCTTGCGCCGCAGGCGGTCCGCCTGGACGTAATCGACCGCTGAGAGAAATCGCGACTGCCGGAAGGTGTTCGGCCACGCGTCGGGGACCTGCATCTTCAGCTGGTCGAGTCCGCGCGAAAGAGTCATGTCTTCGAAGGCGGCGGCCGCCTCCGCGAAAAGGATCGTATTGAGAGATCCGTACGGCCAGTCGGGAAGCGCCACTTCGACGGCGGTCAGGCCGAGCCGCCGGACGGTCTCGAGCGCGGCGCGGTCCACCTCGGTCGCCGGGCTTTCGTTCATCCAGGCGGGGAACCAGCCGACCTTCAACCCTCGCACGGGAGCGCTGGCGTCGAAGTCGAGATGGCTCGGGACGCTCGACAGGTCTCCCGCGTCGGGTCCCGAGATCGCCGCGAGCACCAGGCAGGTGTCTTCGACGCTGCGCGCCATCGGGCCGAGCTTGTCCAGGGACCAGCAGAGGGTCATCGCGCCCGTCCGGGGGACCTTGCCGAATGTCGGCCTCAAGCCCGTCACGCCGCACCGCATGGAAGGGTCGACGATGCTGCCCTCGGTCTCGCTTCCGATCGAGAACCCGACGAGAGCGGCGGCGGTCGCGGCACCGGGCCCCGCGCTGCTGCCGCCCGAGCCCTCCTCGATCACCCACGGGTTCATGGTCTGCCCGCCAAACCACACGTCGTTCAAGGCGAGCGCTCCCAGGGAAAGCTTCGCGACGAGGACCGCGCCGGCCGCGTGGAGCCGCGCCACGACGGCGGCGTCCGTATCGGGCACGCGGTCCCGGAAGTTCTCCGCGCCCCAGGTCGTTCGGATCCCCCGCGTGTCCAGAAGATCCTTGGTGCCCCACGGGATCCCGTGCAGAGGTCCCCGATACCTGCCGGCGGCGATCTCCGCGTCCGCGCGCCGCGCCTGCGCGATCGCGAGGTCGCGCGTGACCGTGATCACGCACCGCAGCTTCGGATCGAAACGCGCGATGCGGTCGAGGTAGATCCGGGTCAGGCGCTCGGACGTCAACGCGCGCGATTCGACCCACCGCGAAAGCGCGGTCACGGGTGCGAAGGCGATGTCCTCGTCCCGCTTCGGCAGCGGCGGCGCCGGCCCCGCGCTTCGGACGAATCGGTCCTGCTTCCCTGCCGCGGCGGCGCCAGGGATCATCGGGTTCCAGAGGGATGCGGGCGCGACGGAGTCTTCGATCGCGACCTTCCGGGGCCCGGTGCGCCGCTCCATGGTCCCGGCCATCGCGCGGCTCCAGTTGCCCGCCGCCTGCGAGCGTTCGGCACCCGTCATCTCGATGCGGACGAGCTTCTCCGCCTCGGTGAGCGTGGCGGTCGTCACGGGAGGCCCGACCGGCGGCGCCGTGCCGAACGCGGGGGGCGTTCCCGGAACGGGAGTCGTCGCAGGAGCGGGCGGGGCGGTCAGGGCGGAAATGGCGTTCGCGGCGGCTGCGGCCCCCACGACTCCGGCGGCCGTGCGCGCGAGAAACTCACGTCGGGATTCGGACATGGCGTGCCTCCGATCGTAGCGGGTCGTCAATTCTCCGGGGACTCTCGGCGGGACCTCCCGCGATTTCTTTCGGAAAACCCGCGGTCACATCCAGCGAGCGTCTCCGGGCGAAGCGTGCGCCGATTCTTTCACCGTGTGCGCACAAAGACCCGCGAGAAGTTTGTGGCCGCACGCTCTTCCTCCGCGAGCGCGGCCGATTCGAGCGTTCTCCGACATCTAATTCGCGGCCGTCTCCGCGACCCACTCCCGGACGCGGCGTTCGAGATACCCGAAGAAGGGATTGCAGGTCAGCCGCATGAGTTGGTCCATCGGTACGATGAGGTCCGCCCGTTCGCCGCGTGGCGCCAGCGTGCCGAGACGGACGCCGTAGAATTCGCGGCCGTCGGGAGAGGACCCGTAAAGCGGATCGTCCGGGGCAAAGGGCAGCGCGATATGCGACAGCGAAAAGGTCTGCGAGGGCCAGGAGAGGCCGATGGCTTCCGACTCAGGCTCGGTCCCTCCCGCTTCGGTCCGTCGCGCGACGACCGCCGTTGTTTCGGGCGTGGCGTTCGTCACGATCGTGATCGCATAGCGTCGCGGGCGTCGGGGGAGAAGGCGCGGAAGCACCTCGTCCGAACCGGCGGGCTGGAGCGCGAGGAGAGTGGCGTCGCGGTTGCGGTCGAAGACGACGAGCTCGCTGCCTCCGTCCGGGAGGCGGTCGAAAAGGGAGTGGACCACTGCGGCCGTCGACACGGTCGAGTCGATCAGGGACTGAAACGCGAGGACCGGCGGCATCCGCCGGATCGCGCCGGAAGACGCCGTCTTTGCGAGGCCGCGCTCGATGGAACGCGTCAACCGAAAGGTCTGGTAGCCGGCGTTGGCGGGAAACGAGTTGTACTTGAACGGGTTGTACTCGGGCCTCACTTCGATCCAGCGCGACTTCTCGAAGAACGGCACGTACCCGGGAGCGCTGACCGTCTTCCCGAGGCCGGCCAGCCGCGTGACCCCGATCATGGGAGAGAGGATCAGGAGCCTGTCGGGCCGCGGAAAGGTCGCATCGTCGAGCGCGTCCAGGGCGTAGCGCACCGCCAGGGCGCCGCCGCTCGAGTAGCCGACGACATGGAACGGCCGCCCCGGGCCGATCCGGGTCCGGACGTGGCGCGCGGCCATACGCGCCGCCGCCGCCCAGTCTTCCCACGCGACCCGAGCGAGCGCGGCGGGCACGGTCCCGTGGCCCGGCATGCGGGGGCAGAAGGCGTAGAAGCCGCTCTCCTGGAAAATCCGGGCGAGCCGGCGCATGCTGTATGGGGAATCCGTCAATCCGTGAAGGAGCAGAACGCCGCCCCGGACCTTCTCGGGAATCAGCTCGAACGTCCGGTTCCAGTTCGTTGGAAAGTGCGACGGGTGTAGCGGGCTGCCCTCGAAGTAGCGGTTCGCGGCGGTGCGGTCCTCCGGGCGAAGGCGGCTCTCGACGTCGCGCCGGACCTCGAGAAAGACGGCCTCCTCGCGCTTGCGATAGTCCGCCAGGGTGAATTCCTCGGTCAGATCGGCTGCCGTAACCTCGGAGGCGGGCGGGAACCGGTGCCAGGCGCGGAGGTCCGGCAGCCGGCGGGAGTCGAACGCGCGAAGCAGGACCACGGTCCCGGACATGACGGCCGCAGAGAACGCCCCGCGGCGGAGCCACTTCAAGCCGGCGGGAAACGACATCCGAGAAGCGTAACAAGAACGCCGGCTCAGCCGCCGGCCAGGTCGCCTCTAAAACTATCGAGCCTGATGCCGCCCGCCCACCTCTCTCCTCTCGCCCGGCCGAGTCCGGAATCCGCGTTCGCGCCACTCTGGTAAATAAGCTCGCACCGGGAGGAGTCTCCCGACCAGAGGGAGGGAGGAGCCTCCCGGTGCGGGAGCGGGAGCGAGCGCCAGCGAGCGGGAGCGACGGTTAGCGAGCGGGAGCGACGCTAGTCACCAGAGGCAGCTCAATGAAACTTGCCTGTCCGGGCGCCTGTCCATGCCAGATGCGCTGCACGGCCTTTTTGTAATCCTGGGGCTTCGCCCAGAAGATGTTCGGCACGAACGTCTGAGGGTTGCGGTCGTACAGCGGGAACCAGCTCGACTGGATCTGCACCATCATCCGGTGTCCCGGGAGAAACACGTGGTTCGCGGTGGGCAACGCGAAGCGATAGAGGAGCGGCTTTTCGGACGCGATCGGCTTCGCGGTCTCGAGACTCTCACGGTAGCGCCCGCGAAAAATGTCCGCCGACACCATCAGCTGGTAACCGCCCATCGGCGCGTCTCCAGCGACCTCATCCGGATACACGTCGATCACCTTGACGACCCAGTCGGAGTCCGTTCCGGAGGTCGAAGCCACGAGGTTCGCGACCGGCTGGCCGCTGATCTTGACCGGGCTCGTCAGCGCCTCTGACACGAAGGAGAGAACATCCGTCCTGCCTGACGCTTCGCGCTGGTCGTCGACGAGCCATCGCGCCCACCGAGCCCCGCTCGCGTCGACCGGGCGCGGAATGAACGGGACGGGTCTGGCCGGATCCGAAACGTACTCCTCGAAGTCGGCTCCCGCCGCACCGGCGGGCGGCGTTCCCAGCGCGAGCTTCAGGCCGGCGCCCAGGTAGAGCGGCGTCGGCCTGATGGCGCATTCTCCGGAATTGGCGCAGCCCGCCGGCCACGCGGAGAGGCGCCGCCACGTGTTCGTCCCGGTCTCGAAAGCGGTGACGGGCGCGATGTCGGCCTTCGGCGCGCCGTCCTTCAAGTACTGGTCCAGGAACGGCCGCAGGACTTCCCGCCGGAACGCCAGCGCGGTGTCGCTTCGGAACTTGAGCGCGCCGAGGCTGCTGCCGTCATGAATTTCCTGTCCGTGATGCCACGGGCCGAGGACGAGAAATACCTTGTCGTTGGCCGTGTCCTTCGGCTCGAGCGCGCGGTACACCGCCGGCGCGCCGTAGATGTCCTCCTGGTCCCAGAGGCTGTGGACGAGCATCACCGGGACCTGGAGCGGCTGGGCGGCGAGCAGCTTGTCCACCGCCTGGTCGCGCCAGAATGCGTCGTAGGCCGGGTGCTCGAGGATTTTCCGCCAGAAGCCGACCTGCTCCATTCCGTGGCGCCTGCCAAGCTCTCCCGCCGACCCCGCGTCCAGGAACATGTCGTAGTCGTCGTAATGGGTCCGCCACCATTTCTCGTCGTTCTTGCGCGTCGCTTCCTGATCCCAGATGTAGGGCATCCCCTGCTCACGGAAGGCGCCGTTGTGAAACCAGTCGTCGCCCATCCAGCCATCGACCATGGGGTTCATCGGGACGGAGACCTTCAGGGCCGGGTGCGGGTGGACGAGCGCCATCAGGGGAAGGAAACCGTCGTAGGAGATGCCCAGAATTCCGACCCTGCCGTTGCTTTCGGGGACGTTCTTCACGAGCCAGTCGATGGTGTCGTACGTGTCGGTGGCATGGTCCACCGGCGTCGGATTCAGGGACCCGTGCACCGGCCGATTCATCACGTAGTCGCCTTCGGAGCCATATTTCCCGCGCACGTCCTGCACGACGCGTATGTAACCGCCTTCGACGATGACGTCCGTTGCGTTGTCGTAGCCGCTCAGGCTCGGTCCGAGATGCGAGCTGCGGGAATGACTCGTGAGCGCGGAGGCGTCGTAGGGCGTGCGCGTGAGGAGTATCGGAGCGCCCTTGGCGCCCTTCGGAACGAGGATCACGGTGTGGAGCTTCACCTTGTCGCGCATCGGGATCATCACGTCGCGGCGGACGTAGTCCCATCCGAAAGTCGCGGGCTCGAGCTTCGCCGGTGTTTCGCTCGGCAGGGCGGGATAGCTGGCCGGGGCGGGCGGGGAGCCGGTTTTCTGGGCCGCCGCGGGCGCCGCAATCAGAAGAGACCCGAAAAGGACGGCGCCGAGAGAGACACCGCGAAGAAGGTGAGTCCGCATCACGAGAGGTCCTCCTGGTGATCGAGGGAACTCCCTCTCCCCGCGCTCGGGGAGAGGGTTGGGGTGAGGGGGCCCGCAGGCAGGCGTTGTGTTTTCTCCACGATGGTGATCATCGAGTTCCCCGCGCCCGGAGAGACGGTTGGGGCGAGGGGGATCCGTCGGTCAGTTCCCGTGGATGTGCCAGAGCCCGCCTCTCCCACCGACTCCGCGGGGTTCGCGCGTGCTCTCTCAACAATTCTCGTATTTCCAGTTGCGCGACTTTCCCTCGGCAAGCCACTCGAGTGTCGTGGCGAGCCGCTTTTCTCGGGTCTCTTCGCGCCTGGCTTCCGTGATCCATTCGACATACTCGCGCCGGTGGCTGGGGCTCATCTTCTCGAACGTGGCTCCGGCCGCCTTGTTCTTCTTCAATCCCGCGGCGAGATCCTCGGGAACCTCGACGGGTCTCGCCGGGCTCCGCACCGGGCGCGGCCGCGCGGGCGCTTCCGACTGATTCAACTCCGCGGCCTTCCGGATGTACCGCGTGAGCTTCCTGTCCGAGGGCAGGTCCGCGAGGCTCTGGATGCGGCCGAAGCTCCCCATCGCGGTGGCTTCTTTTTCGCCATCTTCCCCGAGGACTTCTTTCATCCCCTGGTGCCAGAATCCGAACGTGCAGTGCTCCTTGAACGCGGCCATACCGCACATGATCCTGCCGCCGTGAGTGAACGCGGGCGAGCTCCACTTCAGCGTCTCTTCGACGTCCGGACAGGCGTTGTGGACGAGCTCTCGGAGGTGCCGCAGGATCGGTTTTGCGAAGTCGGCCGCCCTGGCGATGTGGTCGTCGATGCGCGGATCGGTGTTCTTCATACCCATACCCTGGCCTTTCGAGCTTTCGGAATTGTATGAGAGCGCCGGAACGCGCAGGCGGGCTCTCCCGAAGGGGCTTCGATATCCTTGCGTCCGTCATTCGAGGAGAACATGCATTTCTCCCTTCTCGGTCTCGTCATCCTCCTGCTGGTCGCGGCCGTCTGTGGGGCGATCGGGCGCGCGATCGCGGGGGGCACGACCGGCGGCTGCCTGGTGTCGGTCGCCGTCGGATTCGTGGGCGCTCTCCTCGGCTCCTGGATCGCCCACAAGATGCGGCTGCCGGAGCTGTTCGTGCTTCAGATCGACAGGCATCCCTTTCCGGTCGTGTGGTCGATCATCGGCGCGGCGTTGTTCGTCGCCCTCGTGCACCTGATCTCGGGACGGGATTGATCTGGCGATGCCGCTGCCGACGATTCAGAACGACGTTCCCGTGAGCGGTCCGGCGTCCTGCCTCCGCTCTCATTTCAGGAGGCGTTCCATGCCGGCCATTTTCAGGTTTCTCGCGGCGGCTTTCTGCGTCGTGGTGATTTGCCTTCTCGTGTCCTGCCAGAGCGGGGGAACGGCGAGCCCCGGGTCGGCGGCCGCCGAGAAAAAGGGCGCGCCGAAGGTGCGTTCCGACGCGGATCTCCGCTCGGCGCTGCGCAATCTGGACATGTCTGTGCGCCTCGCAGCGGTGGAGGAGCTCGGCCCCCGGGCCGCAACCTCCGACGAGGCGGTCGCGGCGCTCGTCGAGGCGCTCACGGATTCGGCCCCGCTGGTGCGCCGGTTTGCGGCGGGCGGCCTCGCCGGAGTGAAATCCCCGTCCGCGTCCCTGCTCGTGGCGCTCGGAAAACTTTTGAAAGATCCGGAGGTCGAGCCCCGCGAGAGCGCGGCGAGATCCCTGGCTGCCCTCACCCCCCGTGCGGATGCCGCCGCCGTCAAGGACCTCGGCGTGATGCTCGCCGCCGCGACGGCCGACAAGGAATCCTCGGTCAGGGCGTCCGCCCTCGAGGCGCTCGGCGGGCTGGGCGTTCCCGCCGCGCGGGTCGTTCCCGCAATCAAGCCGGCGCTCGAACGTGCCATCGCCGATCCCGTTCCGGAAGTCCGAAGCGCCGCCGCCGCCGTGGCCGGACAGCTCGGGACGGGCGTGCCGTGGTCGATGAGCCTGCTCATCAAGGCGCTCGCCGATCCCATTCACGACGTCCGCAAGCAGGCGGTCGTCGCGCTCGAGAAGATGGGACCGGACGCCGCGCCGGCCACGCGCGCGCTTGCGCGGCAGCTTCGCGCGAAGGAGATCTACCTGCGTGTCTTTGTGACGCCCTGACGGCCATAGGCCCCGCGGCGCGCGCCGCGCTGCCCGAATTGAGGGCGATGGTGGCGCGGGGATGGAAGGAGATCTCCGGCTCCCCCGAGAGCGAGGCGAAGGACCTTCCGGAGGCGGTCGCGCGGGCCATCCGCAGCCTGGAGGGCAAGGCGCCGAAAAAGGCGAAGGAGCCCGTCGCCGAGAAGCCCTCCGAGAGCGCCGAGCGGGCTCCCGTAGCGGTCCCGTCCGCCGTGAAGGGACACTTCGAGGAGATCAATACCGGCGCTTTCGACCTGGTGGACGGGATTGCCTATCCGGCAAGCGGCGCCGGAGGCGGCACCGTCGTCTACGCCGCCAACAAGCCGATCGCGTCCGCCGCGCTGGCGGACTCCCCGTGCCCGATGACTCATGCGCGGGCGCTCACCGCCCTTCGACGCGGGATACGTCGAGGTCACGCTCAATTCGGCCGGCGAATCGAAGTATTTCGCTTACGGACTGGCGTTTGGCGGAAGCGGCCGCGAAAGCGAAGCCGGCAGCCACAGCTGGTCCTCGTCCCTGCGGCTTTCGGGCGGCCGCGCGGTCGGGAACATCGAGCACCAGAGCCACGGCGGCTTCGAGTTCGACCTGCCCTTGTCGAGCCCGAAGGTCCGGGAGGTGAGCGAGGGCGAGCGGATGGATCGGATGCGCGGGGACCCTTCCGGTCCGGCCCTGACGGAGGGTGCCGTCACCGCCGCATACCGCGCGGTGCGCGAGGCGGCGCTGCGCCAGGATCTGAAGGGATTTCTGGCGGCGCAGGGGTTCGACTCCAGGCAGATTGCCGCGATCGCCACGCTGGACGGCATCAGCGCCGACCTCGCCCGCTATTCGAACCGATTCATGAAGCCCGGCACCGCGGCCGAGTTCCAGAACGGCCCCGGCTACGGCGCCGTCGCGGGAGGCGGCGTGAACTCGAAAGGCGAGAAGTTCCTGAACTTCTACTGGTTCACGCCGTGCCGCGGAAAGATGGTGCTCTCCTCGATCAGCGAGAATCCGCAATAACGTCGCCTTCCGTCGCCTTCGCGAACTGCGGGACCTGCGGTCGCCTCGGGCGAACGCACCGCCCCGCGGCACGCCAGAAGGCTCGACC
>JBBSGZ010000082.1:0-17350 GCA_038253555.1 Thermoanaerobaculia bacterium
CGTCCAGGTAATCGAAAACGAGAGAAAGTGAAAACTCTTTTTCGCCACAGTTGGCCCCTAACGCCCGATCGTCACGTGCCGAGGGGTTTCAGTACCCCCGAGATCTCGGTTTTTAGCATTACTCGGACAGACTCCTAGCGCGGAAAGAGCGCGGAGTCCTGTTCGGTCGCGCGCGTCCCACGCGGGGCCCGTAAAGGCCGTCGGACCGTGTCGACCCCTTCTGTGTAGAATTCCCGGAAATTTACGACCTCATCCGATTGCTTCATTTTTAGCTGGAGGTGCCTGATGAAAACTCTCTTGCGGTCCTGTGCCGCTCTCGCATGGATGTTCCTGGCATGTACGGCAGGAGCCGGAACTCAGGGGCGTGTCTCGGGACGAGTGACGGACTCGGCGGGGAACCCCATCGAAGGGGTCAACGTCGTCATCACGACCCCCAGGATCAAGAACTTCAAAATGACGGCGAAAACTTCAGCGGACGGCCGTTACGGGTCCATCGTGAACGACGCGACGATGATGTACCACGTCCGATTCGAGAAGGAGGGCTTCGTCCCTGCCGAGGCGGACAAGAAGTTTTCCACCGTGGAAATCACGATTTTCGACCAGAAGCTGCTCAAAACGTCGGAGGCTCCGGCCGGGAAGGGCGGGGCGGCTCCCGCGGGGCAAGCCGCGCCCTCGGGCAGTGAACAGGCCGCGCTCGCCTACAACGCGGCGGTCGACCTCCTCAACTCCGGAGACAAGAACGCGGCAGAGGGAAAGTTCAAGGAAGCCGTGGCAAAAAACGCCGACCTGCCGCAGGGGTGGCAGGCGTTGACGACCCTGGCTTACGACAAGAAAGACTGGGCGCACGTGATCGAGTACGGCCAGAAGGCGACGGATCTCGATCCCACGATGACTTCCCTCTACGGGCTCATGGCGGACGCCGCCAATAAGACTGGGGACAAGAAGACGGCCGCGGAGCTTCGAAAGAAGTTTGAGGACGCAAACCCGGACACCCCCGAGATGCTCTACAACAAGGGAATCGACGCCTACAACAAGAAGAAATCGAAGGAAGCCGAGGAGCTGCTGGCAAAAGCCGTGGAGGCCAAGCCGGACTTTGCCCTCGCGCACTACTATCTGGCGCTCTCCGCGATGAATAACAAGCACAACCCGGTCGCGCGGGAGCACTTCCACAAATACCTGGAGCTCGAGCCGAACGGGAGCGAGGCCGGGACCGCGAAGGAGCTGCTGCCGCTGGTGAAATAGGGCCGCGCGGGTGGTATACCCGCGTGATCACGAGGCGCTTTTCCTGGCGCGGCGCTCTTTCCGCCCTTCGCGCGGGACGCCGCGCGCTACGCGCGGGTCGCCGCGATACGGCAGAGGCGGGGGCCGGGGAGGTCGTCGTCGTCGATCGCGAGGACAAAGACCACCGCTATCGCGAAGAGGAGCAGGACGGCGGAGACTTCGCCCGGAACGGTCGAAAAAAGCGCCGCGAGGCTAAGCAGGATGGCGGTCACTGGGGGCCCTGAAACGCGTCGGATTCGGCCCGGAGCGGCAGCGTGTTGTCCGCGTCGAAATCGAGCTCGGTCAGCGGTCTCGGTTCCGTGATGTCCTGAAGCCGGGAGAGAAAAGCCTCGAGAAATTCCTGTCGACCTTCGATGACCTCCATCAACGTGATCCGCCCTCCGAGTAATTCCTGGAGTGGGTCCGACGAGTCCGCAAACGCCAGTTGGATTCGCAAGCTGGGCTCTGCAAAAGCAAGCCGGGGGCCATAGCGCGACGGCGCCGAAAAGCCCTTTTTAAAAGGCGTTTCCTGTGTTCAGTTTTTCCGCACTGACACGTGGTGTACGACAAATACATCACCGACGACAATTTGTGGCAACCCGCCGTGGGAGAATCGCCGCGTGGCTCGCTCAGGCGCCTTCAAAGACCGGCCGCTGTGGCGCCGACTCCAGACGATCCATCACGAGATCAAAGAGGCGAAATTTCCGAACGCTTCGACGCTCGCGGAGACGCTCGGGGTCTCCTCGAAGACGGTCCAACGCGATCTCGATTATTTGCGCGACGAGCTCGACGCGCCGATCCAGTTCGACCGACTGGAAAATGGCTATTCGTATTCCCGCACGGACTATGTCCTGCCATTTCTTCCGGTGGACGGAAAAGACCTCTTCTCCATCGGAGTCGCCGCCCAGTTCCTGGGGCTCTTCGGGGGCACGCCCCTTGGACGCGACCTCAAAGACTGCTACGAACGGCTCGCCCTTTTGATGCCTCCCGCCGTACGGCTGCGTCCCGAGGTCGTCATGGAAAAGCTCGCGCTTCGGGCCACCGCCTTCCGGCCGGTCCGCGAGAAGAGCTGGGAGGCGGTCTCCGAGGCGCTGCAGCGCGGAGTCTCCCTCTCGATCCGGTACCACCGGCCGGGAGAAGCTCCGGGCGAGCCGCGCGTGATCCGTCCCTACGCTTTCGTGCTGGCGGGACGGGACTGGATGGTGCTGGCTGAGGACCAGGCTGCCGGACAGGTGAAGCTCTTCTACCTGGCGCGCATCGAAGGAGCACTCCTCACCGGAGAGCGATATTCCATTCCAAGGGACTTCGATGCCGAGCGGTTTTTCCGGAATACCTTCGGCCTCTTCGTGGGTGACGGGAAGCCCTTTCGCATGCGAATTCGTTTTTCGCCGGCCGTGTCCGACGAGGTGCGCGAGCTGGTGTTCCATCCGGATCAGAAGATCGAGACGACAGCCGCCGGCGAAGCCGTGCTCGAAATGCCAGCGCAGTCGATCAAGGAAGCGCGGCGTTTTGTGCTCGCCTATGGAAAGGACGCCGTCGTCCTCGAGCCGCCCGAGCTGATCGCGGACCTGCGGCAGGAGGCGAAGGGGCTCGCCCGCGCGTATGCTGCCGGCAAGCCGTCCAGGTGACGTCCTGGCGGCCGTGCCACCGCCGCCATCCGGGCCGGAAGACCGCTGAAACGGTTGGGCTCGAGGACAACCCGCAGGAATCGGCCGTTCTCGGGGGCGAGAGCGAATGACCGTAACGAGACCTGATACCTTCCCTCGAATGCGCCGCCTTCGGTTCGCGCTCGCATTTCTCACCCCGGTCCTCGCGACCGGCTGCGGCGTCACCGTCGCGCCGGTCGTGGCGCCGGATCCACAGGTCGCCTGCCCCGGCGGACTGACGGGATGGCGCCTGGAAATCGCGGACCAGCGGGCCGAAAGGTCCGACTCCGCCAGAGTCGTCACCGCGATCCGAGAATCGCTCGTCCGGTCGCTTCCGGGATGCCGATGGGTGTCAGAGCCCGGGTCACCGCTCATCGGAATCGAGGTCCACCGGTTTTCGGTCAGCCAGGACGGCAACTGGGAGGCCTTTGTCGAATGGAGCGTCGTGGCGCGAGACGCGGGCGGACGGACGCTCACTGAATTTCAATCCGAAGCGCAAATCTCGCGGCCGAACTATCGGGGCGTCGACAACCAGAAAGCGGCCCTCCAGGAGGCGCTCGAGCAGGCGATGCGGCGAACTCTCACCGGGCTGCGCTCCGTCCCGTCTACGAGATAATTCGACCCCCCGGGAGGACGCTCCAGTTGCCGCTCCAGACGCGCCATCCCGCTAAAATCGAAACAACCCCTTTTGGTCGAGTTCCTTGCGAGCGCCGCCGGTCTCCCCCGCTCCGGGAATGCTTCTCGCACCCGGGAGCTTACGGGAGGGACTCCGATGAAAAGTCTCGCGCTATCTCTTCTTTTCGCCGCGGCCATGACCGGGGGCGCAGCCTCCGCCGTCGCCGCTTCCCCGGGAAACCAGGTCTTCGAGCTGGCGACGATCCTTTCCGGGACTTTCCAGGGATCGACACCGGGCAACGAGCTCCGGGTTGACCTGAGAGCCGTCGGCTCCGACTCGGCTCATCCCTACGATCTGTTTCTGGAAGTCACGGGGAAGTACCAGGGCGAGAATGTCCGGCGGCAGGGGCTCGTGCGGCTGGAACTGCAGGGCAAGGACGTGTATTTTGGATACATCCCCCATTTCGACGCTACGGTGACTTCCATGTCTCCCGCGGCGACCCGGTTCACCGATAGCGAGGCGAACGCCGCGTGCGGCTTCTATCTGGCGCCGCGGGGAGACGGCTTCGCGGGCGAGACGTCCGGTTCGAGTTGCGCTTTTGCGGTGCGCGGCGCCACGGGAAAATGGACGGTTGAGCTCGAGCCCGGCTCGATCCGGCTGCGCGAAGAAAAATCAGGGGAGACGCTGCGGTTCAAAAGGCTCTCCAAAGGGTAAGAGACCCTCGCGTGCAGCCTCCTGGGCCGTCGGCGGTGCCACGGGGTGTGCCACGGGGCGGGGCGGGGTGGGAGTCCCGACAGTTTGCGGCAGAAAAGTTCGGACGATCTCTTTCACGGGAATCGAGAACTCGCCCTTCAGAATCCACTGTATAAACCCGGGCTCTTCCCGGCTCATCTCCTTCAAGGTGCGGCCGCGGTTCCTCCCGAAGTTGACCGTCGGGTCGCCGTTGATGAGTCGGATTTTGCCCTCCGGATCCATGTCCCGGTCGAGACCCGCGCAGTACAACTCGTGGAGTTCGAGCACGGACCGGGGAAGCTTCTCGTAACGCGCGAGCTGCCCCTCGAGAACCCGGAGGGTCATCTCCGCATCCGCCAGCGCCCCGTGCGCACCCGCATGATCCGACTGACAGTAGAAGCGGGCGGCGGCGGACAGGTGCCGGGGCTCATGGGCGAAAAAGATTCGCTGCGCATCGACCAGACGCCGGGTGGAAATGTCGAAGTCGAGACCCGCGCGCAGAAATTCGATCCTCAGGACCGGAAGGTCGAATCCCGCGATGTTGTAACCGGCCAGATCGCAGCCGTCGAGAAACGCGGCCAGCTCCGGCGCCAGCTCGGCGAAGCCGTCCAGGCCCGCGACGTCCGAGTCCCGGATGCCATGGATCGCGGTGGACGCGGGGGGTATCGGGATTCGCGGATTCACGCGTCGAACCCAGCTCTCGCGCTGGCCGTCGGGGTGGACCTTGACGCACGCGATTTCCACGATTCGGTCCGTACGGGGATTCGTTCCGGTCGTGTCCGTGTCGAACACGACGACGGGACGGTCGAGCACCAGGAGCTTATCGAGCATGGAATCAGGATCGTAACCGATAGCCCCGCCCCGCCCCCGGCGGCCTCTGGCCCGCGTCTTGCTCCTTCCCTTTCGGGCAGATGATGGTTCCTCTAGTTGCGGCCGTTCGCGTCGAGACACGGTGGGAGACACGCCGTCCCGTAGTGCACTGCGTCGCGCGGCTCACGCGGGCGCTGAGTCACCGAGAGCGGGAGGAGATGGGCCGGTATCCCGAATTCCACGTCGGCGAGGATTCGATCAAGTATTCCTGCCGGCCCGAGGAGACGGAAGCCGCCGAGAAGCGCCTGTCGAGCCTGTTGCGGTTGGTGGCGGAACCGGCGGGTAGAGCACGGCGGCCTCGCCTGGTGCCGGTCCCTCACCGCTGAACGTCCGCAAATTACCGGGAGAAACGTCCCGGCACACCGGGTCAGTAATTCTCCGAGAATAACCAGAAGAACAGCTCTCCAAACCTCGCCAGCAATCCCCGCTTGTGCCACATTTCTTTCGTGAACTGCTCGCTGCGCGCGAGGTCGAGCTCGATCATCTTTTCAACGCGATCCGCGAAGCGCCGGTCGTAGATTGAAACGCTCGCCTCGCCGTTCTTCTTCATCGAGCGGTTTACGAAATTGATCGATCCGATCGACGTCCAGATTCCGTCCACCACCATCACCTTGTTATGCATCATCGTGGGCAGGTACTCGAAGATCTGAACGCCCCCGTCCAGAAGCTCGTTGTAATGAAAGCGCGACGCGTTGCGGACGTTCGGGCTGTCGATGTACTTGCCCGGAACGAGGACGCGCACATCGACCCCTCTGGCGACCGCCTGAACGAGACCCTGGCGGATCTGCCGGTCCGGGACGAAGTAAGCGTTCTCGATCCAGATCCGTTGGCGCGCAGCCTGGATGGCCATGTAGTACTGAAGCTTCGCCATCGAGCTCTGGTCGGTCCTGGAGCTCGAGATCGCCTGCGCGAGCATGTCGCCGGCGGCCCGCGCCTCCGGAAACTGGGCGCTCCCGTGAAGGACCTCGCCGGTCGTGTGAACCCAGTCTTCAAAGAAGATGTGCTGCAACTGGGCGACGACGGGCCCTTCGACACGAATCATGGTCTCGCGCCATTCGAAGGGGTTCCGCGCGTTGCCTTTCCACCGGTCGTCGATCCCGACACCGCCGCAGAAGCCGATGCGACCGTCCACGGTGAAAATCCGCCGATGCGTGCGATTGCCGACCTTGTAGAGCGAGTAGATGCGGAGGGGCTTGTAGATTTCGACGCGGGCGCCGGCGGCCCTCATGTCGTCGGCGAGCTGCCCGAGAGAAGAGCCCCACCCGTCCACGAGGACGCGGACCGCGACGCCGCGGCGGGCCCGCTCCGCCAGAGCCCGCGCGACGCGCGTGCCGAGCTCTCCGTCGTCGAAGATGTAGGTTTCGAGGTTGATCGAGGTCTGCGCGTGCTCGAACGCCTCGATCATCGACGCAAAAATCTCATCTCCGTTCTGGAGGAGGTCGGCCCGGTTTTCCGCGACGAGGTCGGTTCCGAACGCGTCGAGGGACCTCCGGAAATCGGAGCTGTCGACGCCATACGCAGGCTCGTATTCGTAGACCGTTCGTTTTTCGGAAAAAATGTAGGAGCAGCCGCTCAACGGAAGCAGCAGCGCCACCGCCGCCAGAAAGGCGAGGGGCAGGAGGCGGATCCCCCTCACGGGAAGCCCCTTCGCCGGGTGGCCGGCAAGGGAGCCCCGCCGCTCGCCCCAACCCTCCCCGGCGGGCGCGGGGACGCGGTCTCTCATTCCGACGCCTTCCTGAAAGTGTCGCCCCTCACTCGAGCCCCTCTCCCCGAGCCCGGGGCGAGGGAGCAGAGCTGCGCCCCCGCCATGATGGTGGCTATGCTCGCAGCGGGAGGAGTCTCCTGACCGAAGGGAAGGAGGAGCCTCCCGCTGCGGGAGCGTGAGCGAACGCAGTGAGCGGAAGCGACGGGGAACGCAGGTCCCGGAGTGAGCGAAGGCGACGTTCGCATACTCTGTGCGAATGCGTTTCAACCGAACTCGCCGACCGCGCAAGCCGAAAGTCTATCGAATCCCCGTGGAGACCTACGTGATCGTCCTCGGGATCGCGTTCGCCCTCTCCGTTGCCATGTCCATGCTGTCGCGGCCGAAGGAGGTGCACTACCTGCTGCCGCACCGCTTCTCCGTCGAGGACGAAGCGTTCCTGCCTTCGGCGCACGCGCTGGCTGACCCCTCTATCCTTCCGGGCAACCGCGTCCGGGTGCTCGTCAACGGGCGAGAGATCTTCCCGGCCATGCTCGCGGCGATTGCGGGCGCGAAACGCAGCGTGAACCTCGAGGCCTACATCTTCTGGTCGGGGACGGTCGCGAACAAGTTCCGGGACGCCCTGATCGACCGCGCCCGGCATGGCGTTCAGGTCCGGCTCATACTCGACTCCGTGGGCTCCAAGTCGAAGCTCAAAAACCCGGACATCGCCGCGCTGCGGCAGGCCGGCTGCTTTCTCGAGATCTACCATCCGCTCCGTCCCTGGAACCTGAACTCTTTCGAAAACCGCACCCACCGGAGGATTCTCGTCGTCGACGGGCGGATCGGATTCACAGGCGGTGCGGGCATAGCGGACGAGTGGCTGGGCGACGCGGACGCGAAGGAGCACTGGCGCGACACGCAGGTCCAGGTGGAAGGTCCCGTCGTGGCGCAGCTCCAGGCCACGTTCCTCGAGAACTGGTCGGAAGTCCGGGGGGAGGCGCTTCTTGGAGAAGACTTCTATCCCCGCCTCGAGCCGCTCGGACCAAGTCGCTCGCAGGTGGTCCACTCGACCTCGAGGGCTCCGAGCTCCGCCACGAAGCTCCTCTACGCGGTGTCGATCGCCTCCGCGAGCAAAAGCCTCTACCTCTCGAACTCGTACTTTCTGCCCGACAGGGAAACGACCACCGCCCTCGTCGAGGCGGCCCACCGCGGCGTCGACGTTCAGGTGATCGTTCCCGGCGAGGTGAACGACGTTCCCGCGACGAGGGCCGGAGGCCGCTCTGCGTTCGGGGACCTGCTCCGCGGGGGCGTGAAGATCTTCGAATACCAGCCAACGATGTTCCATCCGAAGACCATGGTCGTCGACGGGGTGTTTTCGACGATCGGATCCACGAACTTCGACAACCGCTCCTTCCGCAAGAACGACGAAATCAACCTCACGATCGCCGATCCTGTCGTGGGCCTCCGAATGGAAGAGCTCTTTCGCAGCGACCTCGCGCACTCGCGCCAGTACACCCCCAGGGATTTCGAGCGCCGGTCGGTGAAGGATCGGATCTTCGAGTGGGCAGTCGTTCCGTTCCGCTCGGAACTGTAAAATCGCCAAGAAGTCGAACAAAGCACGTTACAAACCCCTACAGTGCGGTGACAAGGATCGTCACTCGATCTCACGGTGTTAGGGCCAAATGACTGGCCATCAACCACTTAGTAAATTTCGGGGCATGGCCCTAGCCTTGCAATACTGTTCTGCGAGGACACAAAATCCTCACTCTCCTTTCGCCCCCCCGGCGGCCCCACCCCGTCCGGGGGTATTTTTTTGTCCCGAAAAACCGGGGCCCGCTTCTTGCTCGCCTTCAACTCCATGAAACAGAACGAAATCGAGCAGCGCTCGTCTGAGACCGGCGAACCGCTCCCCGTCGCGCAGGACAGCCGCCCCCCCGAACAGGTCGAGTCCACGACCCGTCACATTTTCCTGATGCAGGACGGCGAGTACCAGTGTTCCCGCTGCGGCGCTTCGATGAACGACAGATCTGTAAACGAGGAGTGTGCTGAAGGAGGGCGATAGGGCGGGCGCTGGGCGCTGAACGCTGGGCGGGATACGGCGGGGGCGTCCTACAGGTTTGGTTTCGACTTCATCCGATCCGAATCGTCCTTCTCGATCTCTTTCGCCCTTCGTTTCCGCTTCCTCGATCCCCCCCGCCCCTCGCCCGGCGCCCCACCCCGGCGCCCTCCCCCCACCTGATACCGTTTCCCGTCCATGCGCGTCCTCGCAGGAGACATCGGCGGGACGAAGACCGCCGTCGCCATCGTTGAAATCGGCGCGCGGGGTCTCTCGCTCGAACGCGCAAAGAAGTACCCGAGCGCAGGCTACGGTTCTCTCGAGGAGATCCTCGAAGATTTCTTAAAGCGCGAGCGCAGGGTCCCTCGCGTGGCGGGACTGGGGGTTGCCGGGCCTGTCGTCGGCGGACGGGCGCGTATCACCAAGCTCCCGTGGGTCATCGCGGAAAGAGACATCTCCACGTCCCTCAGGATTCCCCGCGTCCGGCTGGCGAACGACTTCCTCGCCGCCGCTCTGGGGATCCCGTACCTGACACGGCGCCAGATCGCCACGGTCGCGGGGGGCGAAGAGGAGCGTGGCGGGCCGATGGCATTGATCGGCGCTGGCACGGGCCTCGGCCAGGCGGCCCTGTGGCGGGCGGGCGGGCGCATCGAGGCGCTGCCGTCGCAGGGAGGACACGCGGATTTCGCCCCGCGCAATCCGAGAGAGGACCGGCTCGTGGTCTTCGTGCGCCGGCAGTTCGGGAGGGCGAGCCGCGACCGTCTGCTCTCGGGAGAAGGGCTCGCTCACATCTACGACTTCCTCAAATCCGAAAGGGCGGCGCCGGAGTCTCCCGCCGTCTTGCGGGCGTTCGAGACCGAGGACCGCGCGGCCGTGATAGGCCGCGTCGGGCTCTCCGGCGGCGATCGCCTCTGTGCGGAAACGCTCGCGATGTTTGTCTCCATTTACGGGTCCGAGGCTGGAAATCTGGCGCTCCAGTACCGGTCGACCGGGGGCCTCTACGTGGGAGGCGGCATCGCACCTAAAATTCTTCCGGCCCTGCTCGCCGGCTCCTTCCTCGAAGCGTTTCGCAACAAGCCGCCCATGGAGGAACTGCTGGCGAGGATCCCGATCCGCATCGTCCGGGAGCCGAGGCTTGGTCTCTACGGCGCCGCGGCCGTCGCCTACAGGACGGCGATGGAGACGACGCGTCCCTCTTCGAAAACCACGCGCCGCGCGGCGCGGCGGTAATCCCAGCGGACCTTTCGCCTTCCCTCTTCCTTGACCTCGACGGTCGAATCCGGCTGCCCCAGCAGCCCCCGGACGTCCGAGTACGTCATCCCCTCCTTGACGATCCCGACGGTGACGTCCTGGTCGCCCGCGACGGCAGGCGCCGCCTCCGCGATGACCCGCTTGTGCTCGGATTCCTCGACGACGGCGTGCGTCTTCAGGAGAGGGTTGGTGAGCCGGTCGATCAATCCGCCGACCGTGGGCTTGTCCCGCACGACCCAGAGGACCGCCACGACGAGGACCACCAGAAGGAGGAGGCGCTTCATCCCCCGACCTGCAAATCAGATTTCAGCGTCCCGGCAGGGAGAGGGCGCGAGAACACGATGCGTATCCGGAAGAGAGGCCGGGAAGAGTTCAGCGTCGCGCTGACTCCGTCAGAGCGCGCTCGACCCGCGCTTCGAGATCGGAAATCGTGCGGACGCACGCGCCTCTCTGTCCCGGCAACGCCTGCCAGAGAATCGTGTCTGGCGAAAAGACTGCGTCCTCGAGAGAAGGCTCCCCCTCGCTGCGCCCGAGTGTCCGCTCCTCGCGCAGCATCGAGCGGCGCGCGTGGAGCAGCGCGTCCAGAGCTTCCGCTCCCGGACGGATCCGGAAGGTCAGCGTGAGCGGGGATTCCGCCTCGACGGCCAGGGCGCTCGAGCCGGCTGCCTCCGGAAGCTCGCCGGAACTCTCGGAAAGCTCGATCCACTTTTGTGTGGTCATGGGGACGGGAGATTGCGAGCGTCGTGCCCGAACGGAGGCTCGCCGCAAGTGCCGGAGAAACAGGGATTTGAGATTTTCGGGGGAAAAGAAACCGGTCCGGAAGACCGAAAACCGTCACTTTGGGTGACGGAACGCTACCGTCCGAGGGAGCGGAGCGCTTCGCGCGCCCGGTTCGCCCGCTCGACGAGCTCTTCCACCTTCTGGCGGCACCAGGCAACCTGCGAAGTCAGCACGAACCAGCGGATCTCCGTCGCGCTCAGGTTCGGATCTTCCATGGATGGCTCGTCCCACTCGATGCCCCGGGTGCGTTCCTCGCGGATCATGGCGCGCCGTGCGTACCGAATGGCTTCCAGGTCTCCGGGCGACGCCAGCTTCAAGTGGAACCGCAGCGTGAGCCGGCGGGAAATATCGATCCTCAGCGCGGCGGCCTCCGCTTCCCCGAAACCGGAGCCTCCCCCGGCCGGGTTCTCGACAACTCGAATGGATTTCATGAGCGGGCAGGCATTATAGACCCGTTCTTGTCCCGGAGACCACCCATCTTTTTCCGGCCCGCAACATAGAATTCGCGTTTTAGCGGGAAAGGACGTCATGAACGAGAAGGTACCCATCACGGTGGCGGCGGGCGACGGCATCGGACCCGAAATCATGGCGGCCACCCTCCACATCCTGGAAGCCGCGGGCGCAAGGCTCGAAATAGAAACGATCGAGATCGGTGAAAAGGTCTATCTCGCTGGAAACAGTGCAGGAATCGCCCCCTCGGCGTGGGAATCCCTGCGGCGGACGAAGGTCTTTCTGAAGGCCCCGATCACGACTCCCCAGGGCGGCGGTTTCAAGAGCCTGAACGTCACCACCCGCAAGACCTTGGGCCTGTACGCCAACATCCGGCCCTGCGTGGCCTACCACCCCTTCGTCGATACCCTCCACCCCGGTATGGACGTCGTCATCGTCCGCGAGAACGAAGAGGACCTCTACGCCGGGATCGAGTACCGGATCTCCCCGGACGTGACCCAGTGCCTGAAGCTGATCACCCGGCGCGGCACCGAGCGCATCGTTCGCTATGCCTTCGAGTACGCCCGGGCCCACGCCCGCAAGCGGGTGACCTGCTTCACAAAAGACAACATCATGAAGATCACCGACGGCCTTTTCCATCGCGTCTACGACGAGATCGGGGCGGAGTACCCCGAGATCGAAAAGGAACACTGGATCGTCGATATCGGGGCCGCGAAGCTGGCGGACACGCCGGAGGCGTTCGACGTCATCGTGATGCCAAACCTCTACGGAGACATCCTCTCAGACGTGGCGGCGCAGATCGCTGGATCGGTCGGTCTCGCCGGCTCGGCCAACATCGGCGCGCGCTGCGCGATGTTCGAGGCAATCCACGGTTCCGCTCCCCGCCGCGCGGGCCAGAACCTCGCCAACCCTTCAGGTCTTCTTCTCGGCGCGGTGATGATGCTCGTACACATTGGACAGCCGGACGTCGCCGAGCGCGTGCACAACGGCTGGTTGCGCACGCTCGAAGACGGAGTGCACACCTACGACGTTTTCACGGAGGGAGTGAGCCGGGAAAAGGTCGGCACGAAAGAATTCGCCGAGGCCGTCGTGAAGCGGCTCGGGCATCGTCCCGAAAAACTGAAAGCGGTGCACTACGGCGAGACGCCGCCCCGCGGCGCGGAGCTCAAGAACGCGCCGCCGCCGCAGGTCGGTCGGAAAGAGGTCGTCGGGGTCGACGTGTTTGTGGACTGGCCGACGGGAAGTCCGGACGAGCTCGGCCGAAAGCTTCAGGCGGCCGAGGGGGGCGGCTTGAAGCCGACCATGATCACCAGCCGCGGACTGAAGGTGTGGCCGGACGGGTTTCCGGAGACGTTCACGTCGGACAACTTCCGCTGCCGCTTCATGGCGGAAGGCGGCGCGGCCTCACTCACTCCCCGCGACATCATCGCCCTCCTCGAGCGCGTCACGGCCACCGGGCTTGTCTTCGGCAAGATCGAGACGCTGGCCGTTTACGACGGTGAGAAGGGCTACACGCTCGGTCAGGGCGAATAAGGCGCCTTCGCTCCCACGCGCGACCGGAGCGCAGCTCTGCTCCGTCTCCCCGCTCGGGAGAGGGTTGCGGTGAAGGGCCCCGCAGGCAATCGGCGCGCCTGAACCGTTGGAGTGACCAGGCCTATGCGCGGTGCTGCCCGACCATCCCACACCAGGCCGCAGACAAGTCTCCCCGCGCCCGACTCAGCGGATGCCACCCCCGGCGGCCTAATTCAAATCGAACAAGAGCACCTCGGCTCCCTTTTCTCCCGTCATCTCCATCGCAGTTTCCATGTCCCGGTGGGCGTGCGTCGGAAAGCCCTCTCCGGCAATGACCCGATCCTCGTTGATCACCCGCAGGTCGCGGAATCCCATGTGCCTCTCGTCGTAGTAATCCGCGAACGGGGAGAGGGCAGGAGCCACTCCAGGAATCCTGCGGGCTAAGGGGCGGCGGCTTCCGGTCGGCGCACCTCGCCCGATATCCGTCCCGTCCCAACCGCCGCCTGCGTTCGCTGTCGTGGAAGCTCGACGGTAAAAACCGACCCCCGTCCCGGCTCGCTCTGTACGGAAATGATCCCTCCCAGCGCGTCGACGATCTGTCGGACGATCCAGAGCCCCAGGCCCAGCCCCCCGTAGTGCCGCCCGGAAACGGCTCTCTCGAATCGTTCGAAAATGCGGGCCTGGTTCTCGGGTGCGATTCCAATTCCGGAGTCGGCGACGGAGAGCCTCACCCTGTCGCCCGTGCCGGTCAGAGAGATCTCGATCGGGTGGCCGGCGCCGTATTTCATCGCGTTGGCGACGAGGTTCGTGACGATCTGGTCCAGGCGGAGACGGTCCCATGCGCCAACCTGAGGTTCCGGAGCGTTCACGACGAAGCCGCATCCCGCGCGGAGAAGCGACTCCTCGAGGCGCGTTGCGACGTCCCGCAGGACGGCCGAGAAGTCGACCGCCTCGATGTTCAGATCCAGTCGCCCGCCCGTGATCCGGGAGATATCCAGGAGGTCGTTGATCAGATGGGTCAGCCGCTCCACCTGGCGCTCGGACGTCGTGAGACGCTCCGCCAGCGCTTCCGGCGTCGGAGTCCCCCCCGTCCGGAGCCGCCGCAGGAGGCCCTGGATCTGGAGCTGCAGGGTCGTGACGGGTGTCTTTAACTCGTGGGAGGCCACAGAAAGAAATTCGTCCCGGGCGCGAATGGCCTCCTGCGCCTCCTCGTAGAGCTTCGCGTTGTCGATGGCAAGGCTCGCGCGGTAAGCGAGGGCCTCCGCCAGGGCGAGGTCGTCCGGCGTGTAGCTTCGCCCGGAATCGGAACTCACGAAGGTGATCGTCCCCAGAAGTTGTCCGCGGACACCGATGGGAACACACATGTAGGAGCGGAAACCGAGCCTCGCCATCGCCTCGTAGTGCGCCTCGTTTGTGGTTGCGGCGCGCAGCATCTCCTCCGAGATCGACGATGCCAGCTCGGGATTCCCGGTGCGGAGGACATTCGGCGGCCCGTACGGGCTGCCGGGCATCGAAGGGTATTGCTGGACGAGCGCCTGCAGCTCGTTTCGAAGACGCGGGTCTGCGTGCTCGGTGGCAAGGCTCTTCAACGTGCCGTCGGGTTCCCGCATATCGATGAGGCACCAGTCGGCCACCTCCGCCACCGCCAGTCGCGCGACGCTCGCGAGCGTGGTCCGGTACTCGAGCGAGGAGGCGAGCACCTCGCTCGCGCGAGCCAGAAACGACGAACGCGCTTCGTGCCACTCCGCCAGCGCCCGCTCCTGCCGCACGAGGTCGAAGAGCCTCGCGTTCTCCATCGCGACGCCCGCGCGCACCGCGAGATCTTCCGCGAGCGCCAGGTCGTCTGCTCCGAATCGGCGGCCGGACTCGGAGCTGACGAGCGTAACGATGCCGACCACAGCCTGCGAGTCCCGTATCGCCACGGTCATCACGGAGACCATCCCCATCTGACGCAGAACCTCGTAGGACTCGGCGTTTCGTGCCACGGAGGCGAGGAGGTCGTCGTCGACCTGCTCGACCAGCTCGGACAATCCGGTGCGCAGGACGTGCGGCGGGCCCACGGGAGCGTCGGCATCGAGCAGATTTGCGGTCTCGAGCTCTCGCGCAAGCTCCGCGCGCAGTGGAAAAGCACAGGTCACGGCCGCGCGGCGGATGTCCTCGTCGACAATCAAATCGATGAAGCACCAGTCCGAGATGTCCGGCACGGCGAGAGCGGCGACGGACTGGAGCGTCGTCCCGTAGTCAAGAGAAGAGGCCAGGACCTGACTCGCACGAGCGAGGAAAGACGAGCGCCGCTGAGCCGCCTCCGCAGCGGCGCGCGCCTCCTGCTCGCGCCGGAGAAGGTCCGCGCGTTCGGCCTCGCCCCTCTTCCGTTCCGTCACATCGAGCGCGAAGGCGACGAAGCGCTCCGCCGCTCCCGGCAGCAAGGCCCCGCCGAGCAGCACCGCGACGCGCTGCCCTCCCGCGTGGAGGTATTCTTTTTCGTAAGGACGGAAGACTCCTCTAGTCTTGAGGTCCCGGATGGCGTTTTCGTCCGCTTCCTTCCACTCCGAAGGCGTCAGCTCGTCCCATCTCACGTTGCCGGTTCCGAGCTCCGTGCGCGTGCGGCCGAGGATTCGAAGAAAGGCCTCGTTTCCGTCGACGAGAGCCCCGGAGAGGTCGGCGAACCCGATGCCGATCATTCCCGAGTCGTAGAGCCTTCTGAATCGTTCCTCGCTCGCCGCGAGCGCTCCCGCGCTCGCCTGCGCGCGATGCCGCTCCTCCTGCTCCGCCTCGAAGAGCGCCGAAAGCCGCCGCGTCAGAACGATCGAGAGCAGGACCGTGGCAGTGAGAGCCACCAGAGCGATCGCGGCGAGAACCGCAAAGGAAAGGACGTTCGTGCGTTCGGAATCCCCGGCCGCGGCCTCGAGTATGCGTTCTCGCGACTTCAGGAAAGATTCGATGGCGGCTTCGAAGGCCTCTCGACGAGGCTCGACGGTATTGGCGAAAAGTCTAGCTACGGACTCGGCGTCGGCGCCGGAGCGGCGCAAGGCAATCGCCGCCAGGGCGGCGCGTTCATGTTCCGCCTCGGCTTCCCGGAGCGCCCCGATGGAAGGGCTGCCCTTCAGCAAAGCCTGCCGCTCGAGCCTCGAGAGCTCGATCCCGACCGCGGCGCGCGAGACACCGAACTCCTTCAGCCGGGCCTCGTCTCCCGTCAGCAGATAACCGCGCAGCGTCGTGGTCTTCCGTTCGACGGCGGACTGGAATCGCCCGAATTCGATGATCTCGCGGGACTGGTCGAGGGCGGACCGGCTGCTCGAAACCGCGCTGTTCAACGCGACGAGCGCGGCGGCGGCAAACACGAGGACGAGAACGGCGGCCCCCGCAAATCCGAGCCGCACCTTCCTGCGGAACGCTTCGGGAGACGAATTCTCGGTCGGTTCCCCGGCGGCTCGCCGGTGCGAAGAGGCCGGGCTCATGGAAGCTGCCGACTATGGCGCAAGAGCGCGACCGGGGTCAATTTGCGATGCGGAGCGAAGATCACTCCGCGGGAACGGGCAGCTCCGCGGGATCCGCATACCCTTCCGCTCCGTCATGGCCACCGTGGTAGTCGGAAGCGCTCGGGCGCGCGATGCGCGACTGCGGCACGATCCGGTTACGGGTGAGTCCCCGGAAATCCTCCAGGCCCTTCCACCCACGATCGGCGCGCTTCTCCAGGAATTCGGTCATGTCGCGAAGAAGCGCCTTGATCACGTTGGGACCGACGGCGCGGTCGAGCATGGCTGCGGTGCACACCTGCACGGTTCCGCATCCAAGGAGAAAATAGTTCAGCGCGTGCGCGAAGCTCGCAATGCCTCCGATCCCCGAAAAGCTCCGGTCGGGAAACGCGGACGTCATCTGGGCCACCTTGGCGAGCGAAAGCGGAAGGATGGCGGGGCCGCCGAGTCCTCCCGTCGAGACGAGTCCGTCCACGTTCACCTCGAACTCGAGGGATTCGGGGTCGACGAGCGGCAGCGAGGTAAAGGTGTTCGAAGAGGAGATCGCGTCCGCGCCACCTAAAAAAGCCGCCTTGGCCTCCACGACGATGTCCGTCGTGGAGGGAGTCAACTTCGCCCAGATGGGAATTCGCGCCACCTCTCGCACGACCTGCGCGACGACCGACACGAGTTCCCGGTCCCGTCCGATGTTCGAACCCATGTCCTGCCGGTCCATGTGAGGGCACGAGAGGTTCAGCTCGAGCGCGTCGGCGCCCTCCTCCTGGCAGACCCGGGCGAGCGTCTGCCAGTGGGCGAGCTCGGTATCGCTTCCCGACCCCGCCATGATCGAGGCCACCAGAATCTTTGCCGGGTGCGCCTTCTTGATGCGCGAAATGCGCGGAGCCCACCAATCGAGGGTCTTGTCGGAGATCAGTTCCCAGTTCCACGAAGAGTGAAGGGCGGTCCCGGGCCTCTTCTGCATGGAGATGCCCGTGGACTCGATCTCGGATCGCAGGAACTTGGTCTTCGGTCCCCGGA
>JBBSGZ010000083.1:0-17331 GCA_038253555.1 Thermoanaerobaculia bacterium
GGTGAGAGCGCGCGACTTGCCTGCGGGCCCCCACACCCCAACCCTCACCCCGAGCGCGGGGAGAGGGAGGAGGTGGTGGCGTTCGACGCTACCGTTTCACCGGCCCGAGATACTTGTCCAGCCAGTCGAGGCTCTCGCGGATGACTTCTTTTCTAGGCGGCGCGTGGCCCGTCTCGTAGAGGACGTATTTCTTGTCCGCCTCGGGCGTTCCCAGGAGCCGGAAGAACGGCTTTTGCGAGCTCTCGACCGGAAAAAAATGGTCGTACCTCCCGTTGATCATCAGCGTCGGCACGTGGACCCGGCTGAGAAAGTTCAGCTGCTCCGCGTCGGGCAGAGACCTCGAGAAATCCAGCCCTCCGGATTCCAGAATCGCGAGCTTGAAACGAGGCTCGACCGCGAGCATGACCGGCGCGACCTGAGATCCCCAGCTGAGCCCCATGTAGGCGAGGGCGTCGCGGCGGATGTCGGACCGGGTCTCCAGGTAGTCGATCGACCGGCCGAGGTCCCTGGACCAGGCGACCATGTGATCGCGGTAAAACGTCGTCTCGGAAGGATTGTCGTCTTTCAACGCGTCCCGCCGTTCGAACGTGCTCTTGAAGATCGGAGCCAGGAGCGCCCTTCCGCTCCTCGGAATGAAATCCGCGTAAGGCGACAGGACGAACCTGTCCGCCATGATCGCTCCCGAGCCCGGAAACAGAACGATGGTCTGATAGGGCGGAGCGGCGTTTTTCGGCAGGAAGAGATAGGCGATCACGCGCTCTCCGCCGTACGCCGCGTCGAAAGTCACCTTTTCCTGCCGCCACTCGGCGAGGGTCAGAGTTTCCTCGACCCGCGCGTTCAGCGCGCTCTTGTCGTACACATAATTGCCGCGATAGGCCCGGAACAGGTCGTCTGAGACCGGCTTTTCCTTCGAGAAATCCCGATACGCGGCCGTGATCCGCGCCGTCGCGGCCGGCGGAGCGGGGGAGGCGAGCCGGACGCAGCGAAAACCGTAGTTGGGCCGGCGGTCCCAGGGCGACTGCGCGTCCTGATCGATGAACATGTAGGTGGGCTCGCCGAAGCCTCCCCCGAGTAGGAACCGCTTGCCGTCGGAGCTCTCGTTCGAGCACCACTCCTTGACGTTGCCGGCCATGTCGGTGGTCCCGAATCCACTGATCCTGTCGTCGCCGACCGGCTGCGTTTCCGCGCCGTGAAAATTGCTCGCGGGCGAGATCAGGAGGCTCGCCTGCGTCTGCGCCGCCTTGTTCCAGTGATAGACCGTCGGCAGGGTCTTCCCCGCGAACGCGGCGTATGCGGCGCTCTCGTACCAGCTCACGCCCGCCACCGGGTGCTTGTCGAGGCCTTTCGGGAAGCCGCCGAGCTCCCAGGTCGCGGGGCCCGGCCGGCCGGTCCCGTCGCGGAACGCGGCCGCGGCCTCGGCGAACGGAATCGTCCTGCCGTCGCGGGAGAAAGGTTCTCTCCAGAGCTCGCTTCTCTGGTACCCGCCGGCGTCGACGAACTTCTTGAAGTCCTCGTTCGTGACCTCGTGCCGATCGATGAGGAAATCGTCGATGGGGACTTGGGGCAGCGAGTCGAGACCCGGAATCGCCGGGCGAAACGCTCCTCCCGGGACGTGAATCATGTCATCGGGGACGCTGCGGGCGCGGTCGAGCCGGCAGACGATGTCGTAGCGTAATTTGTGGACGATCGACCAGGTCGGCTCGATCTCGAACGCCGGCAGGAATCCCGCTTTCTCGACCCGCCAGAGATAGAAGTCTCGCGGGACCCTCAATTTCTTCATGGGAGTCCGTCCGACGGGCGTCCAACCGCGGGACGACCCTCGAAAGGGACGGATCGCGACGTCTGCTCCTTCGGGCGTGCTGGCGATCGACACCTCCAGGGTGGATTGAATCCAGAGCTTCTCGAGCGTCGCATCCCCGGGCTGAACGGTGCGCGCTTCGCGGATCAGCGATGCCGCTCTCTGATAGTCCTCGGCCGCGACCAGCCGGGAAATTTCCGGGATGGCCGTGGACTGGACCCACCGGGTTCGCGACGCGCGATGCCAGAGCCAGCCGGCGAACGCGAGCGCGACGAGGGCGGCGGCGGCGGCGGCGATCGAGAAGCGGCGGAGACCGCGGCCCCCCGCCTGGGCGCCCTCCGGGCGTTCCTTCATCGACTCCAGGTCCTCGCGCAGTTCCTCCGCGCTCGAATAGCGCTTGTCGCGGTTCTTCTCGAGGAGCTTGACGATCGCGGCCTTGAGACGGGGAGGAAGGGGCCGATCTCCGAAGTCCCGCGGGGGCTCGTGGAGGAGCGCGTCCGTCACCGCGACGGGTGTGCTGCCGGCAAACGGGAGACGGCCGGTCACCATCTCGTAGAGGACGACCCCGAGCGAGAAGAGGTCGCTGCGGGCGTCGATCGGCTTGCCGAGGAGCTGCTCCGGGGACATGTACGTCAGGGTCCCGAGGGCCATCCCGGTGCCCGTGAGAGAGCGCGCGTCCCGGGTGGTGTCGCCGCCGGGTTCCATTCTTTTGGCAATCCCGAAGTCCAGGATCTTGGCCTGGCCCTTCGCGGTGACCACGATGTTCGCTCCCTTGATGTCCCGGTGCAGGATGCCCGCGCCGTGTGCCTCGGCGAGCGCGGACGCGATCTGGGTCCCGAGGTCGAGCGCCTTCGAAACGGGCAGCGGACCGTCGGCCAGGATGTCGTGGAGGGTGCGGCCCTCGACGAGCTCCATCACGATGAAGTGGCAGCCCTCTGCCTCGACGAAATCGTGGATCGTGCAGATGTGCGCGTGGTTTAACGCCGACGCGGCGGTCGCCTCGAGCCGGAAGCGCTCGCGCCGTTCGTCGTCGCGCAGGAAGTCCTCCGGGAGGACCTTGATCGCGACCGTCCGGCCGAGACGCGTGTCGCGCGCGCGATAGACGACGCCGAAGCCTCCCGAGCCCAGGCGTTCGACGATCTCGAAGTGATCGAGCGCCGTTCCCGGCTTCAGAAAGACCGATGGCGGAGGGGCGTTGTCCGACGGCGTGGTTGCGGCGCGCGTCTCGGAAAGGCGCGGGTCATCCGGGTTGTCGGGCGGGGAGTTCATCCGCAAGGCCTCGCTTTGTGTTCGTGGATTGTAATGGCGCCGTCCGCATCGCCAGACGTCCGCCCGCGGCCGTCGTCGCGCTGTGGGATCCTTTCGCGAGTGCCGTGAGGGACCGCAAAAGGCTCCCCATGCCCGCGGACCGAGGGCCCAATCTCTCGCCGGGCTAGACTGAGCTGATGGTGTCGCGCCGTCGGACGGGGGGAAGCTCAGGTTTCGAGCACCACTCGAGTCCGCTGCTTCCGTGGCCCGCCTTTCGGGCGCGCCTCGGGTCGGCCGTGGGGATGGGTCTGGCCTTAATCGCGATTTCACTCGGCGGCGGAATGCTCGGGTATCGGTACATCGCGGGTCAGACGTGGCCGGATTCGTTTCTGAATGCCGCGATGATTCTGTCGGGCATGGGGCCGGTCGGCGACCTCAAGACCACCGGCGCGAAGGTGTTCGCGGGCCTTTACGCTCTCTACAGCGGGCTCACCCTCATCTCGATCGTCGGCCTCGTTCTCGCGCCCGTCATTCATCGCTTCCTGCACAAGTTCCACCTGGAAGCGGAGAAGACGAAAGGTGGGGATTGATCGAAGCGATCCGGGACTGACGTCCGCCGGGAGCGTTGGTGAGACGTCGCGGCGAGGGTCCTCAACAGGCTGCCAGGTTGGGCCAGGTCTTAGCAGCCCGTGGAAAAATGGATGCGGGTGTCGCGTCCGGGCTTTTGCAATTGGCGACAGGCAGAACTGAGACTTTCGTCGTGTCTGACGACTAAGGTCTCTTCTTGGCGTAACGCCGAGCAAAAGCCCGTCCGCCCTGCGGGTTGCGGCGGCGCGGGGCCGTCTGCATCGTTGCCGCTCCTCCCCGATGCGAACAGCATCGCCTTCGTCGCGTCGCCTCCCAGCCGGCCCCACGGCGCTCGCAACGCCATTCCACACCCCTTTTTCCACGGGCTGTTAGCGGGCACCAGACGACGACATGATCGTCAGCTTGACTGATAATCAGCAACTCTGATAACTTAACGGCATGTCGCCGCACCCCGACATTCACCACCCCGCATCCGCCCGCCTCCCGCTCGCGCTGACGGATTCGATCGGGTTTCTCTTGAGCAAGAGCGCGGAGCTTCTCCGCGGGAAGTTCAATGATCGTCTGAAAGCACATGGCATCACCGCGCGCCAGGTGGGCGTCCTGGCGGTCGTCAGTGCTTTGGGAGGGGCGACGCAGCGCGGAATCGCGGACGCGCTGCGCGTCGATCAGACGACGATGATGAAATTGATCGACGGGCTCGAGGCTCTTGGCGCCGTCGAACGCACGGAGACCCGAGATCGGCGCAGCTACGCCGTCGTCATCACCGAGAAGGGCGAACTTCTGCGGGAGCGCGCCCTTGCAGAAGCCAGACGCGTCGAGCGGGACGTCCTCCGGCGCGTGCCGCTGCAAGATCGCGAGACGCTGCGCCGCGTGCTGCGGGCACTGGTGACCGAAGCATGAGTGAGACACAGTTCTGGATCGGAAGCGCCACGCACGATCACGTGCTGAAGGGCGTCCAGGGCGGTTTCTGCCAATTGAGTCACGGCCGGCCTGAAGCGCTTCGCCGGATGCGTCGAGGCGATTGGATCGCGTACTACTCCGGCCGTGAACGCTTCGATGCCGCCACGCCGTGTCAGCAGTTCACGGCCATCGGCCGGATCACGGACGACGAGCCGTATCAGGTCACGATGCGCAAGGGCTTTCGTCCCTCTCGCCGAGACGTGCGATTCTCTCGCGCAGAGCCCGCGGATATTCATCCCTTGATTCCGAAGCTCCGGTTCATCAAGAACAAGAAGTACTGGGGCCTGCCGTTCGCCGCGGCTACGCCACGGTCAGCGAAGCAGATTTTCGAATCATCGCAGAAACGATGCTTGGACGGCCATTTCGGCCGACGAAGGGAGCGCGCGATGGTCGCGATCGATGAAGGGAATCAGCACGTCACGCTCGTCAACGTCTTCACCGTAAAGCCCGAAAAGCAGCGCGAGCTCGTGGATCTATTGAACGAGGCCTCGGAGACGGTGATGCGGCACCAGCCCGGGTTCCTTTCGGCGAGCATTCACGAGTCAACCGACGGAACGCGGGTCGTGAACTACGCGCAGTGGGATTCAGTGGCAGCTTTCAAGACCATGCTGGGCAACGAGAAGGCCCGCGAGCACATGGGGAAGATCGCCTCGCTGGCGGAATCGGACCCGCATCTCTACCGCGTGAGCAAGGTGCATACGGTGGGCTAAATTTAGTTGCGGTCGGGCGGTGAGGCGAGCGGTCCGCCCCCTCTCCCGGCGGGAAAGGGTTCGGGTGAGGGGGTGCTCGCTTTCTCGAGTACCGCTGGGCTCGTTAAGACGACGCGCGGGGAGAGGGAGTGGCCGCCCGGCTGCCGACACCCCGTGGGGCCTAAAATTAGTTCCAGTGCTTGAAGTCGGGCGTCCAGTACTCCGCGATCGTGTGGCGCAGCCCGCGGCAGAGATAGATTGGGTTGTTCTCCTCCGCCATGCCCCACGGGTGGAAATGCTCTCCCACCTGCTCGACGGAGCGGCAGTGGTCCTCGACCCCCTTCCGGCCCCACTGGAGCCAGATCAGGTTCTGGGGCTCTCTCTTCGGCGGTCCCCAGAAATAATGATTCTGGTGCGCGCAGATCGGCGCCGGCAGACCGAGCGCCGGGCCGTAGAGGTTCAGCGCGCCCGCCTCGCCATAGTTGCTCGCGAAGATGCCCGTGCGCGCCCGCTCCGCGGCCGGAAGAGAGCGGTAAATGCGCGCGACGTCGGCGGCGAGCTCGGGCCATCCGAACTGATCCCCGAGGCGCTGCTCGAGAGGTCCCTCGTGGCGGATCTCCGTCTTCTGCGGCGCGATGCCGAGCCGCCTCTGGTACGCGAGCATGCGGTCCGGCGGAAGGAAGGGGAGCACGGCCGGGATGAGCGGCACAGTCACGCCCACGATGAGGAGAGCGATCGCGGCTTTCGGCCAGAGCCGTCCGGCGGTCCACGGGCGACGGTCCAGCCATTCTTCGACCGCGACGGCGCCGGCCGCGAACAGCATCGGGTAGATCGGCGCCAGGTAGTAGTTCTTGGCCTTCGCGGCGATCATGAGCGCCAGGAGCGCGACGTACGTCCACCCGAGCGCGCGCGCCCGCGAGCGGCGCCCGAAGAGGAGCGACACGAGACCGGTGATCCATACGGGCGCCAGGAGCGGATGCAGGAACTCGATCTGCTGCTTCACGAATTCGACGGGCGACAGCACGACGTTTTTCCCGGAGCGCTTCACGTTCTGGAGATCCTCCAGGGTCGGGAAGCCGTGGCGGACCTGCCAGAGGATGTTGGGAAGGAAGAGCAGCAGCGCGATGCCGCCGCCGATCCAGATCCAGCGGCGGGCGAGCTCGCGGCGGTCGGGGGAGAGGAGGACACCGATCACGACCGCGGCCCCGAAAAAGAGAGTCGAGTGCTTGTTCTCGAGGCCGAGGCCGGCGAAGAGCCCGAACGCCATCCAGTATCGCGAGTCGCCGGTTCGAATGATTCGAAGGAGGGACCAGACGCAGCCCATCCAGAAGAGCGGCTCGAAGACGTTCATCGTCATCAGGCTTGCTTCCGCCAGGAAGATGGGGGCGAGGAGCGCGCACAGGCCGGCGAGGAGCTGCGCGTAGCTGCGGCCGCCGAGCTCGCGGGCAAGGACCATCGCCACGGCGACGACGGCGGCCCCCGCGACGGCGGCGATGGCGCGCAGAGCGACGAGAGACCCGCCGAGGAGAAGCGCGATTTTCGCGTACACGGCGACGAGAGGGGAGCAGTCCACGTACCCCCAGTCGAGATGGCGCCCAAGGTCGAGAAAATAGAGCTCGTCGCGGAAGTAGCCGTAGCGGCTGGCCGTCGCGAGATGGAGCGCGAGCTTGGCGGCGAAGAGGACGGCGACGAAGCGCAAGTCGAGCGGCGGCACCTCCCAGGCTGCCGCGCGCGCGGGCGAACCGTCGCCTTCGCTCACTGCGGGAGCTGCCTTCGCCGTGCGCGGCGAAGGCACCGGCGAGCGGCTCGCCTGAGGGCTCGACCGTTCGCCTGCTCCCTTCGTTCGCTTCGGCTCCCGCCCCGAGAGGCTCCTCCCTCCCTCTGGTCGGGAGACTCCTCTCGGGGCGAGCTTAGCCACCATCGTGGAGGAGGCGCAGCTCTGCCCCCTCGCCCCGCGCTCGGGGAGAGGGTTGGGGAGGGTCCCGCAGGCAGCTGCAGCGCACCTGGAGGGTCGGCGTGCGCGAGCCGGAGGCATTGCGAGCGCACACACCGGTGCGGGGAATTCCGCCGCCCGGTCACTCCGGAAGGGCCGCGCGTTCCGCGAAGAGGAGGAGCGTCTCGTTCCAGCCCATCGGCCCATCGACGGCGGTCCGCATCCCCCCGCCGCCCTCGCCGAGGCGGTCGAAATGCCGGTGTTCGAGATCGACGCGCGTCATTCCGCTCTCCTCGGGGACGAAGCGCACTTCCACCTCGCTTGACTTCGCGAGATCGCTTTCGAACTTCCACGAGGCGTTGATCTGCCACGCGATCACGAACCGACGCGGCGGGTCCCACGCGAGGACCGAGCCCCAGTCGCAATCGGTTCCGTCCGTCTGTTCCGAATAGCAGCGCCCTCCGACCCTGCCTTCGATGAGCACTCTTTTCATCGGCGCGTTGCCGATGTGGTGCTGCCGGGGCCACCACGTATCAATGCCGTCGGTGAAGACGCGAAAGGCATGCTCGGGGGCGGCCTTCACGAGGACGGTTTTGCGAACGGACACTTCGGGCGTGGATTGAGTGGAAGCCGTCATCTTTTCCCCTTCCTGCGCGGAGGAGCGGGCTCTTCCGCCTTTTGTTTGAAAGCGTCGAGGGCGTGCGTCCAGAACCGGTCGAGGTAGTCCCGAAGGGAATCGAATCCCTGAGGATCGAGCTGGTAGAGGCGGCGATTTCCCTCGGCGCGATCGACGACGAGGTTCGCGTGTTTCAGAACGCGGAGGTGCTGAGAGATCGCGGGCCGGCTGACGGGAAAACCGGCGGCGATCTTTCCGACGGGCATCGGACCGGCCATCAGCCGCGCCAGGATTCCCCGCCGCGTGGCATCGCCGAGGGCGTCGAGCTGGGCGTGAGAGTAAGTCTGCACTTACGGTAAGAGTAGACTTACGGTAAAGACGATGTCAAGCCCCGGTGCGGAGGGCTTTGCGGGTGGGCAGAAGGCGACCCACTCCCTCTCCCGCGCCACGAGAGAGGGAGTGGCCGCTCGGCTCGAACGCCTCTAGAAGTCGACGCGCGTCGTGATCCCGACCGTCCGCGGCTGGTTGGTCAGAAAACCGATTCGAGCGCGAGTCCCGCGTTCCTGGTCGAGCGCGAGATGGGCCTTCTCGTCCGTCACGTTGTTGGCGTACAGCGCGACGTCCCAGTTGCCGTGTCGGACGCCGAGACGCAGGTTGACGAGGTCGTAGGCCGGCAGCTCCGGATCGTAGGTGAACGTGCTCTGGGTCAACGGGCCGCCGATCGTGTTCTTCCCGAACGAGTTCAGATTCAGCGTCCCGAGAAGATCATCCCCGACCTGCGTGAACCGCGAGCCCACATGGGTATAGGTGGCGGACAGGTATCCGTTCATCCCCGGTGTGATCGGCTGCTGATACGTGGCGGCCAGCGCCGCCTGGAACCTGGGCACGCTCGGCAGCCGCTTTCCGCTCTGGATGCCGGACACGACCGTGACGGTGCCATTGGGTGCTGTCGAGGTCAGAGTGGAGCGCAAAGTGGCGTCGTTGTAGCTGCCCGACACGGAGAAATCAAAGTTGTCGGTCGGCGCCGCGGCGAATTCCAGTTCGCCCCCGACGCTTCTCGCCTTCGGCACGTTGAAAATGACCCGGGACGAGCAGGATCCGGCGGTCACGGTGGCCTGCAGGTCGTTGACGTCCACGTAGAACGCCGACGCGTTGAACGAGCCGCGGCCCCCGAACAGCCGGGACTTCGAGCCGATCTCGTAGTTCCACGCCTTCTCGTCCTTCCAGTTTTCCCGGCCGCCGAAGGTGACGAGGTCCTGGGACGTGCAGAGATTGACGTTCAACGGGTCGTTGACGCCGCCGAGCCGGAAACCCTTCGAGACCTGGGCGTTCAAATTCGTGGAGTCGGTCACCTTGTACGAGGCGATGAAGCGCGGCGCGACGCCGTCGGCTTTTGTCGAACCCGGCTGTGATTGAGGCTTGCCATTCGAGCCGGCGCCGAAGATGCCGTCGAAGATCTGTTCCTTGTCCTCGGAGAAGTGGTAATAGCGCAAGCCGGCCGTCACGCTGAACTTTTCCGTCACGGCCACGGTGCCTTCGCCGAAGAGAGCGAACTGCTGAAGCTTGTAACGCAGATCCGAATAGAAGAGAACGTCCCTGGGTGCGACGGTCCGCGTGTTGACGAAGTCACCGGACGGAACCAGCGCTTCGTAGCCCGAAACGAGAAGGTTCTGTCGGTAAGCACGTCTCGAATCGCCGTAGAAGCCGCCGACGACCCAGTTGAAACGGCTGTCCTTCCCGCCGCCCGAGAGCCGAAGCTCCTGCGTCCAGGCGTTCGCTTTGGTGGCGTCGTCGAGCGGCGAGTTCAGGTTGTAGACCCTCGGGGGCAGACCGAAGCTGCCGCCGGTGATGCTCGAGGTCAGGGCGCCCGCGTCGCGCACGACGTCGATGTCGCGGTGTGTGTAGGAGCTGACGGAGGTCAGCGTCACGTCGCCGAAGTTGTACTTGACGTTCACGTCGCCGAGAAAGAACTTGTCGTTGAAGGGCTCGTCGATCTGGGTGAGGATCCGCCGTTCGCCGAGCGTGACCGGGGGGCGCGTGGTCGTGAACGGGTTGCCCAGGATGTTGAAGAGATCGGTGCGGTTCCAGCCGTCCATCTTGACCTTCTGGTAGACGATCCGCGGAATGATGGTCAGGCGATCATCCGGTGCGATCTCGACCGCGGCCCGGACGCCGGTGCGATCTCCCGTGTTGACGTTCTTTTTGATGCTCAAGTCCGGCTGCACCGCGTCCGTGTAACCGGCCAACCGATCGTAGTACCCCACGATGCGCAGGGCCGCGATGCTCCCGAGAGGCGCGTTGATCCCCACCTTCGCGTTGCCGCCCTGGTTGCCTCCGCTGATGGTGTTGCCGGCGAACTCTCCGAAGTACCGGGTGACGCCGAGCTCAGGCTGGTTTGTAATGTAGCGCACCGTGCCCGACTCCGAGCCGGAGCCGAAGAGGGTCCCCTGGGGTCCTCGCAACACCTCGACGCGATTCATGTCGAACAGGTCGATGTCCGGCGTGAAAAGCGAAAGTGAAATGACCGACTCGTCCAGATAGGAACCGACCCCCTCCTTGACCCCCGGCTGGTCGCGCGCGATCTGACCCGAGGAAACGCCGCGCATGGAGACCTGATTCTGTCCGGGCCCCAGGTTCTGCACCGCAAAGCCCGCGACGTTCGCGGCGACTCCCTCGAGATTCTCGACACCTCGCTCGCGCAGGACCTCTTCGGTGGGGGCGGCGACCGAGACCGGCGTATTGAGGATCGTCTCCTCGCGTTTCATCGCGGTCACCGTGACCTCTTCGGCGATCTTCACCTCGAGCGAGAGATCCACGGAGAGCGTCCCTCCGGCATCGAGCCGCCGGTCTTTCTGGATGGCGCGGCGGAAGCCCTGCACGTCTACGGACAGGCTGTAGAGCCCCGCCGGAAGATCAGCCACCTCGTACGATCCGTTGGAGGAAGACTTCACGACGCGCGTCGCGCCCGTGTCCTGGTTGGTGACCGTGACCGTGGCGCCCCCGACGGTCGCGCCGTTGGCGACGCGAACGGTCCCGGAAATCTTACCGGGCGGAGACTGGGCGAAGCCGGAAGCGGAGGAGAGGACGTTCAGGGCCACGCAGACCAAAAACATCGGGAACCGGCGATGAGACATGGGTACCCTCCTCTGTCAAAACGTCTTCGGAGTCCGGGGGAAGCACGTGAGTGGCTGCTATTTACGACCTGACGCCGACTTTGTCAATGAAACTTCGTCCGGCGCCCTCTCCCCGCGCGCCGGGGGAGGGCTCGAGTGAGGGGGGGGACATCGAGCCTGACAGAGTTCGGGCAAGAGAGAGATGCCCCTCACCCTGACCCTCTCCCCGAGCGCGGGAGAAAATCTTTCCGCTCCGTCTCCCGGCACGCCGGGGGAAACCAGCGCTCTCCCCCGAGCGAGACGAGCCACGCCGCCACACCTGTAAAATCCTCCGGATCCTCCACCCTGGCGGAACAACCGTGACACCGACCATCTCGCATTACCGGCTCGGAACCCGCCTCGGCGCCGGCGGGATGGGCGAGGTGTATCTCGCGGAGGACCTCGCGCTCGGCCGCCGCGCGGCGCTGAAGATCCTCCCCGAGGGCTTCTCTCCCGAGCTCCGCGCACGCCTCTTCCGCGAGGCGGAGGCGTCGGCGCGCCTGCAGCATCCCGCGATCGCTACGTTCTACGAGGCCGGCGAGTCGGAGGGCGTCGCGTTTTTCGCCATGGAGTACGTCGCCGGCGACACGCTCCGCTCGCACCTGATGAACGGGAGCCTTCCGTTTCCCGAGGCGTTTCAGATGACGGCGGGGATCCTGGAGGCCCTGACGCACGCGCACGCGGTCGGGATCCTCCACCGCGACATCAAGCCCGAGAACGTCATGTTAGGTCCGGACGGAGCGGCAAAACTCCTCGATTTCGGCCTCGCCAAGGACTTCCGGACGGACGGTGCGGACCCGGAGGACAAGACGGAAACGGCGCTGACCGGCGCCGGGACGATGCTCGGCACTCTCGGATACATGTCCCCCGAGCAGCTCCGCGGCGATCCCCTCGACGCCCGGTCGGACCTCTTCGCTGTGGGCGCGATTCTCTACGAGGCGCTTTCCGGAGAACGCGCCTTCCCGGGGCGAACGGCGGGCGAACGGATCAGCGCTATCCTCTCGCGCGATCCGCCGCCCCTCGCGCGCGTCGGAACTCCTCCGGAGCTCCAGGCGATCCTTTCGAGAGCCCTCGCGCGGGACGCGGGCCAGCGCTACCCTTCGGCGGCGGCGTTTCTGTCGGAACTGCGCCGCGTCGCCTCCGGAGAGTTCGTTTCGGGGCTCCCGGACACGCTCGCGCTTCTCGACTTTGCGAACCTTTCCGAGAACCCCGACGACAACTGGATCGGAAGCGGCATCGCCGAGAGTCTCGGGGCCGACCTGGCGCGCGCATCCCGGCTCACGGTCCTTTCCCGCGAAAGAGTTCTCAAGGCGCGGGCGGCCTGCCGTTCGCAGGCGGGGATCGTCGAGCCCGTGGACGTGGGGCTTGCGCTCGGCTGCCGCTGGCTGCTCTCCGGCGGGTATCAGCGGGCCGGTCCGGTGCTCCGGGTGACCTCGAGGCTGATCGAGGTCGCAACGGGACGCGTGGTCTCGACGGAGAAAATCGACGGCAAGCTCGACGAGATTTTTCAAATGCAGGACCGCCTCTCCGCCGCGGCTCTCGGGAGCCTGAATTTGACGGCGGCGCCCCCGGAGCCCGACGCCTCTTCCGGACCGCACCTCGACGCGTACGAGTGCTATGCGCGGGGGCGGCGCCTGTACTACCGGCTCGAGAAGGGCTCGTTCGATCAAGCGCGCGAGCTCTACGAGCAGGCGGTCGCGATCGATCCCGGTTACGCGCCTGCTCTGGCCGGCATCGCGGCAGTGCACGCGCTGCGCTTCACCTTCACCACCGATCGCGGGGACCTTGCGACCTCGATCGATTTCGCGAGGCGGTCGATCGCGAAGGATCCGAAGATCGGCGACGCCTACGTGTGGCTCGGCTACTCCCTGATGCGGCAGGATCGCATGGACGAGGCCATCGAAGCCCAGGCGAAGGCGATCGAGCTCGATCCGGGGAATCCGTTTGCCCCGTACTTCACCGCGTGCACGCACGCGTTCGCGGGCCGCCATGCCGAGGCCGTGCCTTTTTTTCAGCGCGCTCTGGAGATCGACCCGAAACACGGCTGGAGCTGGCTCGGCCTCGGAATGAGCCATCTGGAGCTCGGAAATCTGACGGAGGGGCGCTGGACTCTCGAGCAGGCCGCCAGGGTGGAACAGGAGCACCCCTCCGGGCCGACGGCGGGCGTCAGCGGCTTTCTCGGGGAATGCCTCCGGCGCGCGGGAGATCTCGAGGGGGCGAGGGCGCGGTGTCTCGATGGGCTGGACGCCGTCGAAAAGTCCGACCACATGTATCGGGACACGGTCCGCGCGTCGTGCCTCTGCATCCTGGGGCGTACCGCGCTCGAGCAGGGCGACGCCGAAGCGGCGCGCGCGGCCTTTCAGCAGGCGGTTTCGCACCTGAGAGGCAGGCCGCGCGCTCTCGCGGGCGGCCACCTCCTGGCGCAGGCGCTGGCGGGCCTCTCTCGCACCGGCGGAAACGCGGCGGGCCTCGAAGAGGCGCGCGCACTCTTCGCGAAACGCGAGGGTTTCGACTTCTCGCTCTTCTGGCTCTGCAGCGACGAACTCACTCTCTCCGAGATCTCCCGCGCCATGGGGACGGGGCCGGGGTGAGGGGCGAACGAGATCACGCCACTTCCCTTTCTCCGGGCCTGCGGAGACTGTCGGGGAGAAGGCGGCGATAGAAATTCGGACGGATCGCCCTGTTCTCGAGATGCGGGGCCGGAGACCTGAGAGATCCGGCAGACGTTCTATCCTGCCGGCGTGAAACCCGTCGCCCCGATCGACGCGTCGCCGCTCTTTCCGCCATTGCATGAGGAGTTGATCGCGCTCCTGCGCGGCTTGACCGAGGCCGACTGGCAGCAGCCGACGGCCGCTCCCCGCTGGCGTGTGCGGGACGTGGCCGCCCACCTTCTGGACGGAGACCTCCGGAAGCTGTCGGCGTGCCGCGACGGGCACGCTCTTTCCACCGACCTCGGTCCTTCGGGACACGACGCGGTCGTCCGGCTCGTCAACGAACTGAATGCGGCGGGGGTCAATTACGCCCGGCGCCTGAGCCCGCGTCTGCTGGTCGAGTTGCTCGAATTTACCGGCCCCCGGGTCAACGCCTTCCTCGCGTCGCTTCCTCTCGACGGCGAATCCCTGTTCGCCGTCGATTGGGCCGGAGAGAGCCGGTCGGAAAACTGGATGGACATCGGCCGGGAGTACACCGAGCGCTGGCATCACCAGATGCAGATCCGGGACGCGGTCCGTGCGCCCGGACTCCTGCACCGCCGCTGGCTCGAGCCGCTGCTCGAAATTTCCCTGCGGGCGCTTCCGCTCGCGTACGAGAAAATTGCCGCCCCGCCCGGAACTGCCGTGACGCTCGAAATCAACGGCGAGGCGACTCTTTCCTGGTCGCTCGTTTGCGGAGAGCACGGGTGGCGCCTCTTCCGCGGGCTCGCGCAGAAGCCGTCGGCGACGGCGGCCGTCGGGCCCGACGCGATCTGGCGGCTTCTCTACAATGCCCTGTCGCCTGAAGAAGCCCGCACGGAGCTTCGAACGTCGGGCGAGGCGCGATGGGTCGAGCCTCTTCTCCGCGCCCGGTCGGTCCTGGTCTGATCCCGTCGTCCGGCTCGCTCCGCGCCTCCGCCAGGCCTTCCGATTTCACACCGCGGCCCGCCGGCTTCGCCTGAATCAGTTTTCAGTTGACGCCCCCGGCGTTCGACGGCAGGATGGGGCCGATCAAGATCGTTTTGTTTCCATGAAGGAGGTGGGCATGCACAGGTCTTACCTGCGCGTGTTTCTGTTCGGACTGTCTCTCGCCGCGATTTCCCTCCCCGTCTTCGCTCAGTCCCAGGCCACGACCGGAGTCATCCAGGGCACCGTGGCCGACGCGTCCGGCGGACTTCTGCCCGGGGCTGGCGTGGCTCTTCGGAACGTCGCGACGAACTTCGAGCAGACGAGCACGACGGACCGCGAGGGCCGGTTCCGGGGGGTCCTTCTGCCTCTCGGACCGTACCGCGTGACCGTCACCCTTTCCGGGTTCCGGACGCTCGTGCGCGAGGGCCTCAACCTGGACGTGGGTCAGACGATCAACCTGCCCCTGCGCATGGAGCTCTCGACGGTCACCCAGGAAATCAAGGTGACCGCGGAGGCTCCTCTGGTCGAAACCGCCCGGACGGAGGGATCGACGCGGATCGACCAGAGAGCGGTCGAGAATCTTCCCAACAACGGGCATAACTTCCTCGACTTCACGAAGCTCACGCCCGGAGTGACGACGGTTCAGGGGCCCGACGGGGACGAGTTGTCCGTCAACGGCCAGAAGGGGATCCAGAACAACATCTCTGTCGACGGGGCGGATTTCAACAATCCCTTTTTCGGCGAGCAGCGCGGAGGTCAGCGTCCGGCATTTACGTTTAACCTCGATGCCGTCAAGGAAGTCGTGGTCGTCGCCGAGGGAGCCAACGCCGAGTTCGGCCGCTCGTCCGCCGGTTTCATTAACGTCATCACGAAATCCGGAACCAACGACATGCACGGGAGCGCGCACCTCTTCTACAAGGACCACAATCTCTCCGCGCGACCCGAAAATCCCGACGGGAGCCGCTCGCCGGAATTCGATTCCAATCAGTACCAGGCGGGCGCGACTCTCGGGGGTCCCCTCCGGCGCGACAGCCTCTTCTACTTCCTCTCGGGCGACTATCAGCGGGGCCGGACCACGAAGCAGACGGACCCGAATCGCATCGAACCCGCCGTCGTCAATGCGCTGGCGGCATTCGGCAGTCCCGCGGAAAATCGCCCGGTCGAGCGGACCAACGACGCCCGCGTGTTTCTCGCGAAAATCGACTGGCAGCTTTCGTCCACGAACCTCGCCACCGGCCGCTACAACTACACCTGGGCCGATCAGGCCAATGGGACTTTCGACGTGGACACCTGGGGCGCTACCGCGAACGCGGACGAGCTCGACCACTCCAATTCCGGAACGGTGGCGCTTCTCTCCACTCTGAGCGGGAACCTCGCCAACGAATTTCGCGGCCAGTGGGCGCGGGAGGACAGGCCGCGCGCCTACCAGGGACCGAACATCACGGGCCAGAGTCGCCCGCTTCCCGATACGGCCTTCGACTTCGCGCGCTCGTATCGGTTCGGGGAACCCTTTTTCATCCCCGTCGACTACCACGACACCCGCATCCAGTTGAATGACAACGTCTCGTTCCTCATCGGGCAGCACTCGCTGAAGGCGGGCGTCGAATACAACCGCACCGAGTCCTCCCAGACGTTCGTGGGCTTCGCCAACGGCCGCTACATTTTCGGGTCGACAGCGGGCTTCCTGAACTACGTAGCCAATCCCCGTTACGTGGAATGCTCGGACCGTTCGTCGTCGCCAACCGGGGCGTGCCCCGCGGGAACGAAGATCACGGGCCCGGTGCTCCTGTACCTCCAGTTCGCCGGGGTCGGCGGGCGCACCGCGGCCGATGCGGGAACCCAGACGATTCGCCAGATCGAACCGGCTGTTTTTCTCCAGGACAGTTGGCAGCCGACACCGACCCTGACGATCTCCGCAGGGCTGCGCTGGGAGGCTCAGATCGAGCCGGACCCGATCACGCCGCCCTCGCAGGTGTTCTATTCGGGCTTCATCGGCAAGACCTCGAAGGGTCAGACCTTTCCCTCGGACGGCACGATCCCGTCGGACAAGAAGATGTGGCAGCCCCGGCTCGGCATCGCGTGGGATCCTTTCGCGGACGGGAAGACGGTCGTGCGCGCCAATGCGGGCATCTTCTACGCTCGGATTCCGGGGCTCGTTCTCGCCGGAAGCCGGTCGACGAACGGGAGCATCGGCCAGACCATCTTCCGCGCCAGCTTCTTCGGAAATTTCGGAGGTCCGCTCCCTCCCGCGTATCCGGGCATCGTTCCGCCCTCGCAGCTCAACTCGGTTCCGGATCATCCGGACGTGACGGTCACCAGCAAAGACTTCCAGAATCCCCGCACGACGTCGGTCGGCCTCGGGTTCGACCGGGAAATCGTCCCCGGCATCGCCGCGATCGTGAAGTACAACCAGTCGAAGACCGTCCACCTGACACGCTTCGTCGATCGCAACGCCTCCGAGCTCGGCTCGCCCTTTGCGTCCGGCCTCGGCGCCGGGGGGACGAACGGCATCGGCGGCCTGACCACCGTCGAGTCGACCGCCTCGAGCCGGTACTGGGGATGGACGGTCGGATTCAACAAGCGCTTCGAGAACCACTACGGTTTTCAGGTCTATTACACGTACTCGAAGGACAAGTCAGACGACGACAACGAGCGCGACCCCTTTTCTTTCCGGTACGCGAAGATCCACGAAGACCCGTCGGACCCGACCGCCGAATTCAGCAAAGAGTGGGGCTACTCCGACCGCGA
>JBBSGZ010000084.1:0-17012 GCA_038253555.1 Thermoanaerobaculia bacterium
CTTGCGTCTCAGACCCGAGAGCGTCGAGTGGTCCGGCGTAGCCTGCGTCAGCCCGAAACCCAAAAACTCCCGCAACGACAGCGAGTCCGCGCACTTCCACGCAATCGCTCGCTCCGACGACAGCCCCTCAAAAAACCCCACAAACATCATCCTCATGTACGTCCCGGGCGGAATCGACGGCCGCCCCAGAGTCTCCGCGAAAATCTCCTTCTCCTCCACAAGACCCTCGACATACCGATCGAACTCGTGCTCTCTCAAAAGCTCGTTCAGGCGACGGTAAAAAAGATGTCCCTCTCCTCGCGCCAGCTCGCTCGTCGTCACCCACAGGGGCGGTTGCTCGCCACCTTCCCGGCTACCCATCGACATCGTGTTCCCCCTCGACTGGCTTTGCCGATGACAACCAGTCTGACACTCATTTCATGCCGACAAAATCAGACTTTTTCCACGGGCTGCTAAAGATGATCGACGCTGTTCAGGCGTGCAGCTCCAAAGGGCAGCCGTTGGTCGGCACGACCTATTCTGGAACTCTTGGGGACAGCGGGTCATGCTCCACCTTCGACGCCACCTACGGAACCAACTACTACTCTGATTTTTACGTCGTCAGCTTGACCGGAGGCCGAACGTACCGTGGTGTGTTTTCGACCACACAATTTGGGGGGATCGACTATTTTCAGGACTACAACAGCGGCACGGTTCTGGCGCGCAGCAGTGATTTAAGTTCGAACGGGTCGGTAACCTACACGCCACCGTCTTCAGGTAACTATTACTTTGGTGTGGGCTCGTATGGCACGGGGAACTACACGTTCAGTGTCTCGGACATTACGCAGGTAACGTGCAACTCGGACGCATCCCACCTCTGTCTTGGCGGTTCCCCGCAGAGGTTCCGGGTTTCGATCAACTTCGTCGCCAACGGCCAGCCGGGAGTCGCGACAGGAGTGCCTCTGACAACCGACATGGGGTACTTTTACTTTTTCACCTCCACCAATGTCGAGGTAGTCGTCAAGGTCGTGGACGGGCGAACCGTCAACGACAAGTGGTGGGTCTTCATCGGGGGCCTGACAGACGTGAACACCACGCTCACCGTGACCGATACAGTTACCGGCGCTTTGAGGGTCTACACCAATCCGCAGGGGACCGCTTTCCGCCCCGTGCAGGACACGAGTGCCTTCTAGGTGGCGCAGAACTGAGTGAGCGGTCAACCGGGCCGGGTAGTGTCCCGGTCCGGGGGGCGGGGTTCTCCCCCCTGCCCCCTCGATTCGAGCTGATCCGGCAGCGGGAGGCCTCGGGTACCTGCTCGGAGACCTTAATCCCCGGCATGAACGTGATTCAGAGACGGCAGTTGTTTGCATTGCCGGCGCGAGGAGCAAATTCCAGATCGCTGACCTCCCGTCAGCGCGCCTTCCCTCCCGCATTCGTTCCGCGCCCCCAAAATTCGAAGGTGCGAAAGGCGGGTTTGGCTAGGCTCGTCTACCCGCTGGGGGAGACTCCCTTCACCTGGCAGACCATCCTCACCGCGTACCCGGCCTGGTTGCTTTTCACGCACTCGAAGAGTTCTCTGGTACCGAGCCGGTCTCCCGAGCAAACCAGGCCGCGGCTTTTGCCAGAATCTCCCGCTCCAGCTTCAGCCGCCGATTCTCTCGAGGCAACTGCCCCAGCTCCGCCCTCTCAAACTCGTCAGGCCGTCGCTGCGGCGACCCGCGTCCAAATCCATCTGCTCAACCCAGTTGCGAATCGTCTGCGCCGAGGGCTCGAACTCCTTCGACAGTCCCTCTGGGCTCCGTCCGCTTCGCACAAGCTCCACCATCCGTCGCCGAAACTCCTCCGGATACGGCGCGCGTCCCACTCCCATCGTGAACTCCTTTTTCCCAGTCTGAACAGGTCCACGAAACCGGGTCAACTCCAATCGGACCTCCAGTCTGTCCTCCACCAGTTCGCTCGGGAAGACGAACCCCACGACCCACGCGTTCGATGCTGTTACCGCCCAGTCGCTCGCGGGAGTCGACGCGCTCTCGTGACCTCCTCGACGGGCGCAACAGTGGTCAGCGGCAGTATTCCTCTCGATGCGACGAGTCGGGTTGAGATCGCGCCCCCGTCTCCGGACAGCTACGGGGCCCACGCCTTCTCCGCCGGCTACGCGCCCCGAGTGTTCACGGCCGACTTCTCAGGGCCCGCGCTCGAGGCGGCAAGGACCGCGGGTGGACGGATGGAGGTGCGAACGAAGGGTCGGGCCATCGGCTGGATCGTCGACGCTTCGGACGCGCTCTACATCTCTTCCCTCTGGAGGAAGGACGCAGTCGTGAACGTCACCGCCCCCGGCACCACGTCGCAGAACTTCGCGGCCGGTTCATACGTCCTCGCCGTCCAGATTTCTTCCGGGGACCGCTCTCACCCGTTCACCGTCACGGAAGCAACGACCACGCATTTGAAGTGAAGGAACGCCATCTCTCAGTCGTCGCCCGAGAGGCAATAGCCGTCCTGACCCTCTCCCTGGGTCGTGCAGACCGAGTAGTCGTTCTCACTTCCCTTCTTGAATGCGGTGTCCCGGCTTTGAACCACTCGAGTGAACTGAGGACGATCTTGATAGTTCTGCCACCACTCGCGACGGAAGATCTCCCCCTCCAGCGCGGCTGGTCGCTGCTGATAGAGGGCCGCGAACGCGGCGCTCCCAAGCGGGCGTCGCTTTCTTTTCGAGATCCAGCAGGCTGAACTTCGAAGGCCACAACGCGTCGCCCTCCTTCCGAAACGCGTCATCCCGTTCGGCGATCGCGGGAAGAGAGAGTTCTATCCAGCCTTCCTCGGCGTGTTCGCGCAGGCGCCAACCAGCAAGATCGTCTTGATGCCACCGCGTGGAGACGATCACGACGACGCCCTGCGCCATGAGCCGGGTGTAGGCAACCTCGGAAAACCAGTTGCGAAGCCCTTTTCGAATGGTTCCGCTCTTCGCTTCGTCGCGATCCTTTAGAGGGTCGTCGGGCCGTACCGGAGATAGGTTCGGATCTCATCCTTTCCCTACCGGCGGCAGCGCACCCTCCGGATCGACCTCATCGAGCGTGAGGGGATCCGGCGGAGCGAATCCGGCCGGCGAATCCGCAAGGGTAGAAATCCAGGAAGAAGAGAACGTGGAAGGCGAGGTACCAGAACTCAGGATTCTGAGAGCGATCGCTCCAGAGCGCGTCCGGGCAGGCGGTCACGGCGTTCTCGAGAATGTCGATCGCCGCCCCGAATTGCGGCCAGAGGACGGTTTTTCAGTCCGTTTCCATTTCGAAGCTCCCGGAGCGCGGACGACAAGTCTTGCGGCGCGAAAGATTCTACCCGCGGCGGCGGCGTGGATTCCGCGACGAGGGGGCTTCGTCACCTCTACCTCGTCCTGTGTGGCGCTCGGCGCCCTGCTGCCCTAATCCAGTTCGTGCCGTGGCTCGCCGCGCACGGGATCGAGGTTTCGCTTTTCTTTCGGGATCCGTTCGCGAACCGCGTCGCGAACGCCTTCGCCGTCGATGCGATCGTCACTGCGGTCGTCGTGTGCCTCTTCATCCTCGTGGAAGGGCGGCAGCTGCGCCTCTCGAACCTCTGGCCCCCATCGCGCTGGTCATCCTCGTCGGGATTTCCTGCGGCCTGCCGTTTTCCTTTTACCGGCGTGAAGCCGCTCTGGAAGCTTCGTCGGAGAAGGAACCGCTTGTGCGGCGAGACGGTACGGATCCCGAAGGTTCAACGCTCCTCTGGCATCAACCCGGTCGTTTTTGAAGGACCCCTGGGTGTTGCGGGGGGCAAACGAAGCGGACGTCTATCCGCCCCAGCGCGCGCGCTTGCCCCGAGCGTCGATGTGGACGAAGGGCCCGTGCGCGGATGTCGCCGGATAGATTCCGATGCCGCCAACGAGCTCCGGATTCGACATCTCGACCATTTCCGCGGCGTGCGCGAGGATGCGCGCGTCCTTCAAATCGACGCGCCCGTCCCGGTTCAGGTCGTTCATCCGGCCGCGGGACAGGTCGTCGGGATAGACGTCCGCGGCGTCGCCGTACTGGTGCCGCGACACGGCGGACCGCCCGCCGGCGCCCACGCCCCCTTCGTTGTAGTCCGGCGTCCGGAATCCGCTCATGACGAAGAGACCCTTGATGGGATACCCCTCGCGATGGAGCTCCGCGATCGTGAGCTCGAGCTTGTCGAGGAGCCTCGGCTGAAGGACGACGTACTTGGGCCACACGTTCGGCTGGTTCTTCGTGACGAACTGGCCCAGGGCGAAGTGGTCGGAAACGCGCAGGCCGAAATTGTCCGGGGTGACCTGAACGAATCCCCTCGGGCTGGCGTAGGCCGGGTCCCCGGCGGCGCGGTTCTCGAAGGGCCAGTTGCCGATCCGATAGGGGCCGATCTTCCCGTTGACCTTCGCGGAGAAGGGGGTCAGGACGATCCAGCGCAGGGCCGCGCCGGCGGCTCCGATGGCGTTCAAGGCGTAGACGCCGGGGGCGCGGGTCTCCGCGGGGATCTCGGAAACGGGCACTTCTCCGGGCAGCGTGAAGACGGCGCGGAGCTTCCCCGACGTGCCGATCAGCGTCGAAAGCGGCGCAAATCCAGAGGGGGTCCCGGCGAGGCGGCCCAGGAGAATGAAAAACAGCCCCGCCGAAGCGACGAAACGGATACGGTTGGACAAGGAACAGGAAGTCTACAAAAACGAGCGGGTCGGGTCAAGCGAAACGGCTGCTTTTCCTCCTCCGAAAACCCTCGGTGCTCGTCGGAATTAGAGGGAAACAGGCCGGAAATCGGGAATTTTCAGTAAATGATGACCTGGTCCCCGACCGACGTCATCTCGTAGAGCGTCTCCAGGTCTTTGTCGGCCAGCCGCACGCACCCGTGCGAGACACTTCGGCCGAGCTGGTCCGTTGCGAGAGTGCCGTGAAGGGCGTACCCGCCCCCCAGGTTCAGGCGGTATTTCCCGAGGACCTTGTCGAATCGCCTCTGCTTCGTCGAAACGGGCGGCACGACGACCGTCGCGCCGGCGTGGATGACCTGCCCCGGAGGCAGCTCGCGGGTCGAGCCGTCCGGGGAAATCTCGACGACCGAACCGCTACGGATCGTCAGGACCTTCCGCTTCGGGCGGCCGCCCCCCTCGAACCAGGACCAGACTCCGCCGGCGCGCGAGACGTCGGGGGCAATGGGAACGCCCGTGGCGGCGTCCACCGCCTCGCCCGGCTCGAGCCGTACGACTGTCGCTCGCTTCTTGCGGGCCTCTTCGACGAAGTGCCAGTCGGGCGGCACCCAGACGGGGTTCTCTTCCTTCGATCGGATCTTGAACCTCCCCGTCGGGGTCTCGAAGAGGGTCGTTCTCCCCTTCTCGACCAGGGTCGTCCTCTTGCCGGTCGAGCAGATCGCCTGAAACACGGTCTGTCCGCCCTGGCGGACCCAGAGCCGGTTCTCGGCCGTCGAGATGACGATCGTCTGCGGGGTGTCAGCGGCCTCGTCCAGCCGGACCTCGGTGCGCGCCACTTGGGAGCGCAGGTCCGTGACTCGCGCGGCGCTCTCCTCCGCGGCGCTCTTCAACTCCTCGAAGCGGCCTCCGATTCTCGTCGCGATCATCCGGTCGATTTCGTGGAGCCGCGACAGCTTCCGCGCGTCCCGAATGTTCTCGATCTCCGCGGCGGTGGAAAACGCGACCGCCCCGAGAGCGATCACGAAGAGTGCCCACGCGCCCAGGAATCCGAGCCTGAATTTCATTTTTCCAGATCTTCCTAGAAAACGTACACGCGGGTGCGCGGACCCACGCGTTTCCAGATGGCCGCGAGGTCCTTCTCCGGGACGAGGAACGATCCCGGCTTCGCGCCCTTCAACGGGCTTTCGGCGGAGGGCGGAGAGTGGATCACGGCGTCTCCGGAGAGCACGATGACGTACTTGCCGAGCCCGTTCGCGACGCGCGGCAGCGGATCGGGCAGGGGCGCCCGGTTCATCGCGTACACCCAGGCCGGAGGGGCCCAGTCCGCGCCCTGAAGCTTTTCGCGGATCGAGAACGCGCCGGACAGCGGAGGAAACGTCCAGCGCCTCTTTCCGGCTTCGATCGTCTTTACGGGTCCCGGCTCCGCCGGCGCCTCGCGCAGGATCCGGTCCCCGTACTGAAAACGGAAGCGCTTCTTCGCCGTGTCGAGGACGAGGAAGAAGTCTTCGCTCTTGACGCTCTCGAGGTACTTCAGGCGCGAGTCGAGTGCCGCTCCGAGCGTCTTCGCGTCCGCTTCGGAATCGGCGAGCTCCTGCCGCAGGCGCTTGATGTCAGCGGGGACCGCCGCGCTCTGGCGGACCGTCTCCGCGAACCGGCGATCGAGCGACCGGCGGTGCCAGGTGGCGCCGAATCCCATCGCGAGGGCGAGTCCGAGGAGCGAGAGAGAAAGGGCCCACGCCGGGCGGGCTCGCTTGGGCGCCTGCCGGAACCGCGGGGTTTTCCGGAAGAACCCGGTCCGCACAGCGATGATCCCGGACGCGTCCATGGGCCCGCGGCCGCGCGAGGGACCGGTCCCTCCCGGCGGCCCCGGCGGAGGTACCCCGGTCACGCGGCTCTCCCCCGTCCGGCGCCCCGCCGGCAGGCCTGGGAAAGCCCCGTCATTTGGCCCGGACGAAATCCCGGGCCGGTCCCGTCGCGGGGACTTCTTCCGGAACGCCCAGATAGAACCCCTGCCCGTATGGGATGCCGAGGCGCCGGCACTCCTCCAGGTCCTCTGGGGTCTCGATGCCCTCGGCGACGCAAAGAGCGTCGATCCGCTTCGCGAGGTTGACGAGCATCTCGACCACGTCCCGCTTGATCGTGTCGGCGTGGAGGCCGGTGATCAGAGTGTTGGCCACCTTCAGGTAGTTGGGGCGCAGCTCCGCGATCGACTGGAGCGAGGCGTAACCGGACCCGGCGTCGTCGATAGCGATCTGGAAGCCCTTGTCGCGCAGGCCGGCGAGCGCCTCGCGGAACACGGGGATGTCCCGGATCGCCGAGCGCTCCGTGACCTCGATCACGACCTTCTGCTTCAGGCGCAGCAGCGGCTCGAGCGTCTCCTTGCGGGTCGTGAGCGCCGTGATCGAGTCGGCTTCCACGTTGATGAAGAGGTTTCCGCCAGGAGCGGCCACGTAGTGCGCCGCAGAAGACTCGATGCAGAGTTGCTCCAGCTCCCAGATCGCCTCGTGATCTCCCGCGAACTGGAACAGGAGCTCCGGGCTCTCGAAAGCCGTGTCGGCCGGCCCGCGGGTCAGCGCCTCGTGGCCATGGATCTCCATCGTGTTGAGATCGAAGATCGGCTGATAGACGGTCCGGATCCGCCGCTTGCGCAGGATCTCCTGGAAGGTGTCGCGCAGCATCGTCTGACGCTCTTCTTCCTTCGTGGTCGCGATCGCGATCGCCTGGCGCAGCGCGCGGTAGACCAGCCGCTCGACCCGCATCTGCGGGTTGGAGTGGATCACGGAGTAACCGACGAACACCCCGATGCGCTTGTGGATGCGGGAGCCGAACGCTTCGTCCAGAGAGCCGCGGAGCGACTCTTCCACCTGCCGCGCCTTGCGCTGAAGACGCGCGAATCCGTCCTCGCCCGACTCCATCGTGGTGAAGACATAGAAGTCGGAACCGCCCGCCCTGTTGACGGCGACGAAGTCCTCGGTCGCAAAGACGGTCCCGAGCATGCGGCGAAGCGCCTTTCCGGTATGCCGCAGGAGCGCGTCGAACACTTCCCATCCGTAGGTTTCCTCGATGTGGCTGTACTGCTCGACGTCGATGAACAGGACGCCGAGGTCCCGGTTGTCGAGGAGCCGGTCGCGGAGCGCATCGATGATGATCGGAACGGTGGGGAGCTCGGTGACCCCGTCGAAGAGAAGGTTCTTGAACCGGACTTCCTCGTTCTCGGAGGGAATGTATGCCGGCGCTTCCTCCCCGCGGTCGTCGAGGAGCTTTCGAACCGTCGAAAGCAGTTTGCGGCGGGTGAACGGCTTGGTGATGTAGTCGTCCGCCCCGACCTGCATCCCGGTGATGAGGTCCCGGATCTCGCTCTTGACCGTGAGCATGGCGATGGGGATCTGCCGCGTCTCCGGCGCGTTCTTCAGTGTCGTGCAGACCTCCCACCCCGACAGCTCCGGCATCATCACGTCCAAGAGGATCAGGTCGGGCCGGAGCTCGAGCGCCAAGTCGACGCCCTCGCGGCCGTTGTGCGCCGTCAGGGCGGAATACCCCGCCGAGGCGAGGATCGTCTGCACGATGAGCAGGATGTCTTCGTCGTCGTCGACGATGAGGATCTTCTCAGCGGCCATGCAGGGGGCTCGTCACCGGCGGGCTCGTGTGATTGTTCATAATAACAGCACCGACCGCACCGGCCGGGGTTCGACCCGGGCGCGGCCGCGCAGCGCCGCGAGCTCGATGAAGACGGCGATCCCGAGAACCTCGGCACCGAGCGACTCCGCGAGGCGGCAGGCCGCTTCCGCGGTGCCGCCCGTCGCGAGAACGTCATCCACGACGAGAACCCGCTCGCCCGGGGCGCAGGCGTCGCGGTGGATCTCGAGCGTGTCGACGCCGTACTCGAGCCCGTAGCTGGCGCGGACCGTTTCGCGGGGGAGCTTGCCCGGCTTGCGGACCGGCACGAAGCCGACGGAAAGCTCGCGCGCGAGAGCCGCGCCGAACATGAACCCCCGGGCCTCGATGCCGAGAATCTTCGCGGGCGGGGACGCCTTCCAGGGCCCCGCCATCTCGTCGATGGCGCGCGCGAAGGCCGCCGGCGACGCTAAGAGCGGCGTGATGTCTCGAAAGAGGATCCCGGGCGAGGGAAAGTCGGGCACATCGCGAACGAGCGCCCGAAGGCCCGCGTGCGTGTCCACCGCGGTCACGGGCGGATCTCGAAGCCCTGGAAACCCTGCGCGGGAAGCTCCGCCTCGTCCACGCGGGAAACCCGTCCGACCAGCGGACCGCGCCGCAGCTTGTCGAAATACCGGGCGACCGCCTCGACTTCCCCCTCGATCGCGGTTTCGACCGTGCCGTCCGGCAGGTTGCGCACCCAGCCGCGCACGCCGGACGCCCGCGCGGCTCGATGAGCGAAGGCCCGGAAGCCGACCCCCTGGACCCGGCCCGAGACGATGGCGCGGCGCGCGATCTCCGTCAACCCGGGATTCCCGCGCGGCCGAACCTGCCGACCAGCGGCACGAAGACGACCGACTCGCCGTCCTCCTGCGCGAAGTCGGTCTTGCGGCGGCGCACGACGCGGATGCGCTGGCGCTCGGGCGGGCCGATCGGAACGACGAGACGCCCTCCGACGGCGAGCTGCGCGAGGAGCGGCTCCGGCACCTCGTCCGCGCCGGCGGTGACGAGAATCCGGTCATAGGGCGCGGCCGCCGGGTAGCCGTACGTCCCGTCGAACGCCTTCACGGAAACGTTCTGGCACCCGAGCTCGCGCAGGAGCGCGGAGGAGCGGCGCGCGAGCTCGTCTAAGCGCTCGAGCGAGTAGACGGTGCGGGCAAGACGCGAGAGCACCGCCGTCTGGTACCCGGAACCCGTCCCGATCTCCAGCACCTTGTGGCCCGGCTCGACGGCCAGGCGGCACGTCATCAGACCCACGACGTAAGGCTGCGAGATCGTCTGCCCGAATCCGATGGGAAGGGAGTGGTCTCCGTAGGCCTTGCCCCGCAGCGGCTCGGGGACGAACAGGTGGCGCGGGACCTCCCGCATGGCGGCCAGCACGCGCGGGTCATCCACGCCGCGGGGGGCAACGAAGCGGTCCACCATCTCGCGCCGCGCGGACTCGTCGCGCGAGGCGCCGGGAGACCGGACGGGAACTGGGGGCATCTGACTCATTTTAGGGGCGGTTGCGCCGGAAGAAAAGGAAGGATTTCGCGGAGGCCGCCGTTAGAATACGTGCTTCTCACGCGAGCGGAGGAACCCTTGACCGAACACACCGCGGAGCTCGATCGCGCGTCCGAAGTCACCCGGACCGACGTCTCCCGCGAAGAGCTCAAGAAATGGTACGGCGTGATGCACCTGGCGCGGGTGCTGGATGACAAGGCGCCGAACTACCTGAAGCAGGGCCTGGGGTGGAGCTACCACGCTCCCTCCGCGGGGCACGACGCGATCCAGCTGGCCCTCGGCATGACGTTCCGGCCGGGCCGCGACTTCCTGTTTCCCTACTATCGGGACCTCACGACCTGTCTGGCCGCGGGTTTGACCGCGGAAGAAATTCTCTTGAACGGGATGTCGAAAGCCGCGGACGTGGCCTCCGGCGGCCGGCACATGTCCAATCACTTCGCCAAGCCGGAGATCGGGATCCAGAACGTCTCCTCGGCGGTTTCGAACCACGCGCAGCACGCGGCGGGTCTCGCCCGGGCGGTCAAGACCTACGGCAGCGACGCGATCGTTTACTGCTCGATCGGCGAGTCGTCGGCCTCCGAGGGTTATTTCTACGAAGCGATCAACGGCGCAAGCCGGGAAAAGCTGCCGGTCGTCTTCGTCGTTCAGGACAACGGGTACGGGATCTCGGTCCCGAAGCAGGACCAGACGGCGAACCAGTACTCCTCCGACAATTTCTCCGGGTTCCCGAACCTCCGAATCATCCACTGCGACGGTCTCGATGTCTTCGCGTCCTTCCGCGCGATGCGCGAGGCGGTCGACTACGTCCGCTCCGGCGCGGGAGCGGCGATCGTGCACGCTCTCGTCGTGCGGATCCATTCGCACTCCAACTCCGACCGCCACGAGCTGTACCGCACGCCGGAGGAGCTCGCGGCCGCGCGCGCGGCGGACCCGCTCCCGCGCTTCCGCCAGGCGCTCCTGGAGAACGACCTCGTTCCCGCCGCGGATCTCGAGGCCATCGAAGCGCACAACGAGCAGACCTACGAAGAATCCGCGGACCGCGCCAAGCAGGCGGCCGACCCCGATCCCGCGACGATCTTCGATTACGTCGTGCCCGAAGCGTGGATGCCGGACGCCTGGCCCGAGGGCCTCCCGGACGGGACCGGAGAACCCCAGACTCTGGTGCAGGCGCTGAACGAAACGCTCAAAGCGGAGTTCCGCCGCAACCCCGACACGTACATCTGGGGTCAGGACGTCGCCTACCGCGACAAGGGCGGCGTGTTCAACGTGACCAAGGGCATGCAGCAGGAGTTCGGGATCCAGCGCGTCTTCAACGGCCCCATCGCCGAGGACTTCATCACCGGCACGGCCGACGGTTTCTCGCGTTTCAACGAGAAGATCCGCATCGTCGTCGAGGGCGCCGAGTTCGCGGACTACTTCTGGCCCGCCGCCGAGCAGATGGTCGAGATGTCGCACGAATACTGGCGCACCAACGGAAAGTTCGTTCCGAACGTGACCGTGCGGCTCGCCTCCGGGGGATACATCGGGGGTGGCCTCTACCATTCGCAGAACATCGAGGGATGGCTGACGACCCTTCCCGGGCTCCGCGTCGTCTACCCCGCTTTTGCCGACGACGCCGCCGGCCTGTTGCGGACTTCGATCCGGTCGCGCGGGCTGACGGTGTTCCTCGAGCCGAAGTTTCTCTACAACAACCCCATGGCGCGGGCGAACGTCCCCAAGGAGTTTGCCGTGCCGTTCGGAAAGGCCCGGCTGCGCCGGGAGGGCACGGACTTGACGATCCTCGCCTACGGCACACCCGTTCATTTCGCGCTCGAAGCCGCCGAGGTGCTCGCCCGGGAGGGAAGCTCCGTCGAGGTCATCGACCTGCGCTCGCTCGTCCCGCTCGACCACGAAGCCATCGAGGCGTCGGTCCGAAAAACGAACCGCGTGCTCGTGGCTCACGAGGACAAGGTGCACGGAGGATTCGGAGGCGAGATCGCGTCGCAGATCCAGGAGCGGCTGTTTCCGTACCTCGACGCTCCGATTGGCCGGGTCGGCTCGGCCTTCACGCCGGTCGGGTTCAACCGGATCCTCGAAAGGGCGGTCCTGCCGAGCTCGGAAAAGGTTTCGGAGGCGGCGCGGAGCGTGCTCGCCTACTGATCCCCGGTTCCGTTTTTCCTCGTATCTCCGAAGCCGAGCCCTCTCGCCAGCGTCTCGAGACGCTCGAGCGACCGATAGTCCGTGAGGTCGAGGTGCAGGGGACTCAGCGCGATCCACTTCTCGGCGATTGCCGAGATGTCCGTCCCCTCCTCGAGCTCGCCTTCCGGCACCGTGGAACCGATCCAGTAGTAGGGACGGCCCCGCGGATCCAGCTTTTCGATCACGGCCTCGCCGTACCGGCGCTTCCCGAGCCGCGCCACGCGGACTCCCCGGACCGTGCCCGCGGGGACATTGACGTTGACGAGCGTTCCCGCCGGCAGGGGCTCTTCCAGCAGCCGCCGGGCGCAGCGCCTCGCGAAGTCCGCCGCCGCGTCGAACGAAAAGCCGGTTTCGATCTCCTGCGAGATGGCGACGGAGGGGATGCCGAGAATCGTTCCCTCGAACGCCGCCGAGACCGTCCCTGAATATGTGACGTCGTCGCCCAGGTTCAGCCCGAGGTTGATGCCGGAGAAGAGGAGCTTCGGCCGGTCGTCCTTCAACAGGTGAAGCACTCCCCAGTTCACGCAGTCCGTGGGCGTGCCGTCCACCGACCAGCGCTCGGGCCCCACGAGCTTCGCCCGGAGGGGATGCTGCAGCGTCAGCGAGTGGCCGGCGGCGCTCCGTTCCTGGTCGGGAGCGACCGTGACGACGTCGCCGACATCCGACAGCGCGGCGGCGAGCCTCTCGATGCCTTCGGAGAAGATCCCGTCGTCATTGGTGACGAGGATTCGCGGCCGGGTCACGGAGCGGCGGCGTCCGCCCGCGGGATGATCAACATCAGGATGACGTATGCGAAGATGCCGGGGAACGCCGCCGAGATGATCGAGACGCTCACGTAGAGCACTCGCACGACGGTGACGTCCAGCCCGAGGTACTCCGCGAGGCCGCCGCAGACCCCGGCGATCATCTTGTGCCGGTTCGACCGGGTCAGGCGGCGGCGTCCCTCCGGAGGACGAAACGCGCTCACGGCGGGCCCCCCGCTCCTTCGTAAACGACGCGGTTCTTCGCCGTCTCGTGCAGGCTGACGCGGACGAGACGCGCGGGTGCGACACGGCCTTCCAGCTGTTTCCAGATCGCGACGGCGATGTTTTCCGCCGTCGGGTTCACGCCGGCGAGAAACGGAACGTCGAAATTCAGGTGGCGGCGGTTCACCTTCTGGATGACCGCCTCGTGGACGGTCCGCTTCAGGTCTCCGAAATCCATCACGTAGCCGGTTTCGGGATCGATGTCTCCTTCGACCGTCACTTCGAGCTCATAGGTGTGCCCGTGCCCGTGCGGGTTGTTGCACTTATCGAACACGCGCCGGTTGGTCTCCGCGTCCCAGGCGTCGCGATGGAGCCGGTGCGCCGCCGCGAAGTGCGAGCCGGAGACCAGCCGAATGCGCATGCGCGGAAGATAGCAGGCGTCCTGGAAGACGGCGAAAAGCGGCGACCCGATCCGTGTTTTCGGTTATTTTGCCCGGAATGCCGCCTCCTCGCTCCGAGCGCGTAGTCCTCCCGATCTTAGACGCCGCGGCCGTGACCGCGTCCTGGCGCGAAGCGCTGCGCGCCGCCCGCCAGCAGGTGGCGAAGATGGAGCAGATTCCCCTCGACGCGGTGACGCCGGAAAACATCCTCGATCAATGGGACCGCGACTCGATCGCTCTCGAGGACGTGACGGGGCCGATCTCGATCCTGAACAACGTGCATCCGGACAGAAGCGTGCGGGACGCCGCGGACCCCGCGATGGTCGAGCTCGCGATGTTCTCGACGGAGGTCTTTCAGAACGAGAAGCTCTACGAGCGCGTCCTCGCGGCCCGTCCGGCCTCTCCCGCCCAGGCGCAGCTCCGGAAAGATCTCCTGGAGTCCTTCGAGGACAGCGGCGTCTCGCTGCCTCCGGAGCAACGGAGCCGGGCGCGGGAGATCTCCGACAGGATGACCGCGCTCTCGCAGGATTTCGAAAAGAACATACGAGAAAACGAGACGAAGCTGACGTTCTCCCCCGAGGAGACGGCGGGATTGCCGGCCGCGTGGCTCGAGCGCGTCAAACGGGACGAACGGGGAAATGCCGTGATCGGCTTCGACTACCCCGAGTACGTGCCGTTTCTGGCGAATGCGCACGACGAGGCCGCGCGACGGCGCTACTACATCGCCAATACCAATCGGGGGACCCCCGGGAACATCGCCCTTCTCGACGAGATGGTGGTCCTTCGCAAGGAGCTCGCCGGTCTTTACGGTCTCGAGAGCTTCGCGCGGTTCGCGACCCGCCGGTGCATGGTCGAGAACCCGGAGACGGTGCGGCGATTCTTAGACGAGGTGCGCGAAGCGGTCGCCGAGGCGGAAAAGAGCGACCTCGCCTGCCTTCGCGCCGCAAAGTCAGAGCGGACGGGGACGCGGATGGAAGAGACCTCCCTCCATCGGTGGGACCTTCCCTACTACGCGGAGCGCCTGCGGGAGAGTCGCTTTCGCATCGACCAGGAAGAGCTCCGGAAATACTTCCCCACCGAACGGACCATCGAGTGGGTCCTCGGAGTCAACGCGCGGCTCTACGGCGTCCGATTCGAGCGCGCGACGGTTCCGGTGTGGCACGAAGACGTCCGGTACTTCGACGTCAGAGAGGCGGCCACGGGCCGTTTTCTGGGTGGCTTCTACATGGATCTCTTCCCGCGCGAGGGCAAATTCAAACATGCGGCTGCGTGGCCCGTGCGCGGAGTCAGCCGCAAGGCGGGCCGGACCCCCATCTCGGTCCTGGTCACGAACTCGGACCGCACCGGCTTCACTCAGGACGAGCTGGAAACTTTCTTCCACGAGTTCGGCCACACGCTGCACGGCGTGCTCTCCGAGACGGAGTACAACCAGCACGCGGGCACGTCCGTCCAGCGCGATTTCGTCGAGGCGCCCTCCCAGATCCACGAGGAGTGGGCGAGGCGCTACGAGAGCCTGCAAACCCTCCGGGACGCCTGCCCGGAGTGCCCGGCGCTCGACGCCGCCCTGGTGGAGCGCCTGGACGCTGCCCGGCGTTTCGGGCAGGGACTCCTCTACGCGCGGCAGCTTCTCTACTCGGATTACGACATGGCCCTGGCCGGTGAGAGACCGGAGGGAGCGCTCGAGACCTGGAAGCGCATGGAAGGTCAAACGCCCCTCGGATACGAGGAGGGCACCGCATTTCCGGGAACATTCGCCCACATCGCCGACGGCTACGCGGCCGGCTACTACGGCTACATGTGGGCGGAGGTGCTCGCCCTCGACATGCTCTCGGCCTATGGCGCCGACCTCATGAATCCGGAGGTGGGTCTTCGCTACCGGAAGACGATCCTCGCCCGGGGCGGCGAGGAGCCGGCTCGCGACCTGGTCGAACGGTTTCTCGGCCGGCCCGTCGAGAGCCGGGCTTTCTTCGAGGAGATCACCGGGATCCGGAGGTAGCGGGCGGGCGGATGCCAGTCTCCGCCGTCAGCTCTTTAGTCCTCGGCCGCAGAACGAGGTTCGCGAGCGCCAGCCACCCGGCATCGCGAAAAGGTCGCCCGGCGGAATTGTGTGGCGCGTCAGATCGCCGACGGTCCTCGCCGGGACGGGGCGGGGTCCGCGGGGCGCGGTTCGGCCAGCCGGAGCTTGTCGCGCTTCCAGCTGCACACGTTGCAGAGGCGCCGCAGAGTGGCCCGGGCTTTCGTGGGATTGAGCGGGCTGCCGCACTGCTCGCACTGCCGCGACTCTTCGGCGGTGAGCCGAGGGACGGTGCGGTCGATCTTTGCGGGGGTCCCGGTCTTCACCGGCGGAGGGATACCAAACCGGCAGCCGAGGACCGCTCGGGAAACCGCGAGCGGCCGCGTCTCGCCGCTGCCCGAGGCCAGCCGGGACGTTCCCTGAAACAGCGTGCAGTACCAGAGGCCGCCCCACTCTTCGACGCGCGCGGAAATCCCCTGCCGGGACAGCCGCCGCAGGAGGCGGTCGCAGGCGAGAGGGCTCGTGGAGTAGGGAGGCGGGTTCCTCCGGCTTTCTCCGTTCAAGAGAAGCGAGAGGGTGGTGTCGAGATCCCGGCCTGAGGACAGCACGCGCGGAGTTTAGAACACGCCCGAGGTCCGCATACGGTACGGCATCGTACACTCCGGAAAACCCGGGTTGAGATGCCGTCGACGCGGGCCGTTCTTCTGTCCGTCCCCGACACGTCCGCATCGCCCTGCAGATCGAAGAAGCTGCATGAGAGCCTTCACGCGATGAAAACCGAAGGACGCGGCGGCGACGCTGACCGTACCGGATTTTCGGATCGTCGCGCCATTGCGCCGGAAGCAGGCGAGGCGGTGCCAGCGCGAGCACGTCCGTGGAGAGAACGACTCGGATAGATTGGCGGGATGAACGCACCGATCCAGGTCGAACGGGTCCAGACGGGCGTCCGGATGGAGAAACGGATCCTGAAGGTCTTGAAGGCCCTGGCCGAATACCATGACATCTCTCTGGGAGACCTCCTCGAGGGAGTCGTCCTCCACGCGTTCGAAGGGAAGGCGCCCTTCGGCCCCGAAACGCGCGCACGAATCCGCCAGCTGAAGAAAATCTATGGACTCGACCTCGGCGCCGCCGCGAGCCACCGGTTTAGAGAGCGTGACGCGAAATAGAGCCTGGAAGGGTCGAGCGAGTCACCGTAGAAAGTGGTGCCCCGGAACCAGGCTCTGCGCGCCCACGAATCTTTTCCCCTCCGATGGCGCGGCCAGTCTCCTGCGAGTCCGCACGGCCTACCTGCGGGCCCCCTCACCCCAACCCTCTCCCCGAGCACGCGTCGAAGGGGCAGAGCTGCGCAACAAGCACGATGGTGACTAAGCTCGCCCCGAGAGGAGTCTCCCGACCAGAGGGAGGGAGGAGCCTCTCGGGGCGGGAGCCGAAGCGAACGAAGAGACCAGCCGGGCGGTCGAGCCCTCAGGCGAGCCGCCCGGCGGTGGGGGGGGGGGGCCGGCCCCGGCGGGGGCCCCGGGGGCGGCCGCGGCCGGCGTTTCGAAGCAGACTCGCCGGCGGGGGGGGGCGCCCCCGGGCCCCCCCCCCCCCCCCCCCGGCCCCCCCCCCCCGCCCCC
>JBBSGZ010000085.1:0-16661 GCA_038253555.1 Thermoanaerobaculia bacterium
CCCGACGGAGGGCGCGTTTTCCCGCCTCATGGCGAGCCCGGAGGCGGAAAAGAACGCCCTGTCCCGAATCCCGCTCGGACGCTTCGGCCGCAAGGAAGAAATCGCCAACCTGGCGACCTTCCTGATGTCGGACCTCTGCCCCTACCAGACCGGCGATTGCGTCACCATGGACGGCGGCGAATGGATCGCCGGCGCCGGCGAATTCTCCGACTACCGCAAAGTCCCGCGGGAGACTTTCAAGGCGGCCCTGGCGGCGATGCGCCCGAAGAAATAACCCCCAAAGAGTCTCAGTCTCGACGGCACGGCCGGGCGGACTGAAAGCGCGGCTCTGACCTGCGGGCCTCATCATCCCAACTTCTCCCCGAGCGCGGGGCGAGGGGGCAGAGCTGCTTTAACTCGATGGTGGCTAAGCTCGCAGCGGGAGGAGTCTCCTGACCGAAGGGAAGGAGGAGCCTCCCGCTGCGGGAGCCGCAGCGAACGGAGGGAGCAGGCGAGCGGTCGAGCCCTCAGGCGAGCCGCTCGCCGGTGCCTTCGCCGTGCACGGCGAAGGTAGCTCCCGCAGTGAGCGAAGGCGACGGTTTAATCCGCGTCCCCAACGCGGGGCGTCACTGTCGTGCTCGCGATTTCCGGCACCGCATCGGTCTGAAAGGCCTCGGCCAGAAAATCCGCGAGCTCCCGCTTGTGCACGTTCGCGTTTCCGGTCGCGGGCGATGCGGACGCGACCCGGCCGCCGTAACGCAGGCGCGCTCCGGCCGGAAGAAGCTCCGGCAGCCGCATCGCGACAAACGCCCAGGGGCCCATGTTGCGGGACTCCTCCTGCACCCAGACGACGTCCCTGCCTTCCGGGAAGGACGCGAGGACGCCCCGCAGCTCCTCGGCCGGAAAGGGATAAAGCTGTTCGAGCCGCAGGATTGCGGTCTCCGAATCGCGCCGTTCCTCGCGCGCGGCCTTCAGGTCGTAGAACACCTTGCCCGAGCAGAGGATCACGCGGCGCACGGCCCGCGCGTCCTGCGCCCCGGGATCGCCGAGGAGCGGGCGGAACGAGCCCGCCGTGAGCTCCTCGAGAGCCGAGAACGACGCCGGCTGCCGGAGAAGGCTCTTCGGGGTGAAAAGAACGAGAGGCTTCGGACGGGACTGTCGGACCTGGCGGCGGAGCAGATGAAAGTACTGAGCCGGAGTCGTCAGGTTGCAGACCTGAATGTTTTCGTCGGCGGAGAGCTGGAGGTACCGCTCGATGCGGGCGCTCGAGTGCTCCGGGCCCTGCCCTTCGTACCCGTGCGGGAGCAGGAGCGCGAGGCGCGAATTCTCGCGCCACTTGTCCTCGGCGGACACGATGAACTGATCGATGATCACCTGAGCGCCGTTGGCAAAGTCGCCGTACTGAGCCTCCCAGAGAACGAGCGCGTCCGGGCGCTCCACGCTGTAGCCGTATTCGAAGCCGAGCACGCCCATCTCCGAAAGCGGGCTGTTGAAGATGTGAAAGGGCCCCTGCGGCCCCGCTTCGCCGCCCAGATGGCACAGGGGAATCCAGTCCGTGTCCGTCTGCGTGTCGTGAAAGACGACGTGGCGCTGCGAAAAGGTCCCGCGCGCGGTGTCCTGGCCGGACATGCGGATGAGCGTGCCTTCGAGCAGGATCGAGCCGAATGCGAGCGCCTCTCCGGTCGCCCAGTCGAGCGGCAACGAGCCGTCCGCCATTTTAGCCCGCCTCGCGAGCTGCTGCACCATCTTCGGGTTGAGGTTGAATCCCGCGGGAACCGTGGTCAGAGCGCGCCCGATCCGGCCGAGGACCTCCCTCGAGACCCCCGTCGGCACCTCTTCGACCCGGCCTGATTCCCCGTCGTGTCGAGGAGGGCTCGGCAGACCGGAGCGCTTCCCGGCTTCGTTCGCCGCCGTCAGCGCCGCTTCGTACGCGGCGATCTGCGAAGTCTCCATCTCCGCGACCTCTGCCTCCGTCACGACCCCTTCGCGAACGAGCCGGCGCGCGTACAGCGTGCGCACCCCTGGATGCTCCTGGATGCGGCGGTACATCAGGGGCTGGGTATACGTCGGCTCGTCGCCCTCGTTGTGCCCGTGCAGGCGAAACCCGATCAGGTCGACGACAACGTCCTTGTGGAACTCCTGCCGGTAGTCGAGCGCGATCTGGAGAACGCGATAAGCGGCCTCGGGATCGTCGCCGTTGACGTGGAAGATGGGGACCTGGTTGATCTTCGCGACATCGGTCGAGTAGAGCGACGAACGGCCCGACGCGGGATTCGTGGTGAACCCGATCTGATTATTGACGACGAGGTGCAGCGTCCCGCCCGTGCGGTATCCGCGCAGCTGCGAGAGATTGAACACCTCCGCCACGATCCCCTGACCGGCAAACGCCGCATCCCCGTGGAGCAGGACGGGAAGGACCTTCAACCACGCCTCTTCTCGGGGAAGCCCGGTGCGGTCCTGCTTCGCCCGCACGAGCCCTTCGATGATCGGGTCCACGGCCTCGAGGTGCGAAGGATTGGAAGGCACCGAAATCGCGATCTCGCGGCCGCTCGCCGTGGTCCGTCGCGCGCGCGCACCCTGGTGGTATTTGACGTCGCCCTCATCGGCGGGAAAGTCAGGGTGCACCGTCCCCTGGAAGCCGGAGAAAATCCGCTCCGTCGCATTTCCGACCACGTTCGCGAGGATGTTCAATCGCCCGCGGTGCGTCAGGCCCATCGAGACTTCGTCGACCCCCCGGGCGGCGGCGCCCTCGAGCAGCTGGTCCAGAAACGCGATAGCGGTCTCGGTGCCCTCGATCGAGTACCGGCGCTGGCCGAGGAACCGCGTCCCGAGAAAGCGCTCGAAAGTTTCGGCCGCGATCAGCTTCGTCAGTAAACGCAGGCGGACCTCTCGATCGAGCGGCTCGGGAGGAGCGCCCACTTTCCGCCGCACCCAGTCCTTCTCGACCGGGTTCGAGATGAAGCGGTACTCGATGCCGACCGTTCCGCAATAGACACGCCGCATCAGGCCGACGATTTCGCGCAGGGGCATGTGCTCGCGCTGCGCCAGACCGCCGGTCCAGAACGGGCGATCCAGGTCCCAGATCGTCAGCCCGTACGTCTCCAGATCGAGCTCCGGGTGGTGCTGCACCGGCATCAGGCGCAGGGGGTCGATGTCGGCGATGAGGTGACCGCGAACGCGGTACGCGTTGATCAGCTCGAGCACCCGCGCCTGCTTTTCGATTTCGGCGCTGCGCGAGTCGGAGAAGAGTCCCGGGTTGTTGTCTCTGGCCCAGTGCAGCGGCTCGTAGGGGATCGCCAGGTCGGAGAAGACTCCCTCGTAGAAATCGTGCTTTCCGAGGAGGAGCTCCTCGATCCGCGCCAGAAACAGCCCCGACTCCGCGCCCTGGATGATGCGGTGGTCGTAGGTCGACGTGAACGTCACCACCTTGCTGATCGCGAGGCGCGCGAGCGCTTCCGGGCTCATGGCGGAGAATTCCGCCGGGTACTCGATGGCGCCGGTCGCGACGATCAGTCCCTGGCCGGGCATCAGACGGGGAACGGACGCCGTCGTGCCGAGCGTGCCCGGGTTCGTCAGGGAAATGGTGGTTCCCTCGAAGTCGAAGATCTGGAGCTTGCTCTTGCGCGCGCGGGCAATCAGGTCGTCGGCCGCCGAGGCGAACTGCGCGAAGGTCATTTCCTCCGCGCCCTTCACGCTCGGCACCAGAAGCGTCCGCGAGCCGTCGGACTTCTCGACGTCTACCGCGAGGCCGAACCCGACGCGGTCCCGCCGGACGCGAGACGCCGTTCCGCTCGCGCCGTCGAACGCGTCGTTCAAACGGGGAAAGCTCTTCAGGGCGCGAAGCACCGCCCACGCGACCAGATGCGTGAACGAGACCTTGCTCTGGCCGTTTCCGCCGCGATGTTCGTTGATGAGACGGCGGTTCTCGTCGAGCAGTTTGATCGGGACCTGCCGCTGGGACGTGGCGGTCGGGACGCTGAGGCTGGCCTCCATGTTTTCGGCGATACGCAGCGCGGCCCCGCGGATCGCGACCCGCTCGCCGTCCCCGACGCGTCCCGGGGCGGGGGCCGGCGCAGGGGCCGCCGCGGGCGGGGCGGCGGTGGGAGGCGCAGGAGCCGGAGGGGCGCCGGCGACCTCCCCGCGGACCTCCCCCGGTTCACCGACGCGCTCGCGGAAGAACGCCCGCCAGTCCTCGTCCACCGCTTCCGGATTCGCGCGATATCGCGCGAGCAACTCGGCGACGTACGAAGCGTTTTCTCCGAACTCGGAAACGAGCTCTTCGGACAGATCGATGTCGGGAGTACGGGTGGCCATAAGGAACAGATTCTAAGCCTGATGACGCCGCGAGGCGCCGGCGCTACTCCGCTTCCGCCGCGGGAGGAACGCCCGCCGGGCCGGATCGTTCCTTTGAGGCGCCCGTCTCTCTCCCCAAAACCGTCTCCTTCGCGGCCTGCACCTCGGGGTGCTGGAACCCGAGAAGCTCCGCAATGCGCCTCGCGAGATGGCTCTCCACTTCCGCGAGACTTCCGTCGGAATACACGACGCCCCAGATGGCCTCGACCAGCTTTAACCGCTGTTCCCGCGAGAGGTGCTCGGCGAGCAGGCGTGTGAACTGAAAGAGGTCGACGCTCCCCCGCCGCTCCTCTTCGGCAAGCCGCAGCACTTCCTGCAGGTCATGGTCCGCGACTCCCATCTCTTCGCGAACGTGCCGGGCGATCCGCTCGCGCTCCTCGGGACGGAACACCTCGTCGGCGTGTGCGATCTCCAGAAGAAGCGCACAGGCCGCGACCACCACGGGGTCGGGGCCCGGCCTCTCCTCTCGACGAATGCCGCTGCCCGACAGAAACGCCCGGATCGCTTCGATGCCCATGCCACAAGCCTATGCCCGGAGGCGAAGGAACGAAACGCGCCTTTCGAAAAGCGCCACGTTTCGGCCCGTTCCGAAACTTTCTTCGAGCATCCTGCGTACCTCAGGGTGGAGAACGACCATGAACCGGCGAGAACTCGAAACCCTCCTTCTGACCCTGGAGTCCACACCCCTCTTGATGTCGCGGGCCGCGCATGGCCTTTCGGCGGAGGAGGCGCGCCGCCGCCCCGCCGCGGGCGGTTTTTCTCTCGTCGAAAACGTCTGGCATCTCGCCGACCTCGAGCGGGAGGGCTTCGGCGTGCGGATTCGCCGGATCCTGTCCGAAGACGAGCCGACGCTTTCGAACTTCGACGGGGACCGCTTCGCGCGCGAGCGGGCGTATCAGACGCGCGATCTGGCCTCCGGGCTCCAGGCGTTTTCCGACTGCCGGCGGCGCAATGTCGAGACACTGCGTTCCGTGACTCCCGCGGACTGGAATCGGCCCGCCGTCCAGGACGGGGTCGGGCTGATCTCGCTCGCCGACCTTCCCCGGAAAATGGCGGAACACGACCGGTCGCACACGAGCGACGTGGCGGCCCTCCTCGAAGAGCTCTCGGGGGGCGCTCGGGTGACCCCGCTTCCTGTCTCTCTGCAACGCGTTTCCGCCGTGGCTTGACGTCCTCACCGCCCGCGCCGCGCGGCGGCGCCGGGCCGGGGGCTAGGTTCGAGCCGGCCGGCGGGCCTTCAGCCACTCCCGGAGGAAGGCGACGATCCCCGGCAGAACCGACACGAAGATCACGATAAGAATGACGATCTCGACGTTTTTCCGCACCCACAGAAATTGACCCAGGAAATATCCGATCAGGCTCATCGACACCACCCACACGAATCCGCCGATCACGTTGAAGGACACGAAGCGCCGGTAGTCCATCCCGGCCATCCCGGCCACCACGGGCGCGAAGGTCCGCACGATCGGCATGAACCGCGCGAGGATGATGGTCTTGCCTCCGTGCTTCTCGTAGAAGTCGTGCGCGCGGCGCAGGTGAACGGGGTTGAAGAACCGGGATTTCGGCCGGCGGAAAAGGGCGAGACCCGTCCGGCGCCCGATCCAGTAGCCGACGGTGTCCCCGACGATCGCGGCGACCACGAGAACCCCCATCAGCAGCCAGATGTTCAGCTTCCCGGTCGCGGCGAACACGCCGGCGGTGACGAGAAGCGAATCTCCCGGGAGGAAAAACCCGACGAGCAGCCCCGTCTCGGCGAAGACGATGAGCGTCATCGCCGTCAGGCCGCCGACGCGCACCAGTGTCTCGACGTCGGTCAGCTGGTGGAAGAGCTGCTTGACGAATTCCATGGCGGCGAATGATACGTCGCTTCACGGACGGGGCCGCCGTCACAACCCTCTCCCCGCGCTCGGGGAGAGGGTTGGGGTGTGAGGGGGCCCGCAGGCAGGCGCAGCGCCACTCATTACGGCGGGCGATCACGCCGCGGGGAGAGGAGGGGACCGCCGGGAAACCGGGGCGCTTCCGCCCGGAGCGCTGGATCACTCCGCAAACGGACTCGGCCGGGATTTGGGCTCGACACCCTTTGCCGGATAGATTCACCGGATGACGGAATACACCGACGAGCACGCACGCGCGGGAATCGATGCCGGGCTCCCGGCGCTCGAGACCTGGCCCAATCAGTACCCGGATTACGAAATCTCCGTCGAGGTTCCCGAGTACAACGCGATCTGCCCGAAGACCGGACTGCCGGACTTCGGGACCCTGACGATCCGCTACGTCCCGGACCGCCTCTGCCTGGAGCTGAAATCTCTGAAGCTCTACATCGTCGCCTTCCGCAATGTCGGGATCTTTTACGAGAACGCCGTCAACCGGATCCTCGAGGACTGCGTCGCCGCCTGCCGCCCGAAGCGGATGACCATCACGGGAACGTTCTCCTCCCGGGGCGGGATCTCGTCCGTGGTCGAGGCGCGCTACCCGCGCGTGAAATCCGAGGACAGCACGTCGCTCAGCTGAGCGGCGACTTGTCCGGGACGGCCGTCCGCGATCGTACGCCCCTCGATCCGGACCACCGAATAGGTCCAGAGCGTCGTCGACGCGAAGAACACCTCGTCGGCCGCAAACATCTCCTCGACCGTGAAGGCGCGCTCCTCGACCGTCCGGCCGAGCGCCCGCGCCGCCGCGATCGCCGCTCCGCGCGTCACGCCCGGAAGAATGCGCGGCCCGTTGGGGGCAGTGCGCACGATCCCTCCCATGACGCAGAAAAGGTTCGCCTTCGTGCCCTCGAGGGCGAAGCCGTCGCGCACCAGGATCGCGTCCATCGCCCCGGCTTCTCGCGCCCGCTGAGCGGCGAGCACGTTGGGAAGCAGCATCACGCTCTTGATGTCGCATCGGCTCCAGCGTTCGTCGTCGGCGAGGATCGCGCGTCCGCCTTCGACCGGGGGCGGCGGATCGGACAATCGCGCAAACGCGTACACCGTCGGCGGCGTGCCCGGAGGCGGGAAGTAGTGCGACCGGGGCGACGCGCCGCGGGAAACCTGCGCGTACACGATCGCATCGGCGTCTGCGAGACCGTTCGCGGCGAGGAGTCGCTGCGCCACCTCCGGGTAGAAACCGGGGTCGACGCGGATCTGAAGTGTCGCGAGGCCTTCGCGCATGCGTTCGAGGTGCTCGGCCAGGTGAAAGGGCCGCCCGCGCCAGAAACGGGCCACCTCGTAGATCGCGTCGCCGAAGAGAAAGCCTCGATCTTCCGGAGAGATCTTCGCCTGCTCGCGCGGCAGGAGCTCTCCGTTCAGGTAGACGATCATGGCGGTGATTGTAGCGATGCGAAAAACCGTCTCCCTGCCATGATCCGGCGTCAGGTCTTCCTGCGGCCGGCGAACTCCTCGACCGCCCGGGCGAGGTCCGCATCTCCGGCGAGCGAGCGGTAGGCGTCCTCGGCGCGTGGGAGCCGCGCCTTCAGCGCCTCCCGCCTCTCTTCGCGAAGAAGCTGCGTGGCGGCGCGCAGAGCGGCCTGCCCGCGGGAGAGAAGAGCCGCCGCGAACCGCTCCGTCTCGCCCGCAAGATCCGCCGGAGGAAAGCAGCGTGAGGCAAACCCGGCCTCGAGCGCCTCCCGACCGGAAACCGTGTCGCCCGACAGGATCCAGGCCGCCGCCCGGGCCGCCCCGATGCGGCCGGGGAGGAGGGCGCAGGCTCCCGGAGGAAAGCAGGCGAGGCGGATCTCCGGAAATCCGATTCGAGCGTCCTCCGCCGTCAGGACGACGTCGCACGCCGCCGCGATCTCGGCGCCGCCGCCGAGACACGCCCCCGAAATCCGGGCGATCGTGACGGCGGGCGCCGCCACGAGGGCCGAAAGAGCCTGCCGCATCGCCGCGAGCATTCTCTCGATCGCCGCCGGCTCCGGCGCGTGCTCGGAAACGTCGACCCCGGCCGAGAACGCGCGCGGAAGTCCCGTCAAGAGCAGGACTCGCGCGCCGGAATGCGCTTCCACGGCGCCCGCGAGATCTTCGAGGTCCGACCCGGACAGCACGTTGACCGGCGGCTTCTCGATCCGAATCCGGACCAGGCCGCCATCCCCCGTTTCCGCGCGGATCGCGCCGGCCGCCAACGACGCCCCCGTCAGCTCTTCTTCTTCGCGGGAGGCCGCCCGGGAGTGACCTTCGGACCTGGCGTCGGAGTCGCCGACGCCTTCTCGAGCCGCGCGCGCTCGAGCTTCACCGCAGCGCGCACGTTGGCGATGTGGTCGGGCCCCACAATCACGTTGGTGATCCGGTTCTCAGGCTCCCGAAGCTTCATCTCGTAGAGATCGTCGGGAACGCGCGTCTGAAGAAACAGCGTCGAAAGCTCGTTGATCTTCCGGAGGTACGCCAGGGAATCGCCGACGCTCTGGCGCGTTCCCACTTTGCCATGCCCCGGAACCACCTTCTCGACGTCGAGAGAGGCGAGGCGGACCAGGATCTGCTCCCAGCCGCGCGGATCCGCGTCGGCCGCCTGAAGGTAAGGCAGTCTTCCGTTGACGACGAGATCGCCGGAAAATAGGACCTTCTCCTCGGGAAGAAGGACGATGAGATCGGCATTCGTGTGGCCGGCGCCGAGGTAGTACACGGCGGCCCGGCGCGAGCCCCCGAAAAAAACGAGGCGGTCGGAGATTCCGAGAACGCCCGCAGTCGCGCCGGATCTGCCTCCGGAGAGCACGTAGGAAAGCGCCGCCGCCGAGTTCTCGTGGCACAGGACCTGCGCGCCCGCGGCGGCAAAAACGGGGACGCCGCCGGCGTGGTCGCCGTGCGCGTGCGTCACGATGACGAATTTCACGGGCTTGCCCGCCGTTTCCGCGATCTTCGCGAGCACCGCGCGCGCGGTCGCCGCGTCATTTCCCGAATCGACTACGACGACTTCGTCCGAGACGAGGAACCAGCCGACGTTGGCGCCCTGCTCCGCCTCCGCCATCCAGACCCCTTCCGCGACCTTCTGCACCGTGAGCGCGGGCGCGGCCGCGGCCGCGGCGGAGGGCTGGGCGCCGGCCGCGAGCGCCAGGGACAGCAGCGCCGCGGCAATGAGTGACGAACGGAACTTCATGAGCGGGAACTCCTCTCTGCGAACGTTTTCTTCAAACCCGATCGAGACGTCACGCCGCGCCCGGGCCGGCGGATGAATTTCTAAACGACCGTCGCCGCGGCTCCGGCTTCGAGGGCCTCGGCCCGGGCGCGCACCTGCCGGGCGAACTCGGAAAAGAGGCTGCGGGACGCGGCATCTCCGGTGGGAGCGAGATTTTCGGGATGCCACTGGACCCCGATGAGCCAGGGTTCCTGGACCGCGCCCTCCGCCGCTTCGATCAAGCCGTCCGACGAGCGGCCCGTGATCACGAGTGCGACCGCGGGCCGGGCGATGGCCTGGTGATGGCGGCTGTTCACTTCGACGGAGGCCGCTCCCGCGACGGCGGCAAGGCGGCTGCCTTCGAAAATCGCGACCTCGTGTTCCCGCCTGCTCTTGTCGCCCCCGGAGACATCGTGAGGAACCTCTGTCGGGTTCTGGGTCGGGATGTCCTGGATCAGCGTGCCGCCCAGCGCGACGTTGACGACCTGGAGGCCGCGGCAGATCGCGAGAACCGGGACCCCGCCCTCAAGGGCCCGGCCGAACAGTTCAAAGTCGAGTGCGTCCCGCTCGAGATCGATCTCGACCTCCGCATCCGGCCTGGCGCTCTCCCCGTACCGCGCCGGATCCACGTCGCAGCCGCCTCCGAGGACGACGCCGTCGAAGGGCCCGCCAACAACCGCTCCGGGCTGCAGCACGACGATCTCCGCCGGGGCAAACCCCGCTCCGACGAGCGAACGCACGTAATCGCTCGATTCCCCAGTGGGGGCCGTGCGGCCGACCGTGAGAGCGATGCGCATCGCCGGATTCTATCCGCGGCCCGTCGAAATTCCGCTCACCGCTCGAACAGGACCGCCATCCCCATCCCGCCCGAGATGCAGAGCGTCGCCATTCCGGTTCGGGAGTCGGAGCGCTTCATCTCGTGGAGGAGCGTCGTCGAAATGCGCGCTCCCGTGGCTCCAATAGGGTGGCCCAGCGAAATCGCGCCGCCGTTCACGTTGACCCTGGCGAGGTCGAGGGGCAGCTCCCGCGCGCACGCGAGGACCTGCGCCGCAAAGGCCTCGTTCAACTCGATGCGTTCGATGTCCGCGAGAGCGCGGCCCGTCTTCGCGAGAAGCGAGCGGATCGCCGGAACCGGTCCGACCCCCATGCGCGAGGGCTCGACGCCAGCCGACGCCCAGGCCGTGATGCGCCCGAGAGGCTCGACGCCGGCGCGCCCCGCCGCCTTCTCCGACGCGAGCACCAGCGCCGCGGCCCCGTCCGTGATCCCGGAGGAGTTGCCGGCGTGCACCGTGCCGGTCTCGGCGTCGAAGATCGGGGGCAGCTTCGCCAGGGACTCGAGCGTGGTGTCGCCGCGGATGTGCTCGTCGCGCAAGACGGTGACCGGACCCTTGCGCCCCGGCACCTCGACGGGGATGATCTCGGCGTCGAACCGGCCACCCTCGACCGCCCTTCGGGCCCGCTGCTGCGATTCGAGCGCGAAGGCGTCCTGCTCGGCGCGAGAGATCCCGAATTCCTGCACGAGGTTCTCGGCCGTCTCTCCCATCAGCTGTCCGCAGAGCGGGCACAGAAAACCGTCGCGATACATCCCGTCCACGATTTCGTCGTGCCCCATCCGCAGGCCGAAGCGGGCGCGTGGCAGCAGGTAGGGGGTGGCCGACATGCACTCCGTCCCCCCCGCGAGAACGACCTCGTTTTCCCCCGCCGCGATCGACAGGGCGGAAAGCGTCAGGGCCTTCAGCGAGGAGCCGCACGCCTTGTTGACCGTGTACGCGGGGACGGAGTCCGGGACACCGGCCCGGTGGGAGACCTGGCGCGCCGTGTTTGGCCCGCCCCCCGCCTGCCGGGCGTGCCCGAACACGGTCTCGGAGACGGTCGCCCGGGGAAGTCCCGAGCGGTTCAGGGCGGCCGTGGCCGCCGCGACGCCGAGGTCCGCCGCGGAGAGCGAGGCGAAAGCGCCGCCGAACTTACCGATGGGGGTCCGGACGGCGGAGAGGACGAAGACAGGGCGCATCGAGTTTTTTTCCGTCATGAGTTTTGAGTCGTCGTTTCGTCGTCCCTCGGCCGGAGATAAGACGTTTCGAGGCGTCCCGGAATTCCCGGCCGCGCACGGACGACGACGCACGGCCGAAAACTCGAGACCCTCATATCAGCGGCAGCCGCACCCGGAACGTCGTTCCCGCGTCGACCGCGCTCTCGACCTCGACCCCGCCCTTGTGCGCTTCGACGATCCACCGGACGATCGAGAGGCCGAGGCCGGACCCGCCGGAGTACGCGCGGCGGGCCCGATCGCTGCGGAAGAAGCGTTCGAAAACATAAGGCTGGTCGGCGGAAGGAATGCCGATGCCGGTGTCGGTCACTTCGATCGTCGCCTCGTGAGGGGCGGCACGGAGGCGCACCCGGATGCGGCCTTCCGCTCCGGTGTAGCGGATCGCGTTCTCCAGAAGGTTGTGGAGGACCTGCTGCATGCGGCCGGCGTCGACGAACGCGCGGACCGGGACTTCGGGAACCTCCGCCGCCAGATCGACTCCGCGGTCGGCCGCCGCCGGAAGAAGATCGCGGGTCACGTCCATCAGGAACGGCCCCAGATCGATGTTCGCGAAGGAGAGTGTGACGCGGCCGCTTTCTCCGCGCGCAAGGAAAAGCAGGTTCTGCGAGAGGCGCGTCAGGTGCCTCACCTCCAGCAGGGCGGTGCCGATGGCTTCGCGGTACTCCTCCGGGGGGCGGTCTTCCTCGAGGACCACCTCGAGCGATCCGCGAAGCACCGTCAGAGGCGTTCGCAGCTCGTGCGACACGTCGGCGATGAACTGCTGCTGCTCCTTCTCCGCGGACGCCAGGGCGTCGAGGCGCGAATTCAGCCGCGCGGCGATCTGGCGGGCTTCGCCTTCGAGACCGGCTTCGGGAATCCGCTTGACGGGGTGCTTTTCCGTTTCGACGAGCAACCGCAGCAGGGCCGAAACCGCATTTTCGCGCGGGGCCGGCTCCAGCCGGGCGCGCGAAAAGATCCCCATGCCCTAGTCCACCACGCCGGCCGGCCGGAGCCGATACCCCACGCCCCGGATCGTCTGAATCACCTTGTCCCGCTCGCCCGAATCAATTTTCTTTCTCAGGGCGTTGATGTAGACATCGATGATGTTGGTCGACAGGTCGAAAGAGTCCTCCCAGATGCGCGCCTGGATCTCGGACCGAGAGACGACTTTGCCCCGACGGCGAAGGAGCAGCTCGAAGAGGGCACCTTCCCGCGCCGTGAGGCGTATCGTGTCGCCTTCGCGAGCCACTTCCCGCGACTCCGGATCGTAGGTCAGGTCGCCGAACGCGAGCGGTCCGGGCTCCTCGACTTCCGTCCGGCGCAGAAGCGCGCGAAGGCGCGCGAGTAATTCGCGAAAGGAGAACGGCTTCACCAGGTAGTCGTCGGCCCCCGCGTTCAGGCCCTCGATCTTGTTCTCGACGGTGTCGCGCGCCGTCAGCATCAGGATCTTGGAACGGACACCGCGGCTGCGGAGCGCCCGGCAGAGCTCGAGTCCGTCCTGCGAGCCCGGCAGCAGGAGGTCCAGGATCACGAGGTCGAAAGTCTCGGCTTCGAAACGCGCCATCGCCGAGTCGGCGTCCTTCACCGTCTCGACGGCGTAACCCTTCTCCGTGAGCCCCTTGCGCAGAAACTGCGCGATCCGCTCTTCGTCCTCGACCACCAGCACTTTCATCCGGAGAGGCCCTCCTCCGGGGGGGACGCCTCATTCCCGGCGTCCGGACCCCGGCGGGCGCGGGAAAGCACCAGGATCGCGCCGGCGCCCGCGGCAAACCCTCCCGCGAAGTGGGAAAGATCCCCGGCCGTGGCGACCGCGACGACGACTCCGCCCGCGACGAGCGCCAGAATCGCGAGCCGGGAAACTTCAATCGGCGGAACGTTGGTCATCAAAGTCGTGTCCGAAAACTCGAAGGCGGGGTTATTCTCTCGCATTCCGGATATGAAGGAGGAAAGAATGAAAATGGGCAGGATCCCCGACATCACTCTGGTTGCGCTCGCATTCGTCGTCGCGGGCTGCGCCTCTTCGGGCAGCTCGTCTACCGCGTCGTCCTCGAGAGGGGGCGCCGGCATGGCCTCCTCGGAAGGGCCCTCTGCAAAAGCCACCCTGGAATCGAAGAGCGGTTCGACGGTCACCGGAACGGCGACATTCACCGAGCTCGGATCGGGAGGCGTGCGGGCGCGCATCCACGTCGAGAATGCCCCTCCCGGCACCCATGGGCTGCACCTCCACGAGAAGGGAGATTGCTCCGACCCGGAAGCGAAGTCCGCGGGAGGACACTTCAATCCGGGCGGGATGCCCCACGCCGGCCCGATGGCGGAAAAGCGCCACGCGGGGGACCTCGGCAACATCGAGATCGGATCGAATGGCAAGGGCGACCTCGACGTACGCAGCGACCTTCTGACGGTGAAAGCGGGTCCCAACTCGGTCGTGGGACGGGCGGTCGTCTTTCACGAAAAGGCGGACGACCTGGCGACGCAGCCGACCGGGAACGCCGGTGGCCGGCTGGCCTGCGGAGTTGTCCAGTAAGCCGTCGCCTTCGCTGACGGCGGGGCCTGCGGTCGCCGGCGGGGGGAAGCACCCCCGGGCGGCGCGCCGGAGGGGTGGCACGCCCGGCTGGTCCCTTCGTTCGCTACGGCTCCCGCAGCGGGAGGCTCCTCCTTCCCTTCGGTCAGGAGACTCCTCCCGCTGCGAGCTTAGTCGCCACTGTGGGTGAGGCCGGTTTATTTCGGCTGAGGTGAGCGGGACCGGCGATCCGCGACCGTGACCTCCCTCTCCCCGGGCCCGGGGAGAGGGTTGGGGTGAGGGGTCCGGCCCTCTCCCTCACGGCCGTCTCGAATTTCCCCCATTGACACCGGCTCCGAGACTCGATAATTTTGTACAAATTGTACAAGGAGCTCGAGATGACCATCCTTCCCGCGAGCGAGGCCCGTGCCGGACTTTCCGAGATCCTGAACCGCGTGGCGTTTGGAGGAGAGAGGATCGTGCTCGAGCGGCACGGGCGACATGTGGCGGCGATCGTGCCCATGTCGGACCTGGCGAACCTCGAGGCGAAGACCTCGCCGGGGCGGGTCGGCGACAGGATGCCTGTCTCCTACGTCGTGGAAGATTTTCCCCGGCTCGGCGGCGTTCTGCTCGCGGCCACGGCCGCCGGTCTCTGCCGCGTGATCTTCGGACAATCTGCGACGAAGCTGTCCGCTCAAATGCGGCGGGAGATTCCCCACGCCGTACCATCCGAGACGCCGCTTCTCCGAAAGGCGTCCGGGGAGCTGGCGCAGTACGCCGCCGGAAAGCGGCGGGACTTCACCGTGCCGGTCGACCCGGCCGCGTATGCGACGCCGTTTGCCCGCCGCGTGCTCCTGGAGGCGACGTGCGCGATTCCGTTCGGCCGGGTCCGGACCTACGGCGAGATCGCGCGGGCCGTCGGCAGCCCCGCGGCCGCGCGCGCGGTGGGGGGAGCCCTCGGCGCGAACCCCGTCCCGATCGTGGTTCCCTGCCACCGGGTGGTGGCGGCGGGCGGGCTGGGCGGGTACTCCGGGGGGACCCGGGGGTCCGGCCTTCGATGGAAGCGCGAGCTCCTCTCGATCGAAGGCGCGCTGCCGGGTGCGGCGTGAAGGAACCCGAACAGCCGCGCCACGACTCTTCGAGATTCGACCTTCCGACCGACGAGGTCCGCCGCCTCGGCCATCTGGTCGCGGAGGCAATCGCCGGGCATCGAGAGAGCCTGTTAGAGCGCCCGGTTTTCGGGAAGGTCGGCGCCGGGGCGGATCTCTTCTCGGGCCCCGCCCCCGAGGAAGGCGTGCCTTTCGAAGAGTCGCTCGCGTTCGTTCGCGAGCACATCCTTCCGTATCCGATGGGAAACTCGCACCCCCGGTTCTACGGGTTCATCAATGCGACCGCGGACCCGGTCGGCGTCGCCGCCGACGGCCTCGCCTCGGCGATGAACCCGAACTGCTGGGGAGGGGACCACGCCGCGATCCACGTCGAGAAGCAGGTCGTGGGCTGGCTCGCCGCCGCGATCGGTTACCCCCCGGAAGCTGAGGGCATCCTCGTTTCCGGCGGGTCCATGGCGAACTTCACGGCGCTCGCCGCGGCACGCCGGGCGCGGACACCGGGCAACGTTCGCGAGGACGGGCTCGCCGGTCCGGGAAGGCCGCGCATCACGGTCTACGCCAGCGACCAGACGCACGCGTGCGTGGACAAGGCGGTGGACCTCCTCGGCATCGGCACCTCTCAGCTGCGCAACCTGCCCTCCGACGCACGATTCCGGATCCGTCTCGAAGATCTGGAGCGCGCTGTCGCGGAGGACCGCCGGTCCGGGTTTCAACCGGCGATCGTGGTCGGGAACGCGGGCACGGTGAACACCGGAGCGATCGATCCGCTGGATGCTCTGGCCGATTTCTGCGCGCGCGAAGATCTCTGGTTCCACGTGGACGGCGCCTACGGGGCGCTGGCCGTGCTCTCGCCGGTCCTCGCGCCGCTCTTCTCCGGACTGGCGCGCGCCGATTCGGTCGCAGCCGATCCGCATAAGTGGCTCTACGTGCCCTACGAGGCGGGGGCCACGCTCGTGCGCGAGCCGGGACGGCTGGGCGACACCTTCCGCCGCTTCCCGGAGTACCTCGCGTCCGACGCCGAGAGCCCCTTTCCCGGCCCCGCCTGGTTCGCGGAGCGCGGCGTCGAGCTCTCCCGCAGCTTCAAGGCGCTCAAGGTGTGGATGGGATGGAAGACACACGGCCGGCGCGGATACGCGGCGAGCATCGAGAATGACGTGCGCCTCGCGCGGGTCCTCTCGGAAGCGGTCGATGGCCGCCCGGAGTTCGAGCGACTCGCCGACACCGTCCTCTCGATCGTGAACTTCCGGTACAAGCCGGCCGGCCGGAGTCTCCCGGATGCGGATCTCGACACCGTGAACCGCAGGATCGTCAATCGCCTCGTCGGCGATGGATCCTTTTTCCTCGCCCCCACGATCCTGAAGGGCCGGACGGCGCTCCGGGTCTGCATCGTCAACTTCCGCACCCGGGAAGAAGACCTGCTCGCGCTGCTCGACGAAGCCGCCCGCATCGGAGCGACGCTGACGGGGAGCTAGGAGTCTGTCCGAGTAATGCTAAAAACCGAGATCTCGGGGGTACTGAAACCCCTCGGCACGTGACGATCGGGCGTTAGGGGCCAACTGTGGCGAAAAAGAGTTTTCACTTTCTCTCGTTTTCGATTACCTGGACG
>JBBSGZ010000086.1:0-16364 GCA_038253555.1 Thermoanaerobaculia bacterium
CCCCGATGGAATCCCTAACCGAAAACCGTCCACGGAAACGGGGCAGCTCCAACACAAAAGATCCCGTTTCCATCGAGGACCCTTGCAACGGCGGTGGGGACCGTCTCACTCGCCGCGGTGATGGCGGCCGCCCCACTGCCGCCATCGCTGGCCGCGCCCGACATCGGCCAGAAAGCTCCCGAATTCCGCCTGCCCGATTCGCACGGGCGGGTCGTGTCGCTTTCGGAGCTACGCGGCGCCGTCTCCCGGGCTTCCTGGACGTTGCTCGTCTTCTACCGCGGATTCTGGTGACCCTACTGCAACTCCGAGTTGCGGAGTCTTCAGGAAAAACTGCCCGAACTCGGGTCCCGGGGCGTCACCGTCGTCGCCGTGAGCGTCGATCCGCCCGATGTGACGGCCGCACTCGCCGCGAAGCAGGGCTACACGTTCCGTTTCCTTTCGGACCCGAAGGGCGAAGTGGTCCGCCGATACGACCTGCTCCACCCGGGGGCCGGGCCCGGTGGCGCCGATCTCTCGCGCCCCGGCGAGTTCCTGATCGACTCGTCGGGGACTGTGCGCTGGCGCAATCTCACCGAGGACTACAAGGTCCGGGTCCGCGGGCAGCAGGTCTTAGACGCGCTCGATTCGCTCGGAGTGCGGCCGAACCCGGCGAAATCGCATTGACCGCCTGACCGCGGGAAGAGGTTTTGGCTGAAACCCGGGGCCGGCCGTGCTCTCGCAGCGAGTTCCGGGAATCTGATCGAGTGGATCGCGACGTCGCCCGGTCACCAGGCGTCGGGGAGGCTTCGAATAGAATCGGCCGGAACGAACCCCCGATTCACACAAAGGAGTTTCCCATGCGGGATCGCCGCGATCTGTTCCGCAGTGCCGGCACCGCCGGACTGGCCCTGGGACTCGCCGCCGCCGGACAGCCGCTCTTCGCGATTCCCAGGAAGGGCGCGCCGCTCTCCGCCCCGTACGACGACATCGGTCTGATGAACACCGCTCTGTCCCTGGAACACGAGGCCATCTGGGCCTACGGGCTCGCGGGAAAGAGTGGGCTGCTCTCGGCGAAGGCAAAGGACGTCGGCCTGCTCTTCCAGTGCAGACGGCCCTGCGCCGCCGCAACCTGGTGGACGGCCTTTTTGCTCCCTCCTCCTTTCAAGGACCGGAATCTCCTCCGACCGGGGTCGTCCTTCCTGACGGGACTGCAAAAGGCCGGACACGACGCCCGCATCCCTTTTTAGCACCCGGCGACCGCAGAGCGCCTGCGGGACACGTCCCGCGCTGTCCCGCCTCTGTCCCGGCTCTGTCCCGCACGCCCAGCCTGGGCAAACTCAAACGGCTGTGGAAGATATGCTGAACGGCGCCCTCGCCTCGTGCAGCCTCCAGGCTGTCCCGAGCGAGAGGCGAGACCCGGCTTGATCGGATAGCCGTCGGCCATCTCGATCGCGGGCGAGTGGCGAACGCCGTTACCCTCAGTCCTGATACCGGGTACTTCTTTTTTTTCTCGCAAAACGCCGTCGAAGTGGTCATGAAAATGGTGGACGGACGGGGGTTCAATGGCCGCTTTTGGGTATTCGCCGGGGGCCTCACGAACGTTGACGTGACGATTACCGTTCGAGACACGCAGCGCGGATCCGTGAAGACCTACCACAACAATCAGGGGACTGCGTTTCAGCCGGTGCAAGACACCTCAGCCTTCTGAATCCTCTCCGCGCAGGAGGAATTGCGGTTGACGCCGGCGCGCGCGTGATGCCGGGCCGGCTTAGCTACGCCACCCAGCGCGCGTTGACGAACCGCGCCGAAAGGCAGAGGAGCAGGGCGCCAGAGACGATCCACCAGGCCAGCCGCCCGCGCAGCGCCGAGGCGAAGACTCCGTCGAGCTCGTAGAACGCGGGATAGGCGGCGAGCACGTAGCGCGGCATTCCGTCCGAGAGGCCCGTCGAGATTGGGAGCGCCAGCGCGGCGGCGACGAAGGCGGCATCGGCCCATCGGCGGCGAAGAACGAGGCGGACAGCGAGGAGCAGGAAAAGGAGGCCGAGCCCGTATTCGACGAGGTGCAGCGGCTCCGTCTTCCAGCCCCCCCGGGAGACGTAGCTCGCGATGCCCTGAAAGAAGGCCGTCACCCCCGAGAGCGGGCTCGAGCCTCGGTGCCAGCCCGAGAGGGAGCGGAAATAGAGGCCCGGCTCACCGTGCGCGATGCCGACGCCGAACACCCAGGCCCACACCGCCGCGAACGGAGCAAGACCGATCAACGCGGCGTCCCGGATCCGGCGCGACAGAGGCAGGATGGGCGTGCCCTCTTCTCCCCGCGGCTCGAGAGCGGCGAGAAACAGGGCGGGCGCGGCGGCGAGCGCGGAAGCCTTCGTCAGCCCCAGCAGCACCCCCCAGAGGACTGCCCGGCGAGTGCAGCCGGCGCGGGCGGCGCAGAACGCGAGAAGCGAGAAGAGAAAGAACGTCGCCTCGGCGTACATCGCCGCGAGAAAGAATGCGGTCGGGAAGAGCAGAAGGAAGAGGACGGAGCGCCAGGCGCCGGCCTCGCCGCGCCGCGCGCGCCCCTCGCGCAGGAAGAGGGGCATCGCGAGGAACAGGGAGAGGTAGGAGACCAGCATTCCGGCGTGGAACCCGTCCATCGCGAAGGTGTGGTGAAGCACCTTCGCCACCCACGGATAGAGCGGGAAGAACGCGTGCGCGGACGGGTGCCCGGCCGGCGGGGGCGCCCCGTACCCCCACTCGATGATCGAGAGGTACCAGCCGGAGTCGAATTTCGCGTAGAGGGGCGCCCGCAGCTCGACGGGGATCTCCCACTCGAGCCGGTGCTCGATCGGGAGCACGGTCCGGGCGAAAGTGCCCCAGGCGCCCAGCGCCAGGATCCACGCGGCCACGAGCAGCGCAAGCCGCGAGGGCCCGAAGCGGCGGGAGAGGAAGGCGATGGTTTTTTCGAGAGGCGACACGTTTGGAAAAGCTACAGCTGTCAGCTATCAGCCTGTCAGTTACCGGTTGTCAGTTATCACGACCTTCCCCCATTCAGTGGTCCAGTCAATATGACACTTTCACGCCATTGGTTGGTGCTTAGGGCCTTCGTTGGTCCTCCGCGGGCCGGAGGTCGCGTCGAACGACCGGAGGCCCGCCCCATCTCTCTAGTCAGCCAGCCGCCGGGTTCCCCTGCGGGGCGTCAGTTCGAGACGTGGACGTCCGCTCCGTCGGGAATCGTGGCGGGCCCGTGCTTCAAGTCTTCCCGGATGATCAGGTCGAGAAAGAGCTCGCGGACGCCTTCCTTGCCGCCCCGCCGATGCGCCTCCCGGACCTCCGACGGCCGCAGGTTGATTCCGGTCATCGTCGCGAGGTACTGGCAGAAGACGTACGACCGGGATCGAAACGAGATGACCAGCAGCGCGAGCAGAAGCGCCGCGGCCCCGAGGAGGGACCAGCCCGCCGGCGACGACAGACCGAGAATTTCTTTCATGAGCGGGTGTGACATGAGAGTAACAGATCGGCCGGGAAAAAGTGTGTTACGCGGAGCCTAACCTCTGGGGGCAGGGAGTTTGGGCGCGGCGGACCTCCCGCCGGAAGTCAGGGCGAAAGGCGAAAGAAGTAGGGATGTTCCCGGCCTTCGCCGGATCGCCGCTACCGCGAGCCGGAATTTGCCGCCGGCAGGGCCAGGAACTTGACGATCTCGCGCGCGACGTCTTCAGGGCGCTTCTTGTCGCGGTCGAGCTTTGCGTTCCACGCGCGCATCCGGGAGGCGTCGAGGCGTCCCGCCAGAGCCTGCAGGACCGAGACGACGTCCGGCCGCGAGCTCCAGATGGCGCCGCGGACCACGAAGGCGGCTTCGTACGGGGGAAAATATCGGCGGTCGTCTTCGAGTACCACCCCGTGGATCGCGGCGATCAGGCCATCCGTCGAGTTTCCGGCGACGACGTCGACGCGCCCCGCCTGAAGCGCGGGATACAGGAGGCCGAGGTCCATCTCCGCCGGACGGTTCTGGAAGGACAGGCCGTACGCCTCCGCCAGTCCGCGGTACCCATCCGCGCGCTCCACGAACTCGTAACCGAACCCCGGCCGGAGATCCGGATGGTTTTTCAGGTCCGAGATGCGGGAGAGCCCGAGGCGCCGCGCATCTTCTTCCCGGACGACGAGCGCGAAGGTGTTCTCGAAGCCGAGCGGGGGCGCCCAGACGACCCCCCACCGGCGGCGATACTCCTCCGTCACCTTCCGCCGGACACCGGCGGGATCTCGATCCGGCTTTTCGCGCAGGATGGCGGTGTGCGCCGTCCCGGTGTACTCGGGGTACAGGTCGAGCTCGCCGGCAAGCAGGGCGCCGTGGCACACGAACGTTCCTCCCAGATTGAGCTTGCGGTCGACCGCGACGCCGCGCGCCTCGAGCGCCTGAGCCACCACTTCTCCGAGGAGGACCTGCTCGGAGAAGTTCTTCGATCCGACGCGGACCTTCCGCGGTCCGCGCGCGCAGGCCGGGGACGTCGCGAAAACGAGCATCGCCGCCAGGATCAGCCATCCCGCTCTTCCGTCTCGCGCAACGGCGGCCGTCCCGGGCGTCGAGGGAAACGACGCCGCGGAATCGTGAGACGCCCTGCCGCGCCTCAATGCCTGGCCTCTTGTCGAACTCCCGACCAGCGGCGCTCGGCGGCGCCCAGGATCGCGTCGGCCCCGACGGCCAGACACGCGGCGGGAAGGGCTCCTGCCAGGATGAGCCGGTTGTCGACGGTCGCAATTCCCCGGTAGATGAGCACGCCGAGCCCTCCCGCCCCTACGGCCGCCGCGATCGTCGCGATGCCGATGCACACCACCGTTGCGATTCGGATGCCGCCGAGGACCACCGGAAGGGAAAGCGGGATTTCGACCCACCAGAGCCGCTGGCGCGGCGTCATGCCGAGCCCGTCCGCCGCATCGGCAATGGCAGGGTCGACGGACAGGATCCCCGAATGGGTGTTGCGGAGGATCGGCAGCAACGCGTACACGATGAGAGCGACGATCGCGGTGCGCGGCCCGATCCCTCCAATCAGCGGGAGCGGAATCAGAAATCCGAAGAGCGCCAGGCTCGGCACGGTCTGAACGACTCCGGCAAGCCCGAGAACGGGCCGCGCGAGCCGGGGTGTCCGCGTGAGAAGGACGCCCAGCGGGACTCCGATCGCGGCGGCCAGCACGATCGCAACGAGAACCAGCACGAGGTGCTCGCCCGTCAGGGACAGGATCTCGGAGCGCCGCTGCCAGAAATAGCTGCCGAGCTCTCTCATGGCGCAGCGAACTCCCGCACGAAGTCGTCCGCCGGACTCTCGGCGATTTCGCGCGGCGTCCCGACCTGGACGACGTGGCCGGCTCGGACGATCGCGACGCGATCCGCCAGCCGGAAGGCTTCGCCAAGATCGTGGGTGACGAGCAGCACGGATTTGCGAAGCTCTCTCTTCCACGAGAGAAATTCCTTCTGCAGCGCGCGCCGCGCGATCGGGTCGAGAGCGCCGAAGGGTTCGTCCATGAGAACGAGCTCCGGGTCCGCCGCCAGCGCGCGGGCGACTCCGACGCGCTGCCGCTGCCCTCCCGAGAGCTCCCTCGGGCGCCGTCCTGAAAACTCGTCGGCTGAGAGATTCACCATTTCGAGGACTTCCCGGACGCGGACGCGGCGCCGCTCCGCGGTCCAGCCCAGGAGCCTGGGGACGGTTTCGACGTTCTGTTCCACGGTCCAGTGCGGCAACAGGCCCCCCTCCTGGATCACGTAACCGATCCTGCGCCGGAGTTCGACCGGGTTTTCTTCCGAGACATCCCGCCCCATGACCCGGACGACGCCGCCATCGGCCGCGAGCAGACGGTTCACGAGCCGGAGCGCGGTCGTCTTGCCGCAGCCGGAGGGCCCGACGAGGGCCACGGTCTCTCCCCGGCCGACCGTGAGCGCGAACCGGTCGAGGACGTCGCGGCCGGCTCGGAACGCCTTGCGCACGTCCTGAAACTCGACCGCGTGGGCTCTGTCCTGCATCGAATGCCGCCGCTCATCCTATGATGGGGGCGAACGAGGGAATGGCAGCGAAAACAGGAGGCGGGCATGGTCAAGACGGCATTGTGGGTCCTTCTCGAAGCGAAACCGGGGAAAGAGGCGGAGGTCGAGAGCTTTCTGAGGCAGGGCCAGGCCCTCGTCGAAAAAGAGCCGAAGACGACGGCCTGGTTCGGACTTCGCCTCGCACCCGCGACGTTCGGCATCTTCGACGCCTTTCCGGACGAGGAGGGACGCGACGCGCACCTCTCCGGAGCCGTCGCGGCCGCTCTGATGGCGAAGGCGGGCGAGCTTTTCGCGAAGCCCCCGTCGATCCAGAAGGTGGAGGTTCTCGCCGACAAGCTTCCGGGCTCGCGCGGATAACTGGACCGCCCGGTTCGTCTTCTCGCCGCGCGTGGCAGACTCAGGACCGCCCGCCACGCCGGCAACGGCGCCGGCAAGCGTCCGCGCCGCCCCGCGACGTTTGAGATGATGGCGGCATGAACGGGACCTGGGACGCGATCGTCATCGGAGGAGGGCCGGCGGGGTCCACCGTATCGGCCCTGCTCGCCCGCTCGGGCCGCAGGGTCGTGGTGCTCGAAAAGGAGAAGTTCCCCCGTTTTCACGTCGGCGAGTCGCTCCTTCCGTACAGCCTCCCGATCCTCGAACGCCTCGGCGTGATGGACAAGGTCCGCAAGGCCGGATTTCAGGAGAAGTACGGGGCGTACTTCTGGAACGAGTCAAACGGCGGGATCCGACCCGTCGTCTTCGCCGACGCCGCGGACGACCAGCATCCGATGGCCTACCAGGTCAAGAGGGCGGAGTTCGATCAGCTTCTCCTCGAGCACGCAATGGAGCTTGGCGCGGATCTGCGTGGGCAGACGGCGGTGCGGGAGGTCCTCTTCGAGAAGGGGCGGGCAGTCGGAGTCGACGCGGTGGGGCCCGACGGCGTGCCTTTCCAGCTTCACGGCCGTGTCGTCGTGGACGCGACCGGCCAGGATGCCTTCCTTTCCCGCAGGCTCGGCACGCGCCGCTTCGACAAGAAATTGAGGCGCGCCGCCCTTTTCGCGCACTTCGAGCAGGTTCCGAGGGCCGAGGGGCGCGAGGCGGGCGACATCCTCCTGCCGGTCGAGAACGGCGTCTGGTACTGGATCATCCCCTTTTCCGACGGGACCTCCAGCGTCGGCGCCGTGTTCGACCCGGCCGACGCCCGGGGCGGACCGGAGGGCGAAACGCTCGACCAGCGATTCGAGCGGATCGTGGGGCGGTCGGCGAGGATGCGGGACCTTCTCGGGGAGGGCCGGCGGACTTCGCCCGTGCACGGAATCTCCGACTACTCCGCGACGTCCGGGCGATTTCGCGGGGACGGCTGGGCCATGGTCGGCGACGCGGCGGCGTTCCTCGATCCCGTTTTTTCCACCGGCGTCTTCCTCGCCATGGCGACCGGCGAACGCGCCGCACACGACATCGAGCGCGCGCTCGGGCGGCACGGCCGCGTGGACGCGTCCGACCTCGCCTCCTACGAGCGCTATGCGCGTACTCTCTTCCGGCGCTTCCGCCGGTTCGTCTACGCCTTTTACGATCCCGTGTTCTTCGAGGCGTTCTGCTCGGAAGCTCCCTTCGACAAGATCCGCGCGGCCGTCACGACGACGCTCGCGGGCGGCGTCGAGCGCATGCCGTTCTCGTCGAAGATGTGGACGTCCTTCATGTTCATCGGGGTCGGCTTCGACCGCTTCCGCCGCCGGATCGGACTCGGACCGAAGCCGGAAGCCGCCGCGGGCTGATCGGCCGGCCGCAGGGCATTCTCCGAGACTCTCAGTTCCCAATTCCCTCGGCGAAGAGAGACTCCGCCGATTCCCGCTGCGTCAAACGGGATCCGCGCCGCCTTCGCTCGGCACTTGGGTCAAGCCGGCGCCCTATGCCGCCATCCTTGGGACGGTCAGCCCCTCAGCAATTCCTTCTTCAGGTCTTCCTGGACCGGGTTCGCGCCGAGCCACACGGAGAGGAGAGCGTCGGCGAAATCCTTTCCTTCGATGACGCCTTTCTCGCCGCCCTTGACGCTGACGATGGTTCCCTTTCCGGGAACGTAGGTCATCACGATGTCGTCCCCCTTTTCGACGTTGGGGACCATTTTGCCGAGTCGGTCGAGACGCGGCTTCAGAGCGGCCATCTGCGCCTTCGAGTTTTTCTCGAAACCCTCCTCGATGGCCTCCATCACCTGAGAGCCTTTTAAGCTCCTCAGCACGGCCAGCCGGATCGACCGGACCTCGTCGGCGGCGATCACAGCGGCGGCGTCCTTCGACGGCGCCTCGAGATAAAGCCCGGCGACATAGACCTTGAACACGACCTTCGTGCGCAAGCCCATGCCATTCAACTTCAGGGATTTTCCCTCGGCCGTGACGGTGTCCGGCATGGTGACCCCCGCGATGGGGCCCGGCGCCGCCGAAGCGGCGGAGGTTGCGGCGACAAAGACGAGAGTCGCGATCCAGCGTCTGTAGTTCATGCCCGGGATTCTAAGCCGGAAGGAGGGCACGCAAGACGAAAGGATCCTCGCCCTCTCGCCAGCACCGGCGAACGGCTCGCCTGTTGGCTCGCGCACGGCGAAGGCAGATCCCGCAGTGAGCGAAGGCGACGTTATTCCGCCGAGTACCTCGCCAGCGCCAGCTCGACGATCTCGCCGACTAACTGCGTGTAGCTGCGCCCCGCCTTCCGAGCCGCCATCGCGAACTCCGCCCCGCTCGCCAGCCAGGGGTTGGGGTTCGCTTCGATGACATACACCTCGCCTTTATCGGAGAGGCGCATGTCGATGCGCCCGTAGTCGCGCAGCCGGAGAGCCTGATAAGCGGCGAGCGCGGTTTCGGACAGCCGCCGCGTCGTCTCTTCGTCGAGGTTCTCCGCGGGCGCGGACTTCGTCACCTTGTAGGCCTGGGTTTCCTTTTCCCACTTCACGTCGCTTCCGGCAATTCGCGGCGTCCCCTCCGGGAGCTTCGACAGATCGAGCTCGATCAAGGGAAGCGTCTCCGCGTTTCCGTTGCCGATCACCGACGCGTAAATCTCCCGCCCGGCGATGTACTCCTCGATCAACGCCGGGCCGTCGAACTCCTCGTGGATGTAGTGGATCTTCTCCATCAGCTCCTTGACGCTTCCGACGACGGAACTCGAGTCGATGCCGATCGATCCATCCTCCGAGGTGGGCTTGACGATCAGGGGAAACGAGATGTCGTGCGCGTGGTCGAGCTTCCCGCGATAGGACGTCGCGAAGTACGGCGTCCGTATGTCATGGAACGCGAAAATCTTTTTCGCGAGGCTCTTGTCCTGCGCGAGATAGAGAGCATGGGGACCGGCCCCGGTGTAGGGGCTGTCGATCAGATCGAGGTACGCCGCGATGTTCATGTCTTTCGTGTCGTCTCCGGCGTAGGACTCGGTCAGGTTGAAGACCAGGTCCACGTCCGCCCGCGCGACCGCGGCGAGCGTCTGGGGGCGTCCGTCGAGCACGAGGTAGGACGGCTCATGCCCCAGCTTTTCGAGCGCATCGAACACCTCTTCGCGGTCGGGCTTCTCGCGTTTGCGCTTCCGGCGGGTTCCCGGCTTCTTCCCCTTCGGCGGGGGCGGCTCCGCCGGCTCGGCCTCGGGCGGCGTCTCCTCCCAGAGGTCATAGAGGATCGCGACTTTCGTCTTCTCCCGGAGCGAGTTGCTCATGCGGTCCTCCCGGTCAAGGCTGCACGAACTTTCCTCTGGTCAGGTAATTCATCGCGAGCGCCGTGGCGTACGCCGTCACCTCCGTCAGGTGCTCGGGTTCGCAGCGAACGTCGGCCACGAGGCCGAGCTCGCCGACGCGATGCGCGATGGCCTCGACGATCTGTTTGACCAGAGGGCGGGCGACGCCGGTCCAGTAGGCGATCTTGTCGATGATCGATTTGCGATTTTCGCGAAGGAGGTCGGCGGCGGGCCGGACGCCCTTACGCCGCCGCTTCGACACCTGGAAGATGTCCGTCAGGTCGCTGTCGAGCGGGAGCTCCACGACGGAAGCGGATTTTTCTTCGATTTTCCCGTCGTAGAACTCCCCCACCGTCGTATCCATTTCGTCGACCGTGATGTCGGTCGCTCCCCGCTCGCGGATGGGAGCCTGGTCGCGGACGCGTCGCGCCACCCGGTCGATGTAGCGAAGCTTCGCGAGCGCAGGCCATCCCCGGTATCGCCGCCGCCACTGCGAACCCGGTGTGAGCCAGACCGCGAACGTCTCGGCGAAATCTTCGTCCGGGTGCTTCTGCGCGTACCACCCGGCGATATGCCGCACGAAGCGGCGCGAGAAAGGGACCGGCCTGTAATCGTCGCGATAAGGACGCCGGAAAGGGCCGAACAGGTCCCGCCATTCGGGAGTCTTGTAGAGCTCGTAGGCGTAGTTGAACGCGTGTCCCGCTTCGTGGCGCAGGTACATCAGGATCTCGCGCTCGTCTTCGAGATCGTTCATCTCCTTCTCGAGGCGTGCGAGCTTCGGGTCGGCGAGATAGAACGGAATGCCGATCACCGGCTCACCGGACGGACATCCCCACTCGTCGGTCAGATAGCACCCGGGCCGGAATCTCTTGAGCCCCTTTCGCTCGAGCTCGCGCGAGAGCTTCAGGACGTAGCGCTCGAGAGGGGAGCCCTCGAGCTTCAAACCGAGCTCCCGGATGGGCTTGGTCAGAATCTCCTGAATGTCCGGAGGAGCTTTTTCAAACGCGCGCAAGGATTTGCATCAGGGTAGCACGGCGGCCGCTCCGCGCACGGCGGCGAACGATTCTCTCAAGCTACAATTGGAGGCTTGCACAAGGAGAGCCTTCATGGCCGATTGCACGATTCGCGTGAATCCGAACGGGCCGTATCGCGTGACAGGTCCAGCCCGGTTGACGGATCCGCAGGGAAACGAAACCGTGATCGAAGAGGGGCGCGCGGTGTCCCTCTGCCGATGTGGCGCCTCGGTCAACAAGCCGTATTGCGACGGAACTCACAGCCGCATCGGATTTGCCGCGGCCGAAGCCGCCGTTCAGAAGACGGGAAGCTGAGAATCTGCGGACCGCGAGATGTCCGGGACTTGCGAGCCCGCAGGCGCGGCGGAGCGAGGCGGCCCCGTCCTGACGACGGCGACTTTCGCCTGATCGCGCGGCCATGATCCTCCCGCTGACGCTCGTTCTCTTCGCGGCCACCGCGCCGCCGCCACCCGAGTCCGTCGCCGTCGACCTCGACGGGGACGGGACTCTCGAAACGGTCACGGCGGCGGTTCATGGAAAGACGCTGCGCCGCGAGGTCCGCCCGGGTTCGTCGCGCAAGGTGGTCGCGCGCGCGGACGCTCCCCTGCCCGCGGGGGGAGCGGCCGCGGTCTCCCTCGCTCCGGGGAGTCTCGGCAGCGCCGGCGTGCTCCTCGAAGTCGTGGCGGCGAGCGCGGGCGAGACAGTCGAATGCCGCAGCGTGTGGCGATTCCGGGACCGCGCTCTGTTGCGGGTTCCGGTGGAGACCCGCTCCGGGCCGCTGCCCGACTGCGGCGAGCGGGTTGGTTGGAACTACGCCTGGGACCGTCCCTCCCTCGACGCTCCGGCCGAGTATCGACGGGAGCGGACCCGCGAAACTCCGGACGGAACGCACCACCAGGTGGAGAGCTTCCGCTACGCGGGATTCAAGCTCGAACCGGATCCTGCGAGAAGCGAGACCAGGATCCGCGGACTGGTCATTCCCTCCTGGTATCCCACGCGGCTCTACCAGAAGAGCTCGCTCGAGAGCCTCTACGCCCGTTACGACCTGGGCCCGTTGAAGAGGGGTCCGCGGCTTCAGATCGTCACGGACGCCGCGGAAGGCATCTTCGCCGTGCGCCTCGGCGTGCCGGGGAAAGAGGATTCGCTCCCGGTGACCGCGCGCGACGCCGGCCCGGGACAGCGCGACGTGGTGCTGACCCTGGGGTCGCAGGCCCCGCCCGTGCAGCTCCGGGTGACGCTCGCCGGAGGCGCCCCCGTTCCGGGAGAGGCCGTCCTTTCGGGCCACTCCGCTTCCTTCGACGGCTTCTACTCCGGCGCCATGCACATGACGGAAGGAGTTCTTCGGATCTTCGAGACCGCGGCCGACGAGCTCGCCACGAACGGTCTGGTCGGCAACTGGACGAGCGGCAAGGGGCAGCCGATGGAGATCGCGCTCGCCTCCTCCGATCCGGTGCTCCTGAACATCGGGAAGGCGAAATTCCGGATGGAGCTCGAGGGCGCACCGGAGGGCATGGATGCTCTGGCCCTTCCGAGCGGCGGGGCCCGGCCGACCCGGGGCGTGCAGATGCGGGGCCCGAACAGCTTTTCCTGGATCCCGGTCGTCTGCAGCGAAGCCGGCGATTCGCGGCGGGATTGCCGCGCGGCGGGGCCCGGCGAAATCCTCCACCGCGTGGGCGCGCGGATGAACGCCCGCTGACCTTTTTCGCCGGAAAGCGTTAAGCTTCGAGAGACCCCCATGGCAATTTCGCATCTCGGCCTGTACGTTCAGACAATCGGGGCCGGCCTGCTCGCCCTCATCTTTCTGTACCTTTCGAGGTCAGGCGGAACCACCGTCTTAAACGCCGCGGGGTACGGCTGGCTCTTTCTCTTCGTGGCGCTGACGTCCTTTCTCCTCCTTCCCGAGGGGGCAATTCCTTTCGCGAATCTGCCCTACGAGTACTTCACGCTGCTCTATCTGGTCTCGTTGATCGTGGCCGCGGACCGGATGGAGCACGAATCCTCGCTCGGGAGGCCGCTTCGCACCGCCGCTCTCGTCGGGCTCGTCGTCTCGTTCGCCATCGTCGCCCTGTTTCGCACCGGATACCTTTTCTTTGCGGTCCACATGGCGGTCAGCGCAATCGCCTGGTTTGTCATCACCGTCCTGATCTTCCGCAGCCGCGGCGCCGGCCTCGGGAAGACGTTCTCCGGCGCGCTCGCGGCGAGCACGACCCTGTTGCAGATGGCCTACGTCGTTTTCTACGCCATCTCGGCGAGCAACAATCAGGTGTTCTCCTTCCTCTCCTATTCCGGGTTCTACGATCTCTTCCTTCAGATGCTGTTCGGGATCGGGTTGATCATCTGGGCTATGGAGGACACGGAACGGAAACTGACCACCGTGCACGCCCGGGCGGTCGACGACACCCAGCGTTCGAAGCGCCGCGCCCAGATCGACCCGCTGACGGAAGCGTACAACCGGTTTTTTCTCGACGACCTCCGTCCGACGCTCGCTCGCGAGCCCGCGGGCGGCTCGATCGTGCTCATCGACGTCGACGGATTGAAGACCATCAACGACAAGGAAGGCCACGAGGAGGGCGACAAGGCGATCTGGACCGTCGCCGCCGCCGTGAAGAAACTCATCCGCGGCGACGACTACCTGATCCGGTGGGGCGGCGATGAGTTCTTAGTCGTGCTGCCCGGCATGGACCAGGAGGTCGCCAAAAAGCGGTTTTACATGCTGCCTTCGAAAATCGAAGAAGTACGCCAGTCTCAGCGCGCCGGGGCGCGGGCCTACAAGAAGTTCGTCGCGGCCTCCGTGGGCGTCACCCCCTATTCGAGCCGAGTGCCGCTCGACATGGCCATCGAGACGGCGGACCGCGTCATGTACGAACGCAAGAAGGCCTTAAAGCAGATGCGCGGGGAGCCCCTGCAGCGCGGGGAGCCGGCGCCGCGCACCGCCGCCCGGGAAACCCCGACATCGACGCCGACACGGCGCACCTGGGACAAGACGAGCAGCTGAGCTGCAGGAGAGACCAACGTGCGATATCACTGGACCGAGTGCCCCGGTTGCCGCTGCCAGGTGGCGGTCAACACCAGCACCGCGTCGGGGCTCGTGACGGGATCGCTCCGCCGCTGGTCGACCGACCGCTCGATCAACGACGGGCGCGCCATCCGCGGCGTCACGGCCGACGCGACCGGCGGCTTCGCAACGGAATGCGTGTGCGGTCAGCCGCTGACTCTGGGAGCGACGGCGGATGCGGTGGGTTCCGAGCGGGGCGAATAGTCGTCAGATCCGCTCGACCGTCGCGTCGTTACGATCCTTCATCCCCGCGCGGGATCTTCAGGATCACAATCGTCGCCCCCGCGCCGCCCCGCTCCGGGGGGGCGTCGAAGAACTCGACGACTTCTTTGCGCCGTCCCAGGAGACGCCTCACCTCCGCCCGACGCACGCCGATGCCTCTGCCGTGGATGAGACGGACTTCGCGGAGGCCCGCCTCCAGCGCCTCGCGCAGGTATTCGTCGAGGACGGAAGGCACATCCTTCGGCAGAAAAGAGTGCAGGTCGAACGCATCTTCGATCGGAACGCGCCGCAAGGCTCCTCCGGCGGAGACTGAGGACTGGCAGCGGAGAGCTATCCCTCCGCCTCTTCCATCGCGACGTCGAGCGGCATCGCCGCCTTCGCCACCTTCGAGATGATGCAGTACTTCTCGGCGAGCGCCAGGGTCTTCTCGACAGCCGTGCGGTGGGAGGCGAGCAGCGCAGCGGGAACGCGGGCGAAGATCGAGACCCGGGTCATCCGAAAGCCGCCGTTCGGATCCTTCCCCAGCTCTCCCGTCAGTCGCAGGGCGGGATCGGGGTAGGGGACTCCGAGCTTCTTCAAAAAGATTCCCCAGGTCCCCGCGAAACACGCGCCGATGGCCGTGAGAAGAAGCTCCTCCGGATTGGCGCCCTTCCCGCAGCCGCCCAGCTCCTTCGCGCCGCCGATCGGGATCCTGAAGGTCCCCTCCGTGACGAGCGCCGTCCCGCAGCCGCTCCCGTCCCCGACCCACTCGATGGACACCGCGTAACGAGGGGTGTCCTCGGCCGCGGCGGGGGCGGCGGATGCGGATGCCTGGGAAACGGCTGGCGCCCCGTCCGCCTGCGATTCGTGCGTGTTCTTCCCCGAAGGAATGTCGTTCATGGAATCTCCTGGTTGTCTCGAGCCTCAGGTCGGAGCGGCTTTATGCCGACACGCTCCTCTTTCGCAAGCTTCCGGGTTCCGCGCATTTCCTGTTCGGTCTGCTCGAGGTTGGCGCCCGCAAAGTGATCGAACCAGGTCCAGGTGCCGTAACGCGGCCGCAGCGCCTCCCTTGCCGACGCCACGAGCGAAGCCCCCGTCAGACCCGCTTCCATCGCCCGGGCGGCCGCCTGCCGCATGCCGGTCAGATAGTCGCGGAAAAACCTGACCTGGAGGGCGCGGCCGGGCTCCCCGTGCCCCGGGACGAAGGCCGCGGCGGGAAAATCGCGGATGAACTTTTCCAGCGTCGCGATCAACGCCGCGGTGTCGGCGTCGATGAGGTTGGGGACCGTCGCGTTCCAGAACAGGTCTCCCGCGTAGACCACGTCGCAGGACTCGACCCGGACGATGACGTCCCCGCCGGTATGCCCGGGAAGAACCAGAACGCGGGCGGTCCGATCGCCGAGCCAGAGGGTCATGCCGGAGGACGGCGTGATCTCGGGCAGGACGAGCGCGCTTACGAGCGCCCGATCCCTTGGGGTGATCTCTTTCCGCCATTTCAGGTTCTCGCTTCGGGCCCACCGGCGGACGTTTTCGTGCGCCAGGATGGCGGCGCCCTCGCGCTGGAACACGGCGTCTCCACCGACGTGATCGAGGTGATAGTGCGTGTTGACGACCCATCGGATCGGCAGGGCGCTCAAGCGCCGGATCTCGGCGAAGAGATCCCGAGCCGCCTCTTCCGTCGCGAACGTGTCGATGACGAGGATGCTCTCGGACCCGATCACGAAGCCCGCGTTGCCGACGGAGAGCCGGTCTTCCGGCGTCGCGATCGCCGCGTAGCACCCGGGACCCGCTTTAACGATTCGGAAATGAGCAGGGGGGGGCGCCGTCTGCGGACGCATCGGAGCCGCAAGGGCGGCCAGGAGGAGCACGAGGACGGCGCGGCGGCGCAGCATGCCGACATTCTAGCCACCGGGTCGAGAGGAAGCCTGGCCGACAGCTGAAGCGTCTGCCGATGCGCCGCCGCGTGGCCCTGGCCGTCGCCTCCGCAGGAGCCGCTGCCTGGGTCGGCGCGTCGTGGATCGTGGCCCGTACGCTCGCCAGGCGGCTCATCTCTTCTCAGGGCCTGACACCCTGCCAGGCGAGCCGCGAAGACCTCCTGTCCGGGCTCTCCGCGGCGGGCGCGCGCGTCCACGACTACCGATTTGCCGGTTCGGCGCGCGCCCCCGCTGAGCTCTGCGCGATCCTCGGGACGGCCCGCTTCGCGTGCCTGCGGTCCCTCTCACCCCAACCCTCTCCCCGAGCGCGGGCGAGGGGGCAGAGCTGCGCTCTAACCACGAGGGTGACTAAGCTCGCCCCGAGAGGAGTCTCCCGACCAGAGGGAGGGAGGAGCCTCTCGGGGCGGGAGCGTGAGCGAACGAAGGGACCAGCCGGGCAGTCGAGGCCGCATCCGGCCGAGCCGCTCGCCGGTGCGTTC
>JBBSGZ010000087.1:0-16183 GCA_038253555.1 Thermoanaerobaculia bacterium
GCCGGGCAACTTCGGGCATTCTTGTGAAGCTCCATCTGGGCTCCTCCTCGAATGAGTCGGTGGCGTTAGACACCTCCAGCCTCACCGATCTGGACCCAGATGGGCAACTAACCTACGTAAACAACGTCCTGAGAAATCACACCTAGCGCCCGGTATCTCACGATTGGACACCCGGCAGGAGCTGGTTTATCGTCCCTCGCGTGAGCGCGACGGCGGTAGCCCGGCCGGAGACGGGTTTCAGCACCCGGCCCTTCTGGGCTCGAAGAATTTTTTCCTTCTGCGGCATCGTTCCTCTGGCGATCTACGTGGTCTGGCACCTGTTCAACAATGTCTACGCCATCAACGGGCGCGCGGCGTTCGACGGGCGGCTGCGCGCGGCGACGGGTTCGCCGATCTATCAACCCGCGATCTGGCTTTTTGTTTACCTCCCTTTCGTCATCCACGCCATCGTCGGGCTGGTGATCACTTTCAAGTCTCGTCCGAATGCCCTGGCTCAGCCGCGGTTCCGAAACTGGAAATATGTCCTTCAGCGGATCTCGGCGATCGGCGTCCTCCTGTTCGTCCCGGCGCACGTTTACAAGACAAAAATCGAGCCCTGGCGTGCCGGCTTTCCGATCGACTTCGGGCACATGCAGGAGGGGATGCGCGAGCCGATCACGTTTGCGGTCTATGTGCTCGGGATGTTCGCCGTCGCCTTTCATCTGGCCAACGGCCTGTGGCTGGCGGGGATCACCTGGGGGATTTTTACGGGTCCCCGGGGCCAGCGCCGGGGCGAATGGCTGTCGATCGCATTCGGCATCGCCCTCCTGGCGCTGGCCTTCGGCGCGCTCTACGGCCTGCGACGATAGAGCGTCCGCGAGCCCCCCGAGCCCTGGCCTTTCTCCGCGCGAAATTCTCCTTCAGACCGACAGAGTCTTTGCGCATCCGAGCGATGAATTCATCGGGCGGAACGCCTCTTTTTCGCACGCGGGTCGGGGTGCTCGACCCGCCTGACCGGGCATGGATCCTGCTCCTCGGAAAGCCGACTGATCCGGACTCTTTGCGCGTAAACTGCCGTTTCACTTCGACGCGGTTTTCCCTCGAAAGGCGCTTTGATGGGCTGGCTGGCCAATCTCGCTGGAAAGAAGAGCGACGGATCCCAGACCGGCGAGCGGCTCACGGGCGCCGGGCTGGACCCCGCGGGCACGTCCGCCGGCTCCGGGGAGACCGCCATCGGGCGGAAGATCGGAAAGTACGAGATCGTCTCCAAGATCGGAGCGGGCGGTTTCGGCACCGTTTACGAGGCGTTTGACCCGCTCATCCAGCGAAAAGTTGCAATCAAGACCTGCGAGGTCGGATCTCCCGAGATCCGGGCGAGAACGTTTCAGGAGGCGCAGCTCGCGGGGCGCCTGCAACACCCGAACATCACGACCGTGTACGAGTTCGGCGTCGAGGACGACGTGCCCTACATCGTGCAGGAGTTTCTTTCCGGAGAAGACCTCGATCAGCTGATCGTGCGCGGGGAGCCGGTTCTCCTGGCCGACAAGCTGAAAATCCTGGTCGGCGTCGCGCTCGGACTGGAGTATGCGCACAAAGCAGGGGTGATGCACCGCGACATCAAACCCGCCAATATCCGCGTGCTCGACGGTTGCGCGATCAAGATCATGGACTTCGGGATCGCCAAGTCCTCGAATCAGGAGACGGACATCACGAAGGCGGGCGTGGCAGTCGGATCGGCCGGGTACATGTCCCCCGAGCAGATCTGCGGAGATCCCGTCGACCAACGCACGGACATCTTTTCCTTCGGCCTGCTCGCTTACGAGCTTCTGACGCGGCAGAAGGCGTTCCGCAACGACAATCTGTTCAAGCTCCTCGAGATGGTGGTCAAGGAAGAGCCCACGCCGCTCGAGGAGTTCGCTCCCGACACGCCCCCGGCGCTCGCCGACATCGTCCGACGATGCATGAGGAAGGATCCCTCGGAACGCTTTCAGACCGCGCGCGAGCTGCGGGATGCGCTGCTGGAAGTCCACGAGCAGATCCCTTCGGCACCTGCCGGCAACGCCAATCCCCTCGTGCCTCCCGACGAGCCCTCCCGGTTGGCCGCCCTGTATCGGTTCGAGGTCCTCGACTCGGACCCGGAGCCCGAGTTCGACGACGTGGCCCGGCTCGCGGCGCTCATCTGCGACACGCCGATTGCGCTCGTCACTTTCATCGACCGGGACCGCCAGTGGTTCAAATCGCGCATCGGCGTCGATGCCACGGAAACCTCCCGCGAGCACGCTCTCTGCGCGCATGCGATTCTCGGCCGGGACGTCTTCGTGATTCCCGACACGACCGCGGACGACCGCTTCGCCCGCAACCCGCTGGTCACCGGACCCACGAAGCTCCGTTTTTACGCGGGCGCCCCCCTTCTCACTCCCGACGGACATGCCATCGGGACGATCTGCGTGCTCGACCGCGTGCCACGCGAGCTCGGCGAAGCTCAAGTGCAGGCGCTCGCCGCTCTCGCCCGGCAGTCGGTCTCTCTCCTCGAATTGCGCCGCAGAATGCGCATCGATCGAGGCCGCTCCGGAGAAGCTCTCGTCCGCGAGGCCTCCGGCATCACCGGGTCGGAGCGGCGCCCATGAACGATTCTCCTCGGAGCATCCTGGTCGTCGACGACGATCCCGGCGTTCGAGATGCCGTCCGGGAACTTCTTTCCGAAGAGGGCTACGCGGTCGTCACCGCGGAAGACGGGCAGGACGCGCTGGAGCGCCTTGCGGCGATGGAGTCGCCGTGTCTCATTCTTCTCGACCTCCGGATGCCGCGCGTCGACGGCTGGGAGTTTCTGGCCCGCCGGGATGGAGTCGGGAAGCGAAGCCCCGTCGTACTCCTTTCGGGGCTGACGTTCATACGCGACGCGCCAGGCGTCGCCGACTTCCTGGCTAAGCCGATCCGGCCGGACAAGCTCCTCGATTGCGTGCGGCGGTTCTGCGGCGGATAAAAGCAGCGGGAGCCTTCCCGAGACCCATGATCGACACGTTCCCGTCTTCGCCGCTCGGTCCCGGGATTCGGATTTCCAACGGGCACATCGAAATCGTAGCGGCGACGGGCTTCGGGCCGCGGATCGTGCGCTTTGCTTTTCCGGAGGGAGAGAACGCGCTCGGAGAGTGGCCGGGCATCTCAACAGAGACGAGCCTCGGCCGATGGAGCCCGCGAGGCGGTCACCGTCTCTGGATCGCGCCGGAGGCCATGCCTGAAAGCTACGCGCCCGACGACGCTCCTGTCGAGCACCGCTCGGACGGTCCCCTGACCCTGACCGTCTCCCGCCGGACAGACGCCGCAGGAATAGGGAAAGAGATCACCATCGCCCTGCCTTCGAGCGGCGCCGAGGCGACACTGACGCATCGGATCACCAACCGGGGCTCGCGGCCGATCGAAGCGGCGGCCTGGGCGCTCACGATTGTGCGGGGTGGCGGAGTCGCTCTGCTTCCCTCGGAACCGTGGCGCTCGCACGGCGACGCCCTCGACGCTGCGCGCCCGTTCGTGCTCTGGTCCTTCACGGAGCTCGCCGACCCGCGTTGGGGGTTCGGGCGGCGCTCCGTGCTGCTGCGCTCCGACGCCGCACGCCCCGCGCCGCAGAAGGCGGGCGCGGGCAACACGCGCGGCTGGTGCGCGTGCCTCTGGAGCGAAACGCTCTTCGTCAAGCGCTTCGCACATCACCGCGGCCGGCGCTACCCCGATTTCGGGTGCAACAACGAGATCTACGTCGCGGGCAACTACATGGAGCTGGAGTCGCTCGGCGTTCTCACGGACCTCGCTCCCGGCACCTCGGTCGAACACGAGGAGCGCTGGTCGCTTCACCGCACGGCGCTCGAAAAAGATCCAGGGAACTGCGGAGCGGAGGAGCTCGAGTCGGTGGTCGAGCGGGCCGTACCGGGACTTTTCGGCTGACCTCGAGGAAAGGCGCCTGTGCGCCCGTTTCGCCGTTCAGCGGCTCAGCTTCAGCGATTCAGACGGCGCGCGAGCCGCCGCACCCAGCCCAGAAATTCCTCGATCCGGATCGGCTTCTCGAGCGCCACGTCGACGTCTTTCGGACCCGTGTGCGTCTTGTCTGTGACGTAGGCGCTCAAGAGCAGGACCGGTACGTGCGCGAATCTCGGATTCGCCTTCAGCCTCGCGTGAAAGTCCCACCCGTTCATGACCGGCATCATCAGGTCGAGGATGATCAGGTCCGGCCGGGCGAGCGTCTCGAGCTGCGCGAGCGCGTGGAGTCCGTGGATCGCCTCCATAGCCTCGAACCCTTCGTCCTCCAGGATGCGGCAGATTTCGCGGCGCAACGCATCGTCGTCCTCGACGACGAGAATGAGAGGCCGGGAAGAAGAGTCGCCGTCCGGCCCATCCGCCGGAGAGCGTCCGCCGCTCCACTTATGAGACAACATCTAGCAGCCCTGCTGTTCCGGGGGAGTTCGAATCTGCCGCCGGCCGCAGAGCCTCCACTCTCGAACCTCGCGAGAAGCGCGGCGCGCCGCCCTCAGGGACAACCCCCGCAGCGTCTGACGGAGGACGGAAGGTGTCTGCATTGACTCGATCGAATTCTCAGCCGGCTTCATACATGGGGAAAAGTGATAGGCGATTATGCCAGATTATCGCCTCTTTCCCTTCGGAAACCGCTCGGCCCGCTTCTTGCGCCACTTTTCATGCTGGAGTTTTGTAACCGACAGGAGGACAGTGTGGAACAGGAAGACACCGCCCACGAAAACAATGAGAGTCTCGAAAAAGCGCACCAGAGGCCCCGAGCCGGAAAGTCCGGCGGCCGACCGAAGACATCGGAAAGCCGAGCCCCCGAGGGCCAGGGCCTGATCTCGAAGCTCGTCGAAGTCGTGAAGGGTCGAAGCTCGGACACGGAAAAAGAGGCGCAAAAGGCCCGCCAGGAAGATCCCGTCCGCATGCTCAAGCAGGACCATCGGAAAGTCGAGGCCCTCTTCGAGCAGTACGAGAAGGCGGGAGACGGGGAGGCCACCCGGAAAGACATCGTGGATCAGATCTCCAGGGAGCTCGAGATCCACGCCCAGGTCGAGGAGCGGATTTTCTATCAGGCCTTCAAGAGCGTTTCGTCGGAAGACCCGAAGAAGGTGGTTCGCGAATCCTTCGAGGAGCACAAGATCGTCAAGACGCTCATCGCCGAGCTCGCTCCACTCCAACCGGGCGACGAGCAATTCGAGGCAAAGGTCACCGTTCTGAAGGAGTCCGTGGAGCACCACGTCGAGGAGGAGGAAGACGAGCTCTTCCCCGCGGCCGAAAAACTCTTCGGAGACGACCAGATGCGCGATCTCGCCGCGCGGATGCGGGAAATGAAGACGAAGCTGTCAGACGGGCGCGCCGGAGGTTGACCGGGGATCGCCAGCGCGTCGGCGGCAGCGCGCCTTCGACGGTCCACCCGCGACGGATATGGCCAGAGGGTCGCTAACCCGGCGCTACGGACTTGCCCTCGGGCAGCCCGACCATGCCGGAGACGATCACCGGGAGGCCGGCGACGACTCCGTCTCCGGTCAGCTCCGTCGAGCCGTTTGAACGGAGACCCGTGCGCACGTCGATCCAGTGCACGCGGCCGTTGACGACGGCGGCGACGCGCGCTGTTCCGGTGACGTCGTCGCGGATGACCGCAACATCGGGCACGACGAGAGCCTCCGGCCGCTCGCCGACGGTCATGCGCGCCGTGCCGAAGAGGTTCAATGTGAGCCGCGCGGCGGAGCCGGGGAGGTCGATCCGGACGGACCCCGAAAAATCGACCGCATTGGCTCCGGGAAGAACGGAGTGGACGCGTCCCGGAATCGCGGCCGGGCGCCCCGTGATCTCGACGGCGGCCGCCTGTCCCGGGCGGATGCGCGGAAGGTCGTTCTGCGGCACATCTGCCAGGAAGACGATCGAGGACGCGTCGGCGATCGTCAGAATCTCCTGGTCCTCGGCGAGTTTGTCGCCGCTCGCCGCAGCATGCGACAAGACGGGCCCATCGGCGGAGGCGGCGATCGCCTTACGGACCAGATTGCGCTCCGCCAGCGCCGTCGCCCGTTCCGCGTCCGCGCGCTGACCCGGAGACTGCGCCTCCCTGACCATCTCGCGCGCGCCTGAAAGCGCCGCCTCGCTCTCCCGCGCCACCATCGTCCCGATCGCCTGCCCGCGGCGCACGACGTCGCCGTCCGTGACTCGAAGCTCGAGGAGGGTGCCGGCAAACGGCGCCCGCACCTTCTGCTGAGAAAGCGCGGACGTGTGGCCGGGTCCCGAGACGGTCTCGGAAAGCGCGGCGGACGAGACGCGCGCGATTCGGACCGCAGTCGGAACGTCCTTCGCCGGCGCGTTTCGCCTGGGCGCGTCATCGGTGTCCCGGCCACGACAGCCCGCCAGCCCCAGCAGAATTGCGATCCAGGCGAAACGCTTCATGGCTCACTCCACCGAACAGCGACCGCTTCCGCGATTCGGTAGCGGGAGATCGCGTCCGAAAGGCGGACCGCCGCATCGACCGAGGCCGTGTACGCATCCAGCACTTCGAAGGCGGTCGCCGCGCCGCCGCGATATCGGCTTTCCGCCTCGAGATACGAATCGCGGGCCGACGGCGCGGCCTCGGACAGAATGCGGATCTGCTCGCGCGTACTCTGAAGGGTGACGCGCGCCTGCGCCCGCTGCCGCTCGACTTCCCTTCGCTGCCGCTGGACGTTCAGCCGCGCCCTCTCGAGTCGAAGTTCCGCCTGGCGGATCCGCGAGCGGATCGCGCCAAAGTCCCACACCGGCCACGCCAGCGAGAGGGTGAACGAGTATCCCGCGTCGCGGCGCAGGCGGTCTCCGAACGTCGCATTTCGATTGGCCGCGAGCAGCTCCCCCGGTACGAGGCGGGAGGTATCCGAACCCAGAAAACCGACGTCGCCGGTCAGATTTAAATGAGGGCGCCGCTCCGCGCGGGCCGCGGAGACGTCCGCGTCGGCCGCGCGGGCCTCGGACGCCGCCGCGACGATCTCGGCGGCGCCCTCGAGAGACGCCGGCTCGGCCGCCGCGCGCGGCCCCGGGGCGGGAAGGGGGGCCAGCGCCAGCGGGGCCGCGGGATCGCGTCCCATCAGATCGTTCAGGATCAGCCGCGCGGCGTCGCGCCTCGCTTCCGCTTCGACCAGGTTCGCCCTCTCGGAGGCGAGCCGGACGTCGATCTTCAGGAGATCCGCCGCCACGCCCTGTCCCGAGGCTCGCCGGCTTTCGAGAGACGTCCGGTACCGGCCCAGGCGGTCCAGCCCGTCCCGCCGCGCGGCCGCTTCTCTCTCTCCCTGGAAGAACTCGCTGAAACGGCTGCGCACTTCGAGCTCGAGGTCCTTCTCCGCGATCCGGTAACGAGCCGCGGCGGCCCCGACTTCAGCCTCGGTCTTCGCGACCGCGGCGCGCCGCGCTCCGCCGTCGTACAGGGGCTGGCGCCCGACCGCCTGGAGCCGGAACTCGCCGGCGTTCGTGATCGCAAGGTCGTAGCCGTTGCGCGGGGCGTAGAGAAAATCCCCTTCGACCGCGACCTTCAACCACTGCTCGGCCCTGGCCTCGCTCACTCTCTCCCGCGCGATCGAAACGTCCAGGGCGGGCAGGGGCAGGCGGACGTTGGCCTCGCGGCTGCGGATGAGCGCCTCTTCGAGGGTGACGGGCTGTTCCTGCGCGGCGAGAGGCATCGCGCAGAGGATGGCCGCTGCCGCCATCGCCGAAAGCGCCTCCGCTCTCATTCCCCGCTCTCCGCCCGCACCGCGGCTCGCGCGGGAGCTCTTCCCGCCAGCCGCCCGTGAGGGTCGAGCCAGCAATAGAGCGACGGGAGAATCAGGAGAATGAGCGGGCTCGAAAGGATGAAGCCGCCGATCACGGCGATCGCCAGCGGCTGCTGGAGTTGCGAGCCCTCGCCCAGCGCGATGGCGAGCGGAGCGAGCGCGAACGCCGTCGAAAAGATCGTCATCATGACGGCGCGTACCCGCTTGCGCGACGCTTCCGCCCAGGCGTCCGCGACGGGGACTCCGTTGCGGAGTTCCTCTCGGGCGTCGTGAATGAGGAACACGGCCTTTTCTCCCACGATGCCAACCATCATGATCGCGCCCACGAAGCTCGAGATGTTCAGGGTCATGCCGGTCAGCAACAGCGACCCGAGGACGCTCGTCAGCACCGTCAGCGCCATGATGACGGTCAGCAGAGGCGCGCGCCAGTCGCCGAACTCGAAGAGCAGGACGACGGCGACGAGCAGCAGCCCTCCGAAAAGCACGCCAAGCAGCCCCTTGAAGGAATTCTGCTGCTGTTCGTACAGCCCGCCGAATCCCACGGACATTCCGGCCGGAAGCTTCAATCCGCTCGCCAGCTTCCCCTGGATCTCGGCCATCGCGCGTCCGAGGCTGCGGCCTGAGAGGCGCGCGGTGACCCCCAGATAGGTGCGCAGGTTCTCGCGCTGGATTTCGACTTCCGACGTGCCGGTCGAGATCGTCGCGAGTTGAGAGAGCGGTACGAGCGCGCCCGACGCGGTCTGCACAGGGAGCAGCGAAAGACCGGCGATGTCCGACGTTTTCCGCGAGAAGACCCGGATGGGATAAAGGCGCTCGCGGATTCGCAGCGTGCCCGCCACGGTTCCGCCCAGGGCGGGCTCGACCTCCTTGTGCAGGGACTCCGCCGTGACGCCGAAGCGGGGAAGCGCCTCCGGAATGACGCGGACGGTCACGTTCGGACCGGCGACGGTCAGGCCGTTGAAGACGTCCTCGACGCCCGGGACCGTCTGGAGGATCGCGGCCGCCGCCTTCGCGCGCTCCTGCAGGACGGTCTGATCCTCGCCGTAGAGCTTGATGTCGATCGGCTGTGGCACTCCGCCCGCGAGGTCACCGATGTTGTCCTCGAGCAGCTGGCCGAAATCGGCGCGCACGGCGGGCTGCGAGGCCGCAATTTTGGCGCGGAGGTCGTCGATCACTTCCTCGACGCCGCGGCGCCGGCCCTTCGGCTTCAACCGGATGACGTAGTCCCCGCGGTTCGGCTCTGTGATGAAGAACCCGAGCTGCTCGCCCGTGCGCCGCGAATAACTCGCGACGTCGGGAAGCGCGACCACGATCTTCTCGACTTCGCCGAGCATCTGGTTCGTGTCGGTTAAGGACGTGCCGGCCGGCGTCCAATAGTCGAGAATGATCGAGCCCTCGTCCATGCCGGGAAGAAAGTCCGAGCCGATTCCCCGATAGAGCAGCCATCCTCCGGCGAGCAGAACGAAGGTGATGGCCATCGCGATCGACGGGTGGCGAATGAAGAAGCGGGCTACCCGGGGAGGCCGCTTCTCCTTCCGGGGACGCACCTTCGAAGCGACGCGCAGGCTCTTCGCCGCGGCCGGCACGGCAAACGCCGAGAGAAAGTACGAGACAGCGAGCGCCACGGCCATCGTGAAAGCGAGAGGCTTGAAGAACGCGCCGGCGACCCCGGAAAGAAGCGCGAACGGGAAGAAGATGATCACGGTTGACAGGCTGGACCCCGTCAGGGGCGGGAGCACTTCGGCGAGGCCCGACCGCACCGGATCGGCTGAAACCCGCTCTTCGGCGTGCCGGGCGATGTTTTCCACCACGACGATGGCATCGTCAACGACGAGCCCGATCGCCGCGGCGATACCTCCGAGAGTCATCAAATTGATCGTCTGGCCCGAGACGCCCAGCGCCAGCAGCACGATGCCCACTGTCACCGGGATCGTCGCGACCGCGATCGCCGTGATCCGGAAATTCCGGAGGTAGAGAAACAGCACGATGGCCGCCAGGGCCACCCCGATCAGGATCGCGTCCCGGACGCCATGAACCGACTGCCGGATGAACTCCGCCTGGTCGTAGAAGGTCGTCCACCGCACCCCGCTGGGGAGCAGATCGGGATGCTGTTTCAGCAGCGCGTCCACTCCGGTGGCGATCGAGAGTGTGCTCGCGTCGGGCTGACGGATGATGTTTAAGAGGACGGCCGGCCGGCGCTCGGCGGTGGTCCGCACGAAGGAGACCGCGTCGGCGGCCGTGATGTCACCGAGCTGCCCCAAAGGCGCGGCGACGCCGCCCCTGGGAGGCGGGACGGCGATGCGGGCGAGCTCGTCGATCCCCGGGGGCTTGCCGGTCACGAGCGAGAGGTAGAGCTCGTGGTTCCCTTCAACGAGGCCGGCGGAGCTCAAGACATTGTTCTTGCGGATCGCCTCGACCACGTCGCTTCCGGAGAGCCGGCGCGCGGCGAGCCTCTCGGGGTCCAGGCGGACCTGGAACTCCCGGACGGCGCCGCCCTGCACCTGGACCTGAGAGACTCCGGGGATCTGAATCAACGCCGGGCGCAGCTGAAAATCGGCGAGCTCCCGGAGGCGCGAGGGTGGAAGCGTGTCCGATGTCAGCGCGTAGCCGAGAATCGGAAAGACGGCGGTGTTCATCCACTCGGCGTCGATTCGCGTTTCCGCCGGAAGGTCCGGGCGCGCCCGCGCGATCTCCGCCTGGACGCGTTGGAGCGCGAGCTGCATGTCGGTGCCCCAGGAGAACTCGGCGCTGATCTCGACGGAACCGCGCGTCGTGGTGGAAACGACCTTCTGGATCCCCGGCACCCGGAGTATCCCCTCTTCGAGCGGCCGTGTTACGGCGGGAATCATCTGGGCAGCGGGCTCCTCCGCACCCTCCGCAATCACCTTGACGCGCGGAAACGTGACGGTCGGGAAGATCGCGGACGGCAGCCGCGTCCCGTACCAGACCCCCGCCGCGCACAGCACGAGCAGGAGGAGATAGAGCGCCTGGGGACGCTCCGAGAGGCGATCCGAAATGCTCATGCGGCGAAGAACCCTCCGTGTCCGAGACTCGAGCGCCCGCCCGGCCGCGCGAGGGTATCAACTCCGGGCGCGGGCGGAGCCGAACCCGACCCCGGGGGGGCGACGAGCGGTTTTCGCCTCGACGCCCATTCGCTCGCGGGGGCGCTCCCGGCATTCTCTTCGGAGCGCGAGCGGCGGGCGGCTGCGCGACGACCCGCCGGCGCCGAGGTGACGCCGTGGTGACACGGAAGGCAGCAGCGTCCGCAGATTTTCGAGCCCGCGCCCTCCCGCAGTCGACCACCGGCACGACGTGATCGGCCTCTCCGATGGCTTCGGAAGTCGGGGCTTTTTCCCGCAGACGCAACAGCGCCCTTTCCGGACTTCGGAATTCACCCGATCCCCCGCAATACGGTCATGTACGGCGGCGGACACCATTCGGCGGCCGCCCCGTGAGAAGGTCGTCATCCCGCATCGGCACGGTCACACGGAGGTCCTATGACATCGCTCGGATGCTGTTACTCGGGATGCGCCAGCCACGTCATTCTTTCAGCCAAGCTCTCCTCGCGGAAGCAGGAGGCATTCTGCGGCCACGGTCACCCGGTGTGGGCGTGGAAGAATAAGGAAGGCCGTTGGGCCGCCGAGCCGCGCGTTGCCGAGTCCTCCCAGCCGGGCCATCGCGCGGCCACCCGGGCTTAAAGCCGCGGGAGCGTCGCCTCACGGCTCTTCCTGTTCGGTGCGCTCCGGTTTTCGACCCGGTCACTCGAGCCTTCTCCAAAGGTCGCCGCCGGTTGGTTCCGGCCCGCCAGCCGTCGTCGGGGTCGGGCGTCGCGAGTCGGGCGTCGGATAAGAGAGCTGATCCCGTTTTATGGTTTTAGCTTCTATGCCGGCGGACACGCGACTTGAACGGAGCGAGCGGCTCTTCCGGAATGCCGGAACGGTCAATCCGGATTCCAAAACAATCGAAACCCGCTTTTCACCGGATGCCGGTTTGATCTAAGCTCCGGCCATGGTGCTCACAACGGCGGACGCGAACGACGCCACGGATCGAAGGATAGCGGAAGGCCTCGCCAAACGGACCGGCGGGCAGCTGCGGGTGCTCCGCTACACGCGCGACCCGGCGGAGGCCGACAAGCTGCGTCAGCTTCTCGAGGTCTCTGAGGATTATCAGGGCGGCGTGTCTCCGACCAACCGGAGAGGCGGGCCCGCGTACTTCTACCTCTGTCGGGCGCCACAGGGGCTCGAGATCGCGCGTGGGGAAGGGGACAGCCCCGAGCTCGCGATCTGCGACGGGTTCCTGGACTTTTTGAGCAAGCCGCTAAACCGCTGAGAGTTGACCGCCAGCTGCCTGGCGGACCCAGGCGGTCAGGGACCGACGACAGCGATGGACTCGTTCTCCGCCACAGGCGCCGCGAGTCGCGCGTTCTCGCGCCGACGCCGGAACGGGTCGCGTCCGGAGGCGCCTGGTTCCCGTCGAGTGGTCGTGCTCCATCAAATTCCTGTGCATCCGCAGGGCGTTGAAGAGCCCGAAACCTAAACGCGACGTCCGCGGACGAGGTGAACGAGGATCGAGATGACGGCCAGAACGATGAGGATGTGAATCAGGCCGCCACCGACGTGGAACGCAAAAAGACCGAGGGCCCAGAAGACCAGAAGAATGATGCCGATCGTGAGTAGCATGGTTTTGTTTTCTCCTTTGGGAGCCAGAGGGAGCAGGATTCGTGCCCGGGCCGGGCCATAGGTTCGGTTGAGGGGATGTCGAAGGAACGCACGCGGCGTTCGCTGCCCGAGGCCGTGTGCCTCGCCTGATCTCCCTCGTGAGCCCTCTTCGATCCCGCACCCGCGACGGACGACGGAGGCCAGAACCCGGGCCGCTTCCGGAAAACGAAAACGGTGTTTTCGCCGCTGTGCCGCCCGCGAAATACGGCCCCGCGCGTCCTCCGGGTGGTGCGCCTCGAGCGACGCAGGATCCTTCAGCGACGGGCGGATCGAGGTCACCGATCACGCGGGACTCGCCAGGCGTCGTGTGAGTGCTACCGAGGCATTCGCTCTGAGTCCGGGCGGCGGATCGGCTGAAAGGCCGCCTCCGGAGCACGCGTGGCAGCACACACCTCGACCGGCCGACAGCCTTCGCGCTCGCAGGTGGCTGATCGAAAGGAGACGCAGGCGCTGGACGCGGGGGAAGTCGAGTTGTGGAGGCGATACTCCTCCGCAGAAAATGGTTTCCAGAACCGCGCCATGTCGCGCCGAAAATGAGGACAGGTTACGCGGGGGGCTGCGACTCGCTCACCCTCCCGCCGCGAAGCGGGGATCGGCAGGAAAGAGCCGCCGGGCTTCCCGGCGTAACTGGATCTCCCCTTCGCGATCCTCCGTGGCGCGGAAGGTTCGCATCCCGAGGAGGAACGCTTCCGGTGTGGGCTGGCGCGCGACGAGCTCGATGACGACCCGCCGGGCATCCGTTCGCCGTTTCAGCGAAGCATAGAGGGCCGAGAGCGAGACGCGCGCGTCCATGCGATCGGGATAGAGCCGGAGCTCCTCGAGGAACTCCTTCTCGGCCTCCGCGGGGCGGCCCGCCCGTGCCAGCACGTCGCCGCGCAGCATGTGGAGGCCCGATTGCGGAAGCTTGTCGCCCGCCGAAAGCTCCTGTGCCTTATCCGCGAACGAGTGCGCGGTTTCAAGATCCCCCCGGAGGACGGCGATGCGCCCCAGCACGAGGCAGGCTCGGACCCTCGCCTTGCCCGTTCCCTTCTCGAGTCCGGCGCGGGCCGCCGTCTCCGCCGCGGCAAGGTCGCCCCGGCCGAGGGCGGCGCGCGCCGCGATGTCCTCCGCCGAGGGATCGCCAAGGATCCGAAGCGTCTCCGCGTGTTTCGCCCCCTCCTCCCACTTTCCAAGTTGCAGACAGAGATTTGCGACTTCCGTGAGGTAGGGCGCGCGTGCGGCTTCGGGCGCCAGGTCGACCGTCTTCTTCAGTGCGGCAAGCGCCTCTTCCGGGCGTCCGAGCTGAAGCAGGGCCTTCGAGTCCATGTCCCAGATGTCCAGCATGCGGGGACTTGTTGCGAGGAGTTTCGAGAAAACCTCGTGGGCCTTCTGGGCGTTTCCGATCGTGAACTCTCCGAGCCCGCGGCGCAGCTCCTCAAAGGTCCCGATGCGGTCCTTCGGATCGTCGAGAGTGTCGTCCGACGAAGAAGGCTTCGCGCTGATATAGCCCAGGGACGCGAGCTTCTTCCGGGCCTCGGGGTCGACGTCCGCCGGGATGTCGAAAGGCGGCCGTCGCTTGAGCAGGTCCGTCCGAAGCGCTCGGAGCGCGTCCGGCTTCTCCGCTATTCGATTGTTCTTCTCTTCGGGATCCGACTCGAGGTCGTAGATCTCGGGCCGCGGCGCCTCGATGTAGTGCCACCGACCTTCGAGCAGCGAGGTCAACTCACTCCAGCCGAAATGGATGCGCGGGAAGAACGTCTCCGAGTCGATGCGCCGTGCCGGCGGCGGTAGTCCGGCCGCGAGATCGAGAAGCGATACCGTTCCGGCCGGAGCCTCGAAGTCGGGAAGAGCGACGCCGCGTCCCACTGTCGTGAAGACATCGCTGAGTGCGACCGGCGCGGCGACCGAAGAGCCCGCGCGGAGACCTCCCGGCAGCTTGACGAGCAGTGGGACCTGAAGCGCCTCGCGGTAAAGGAACATGCCGTGTTCCGCCTCTCCGTGCTCGCCCAGACCCTCGCCGTGATCCGAGAGAAACACGATCAGTGCCTTGTCGTAGAGACTCTTCCGTTTCAGCAGCGAAAGAAACCTTCCAACGATGGCGTCGGCCGCCGCGATCTCGCCGTCGTAAGGCTGCTTCGCGTAGCGGCTCTTGAAGGGCTCGGGTGGCTCGTACGGGGTGTGCGGCTCATACAGGTGCAGGAATGCAAAAACCGGCTTATCGGCCGCCGCGTTCTCCAACCATGCAGCGAGTTGCTTTTCGGTCTCGTCGCCCTGCCGCTGGACACGCCCGAGAGACAGGCCCCCCTCGGCGGGGTCGACGTTGTCGTCGTAGAAGTCAAAGCCGCGCGCGATGCCGCTGCGCGCCTTGAGGACGAAGCACGATACGGCGCCGCCGGTAGCGTAGCCCGCTTTCTTGAGCAGCTCAGCCAGCGTCGGGACGTCTTTCCGCAGTTGGTAGCCCAGGTTGTCATGGATGCCGTGATCGGCTGGCACACGGCCCGTCAGGATCGACGCGTGCGAGGGGACCGTGAGCGGAACGTGTGAATACGCCTTCTCAAAGAGGACCGAGTCTTTCCTCAGGGCCGAGAGGGCCGGGGTCTCCACGCCCGTATAGCCGTAGAAAGGCAAGTGGTCCGAGCGGAGGGTGTCCACGCTGACCAGGACGACCGGCGCCTTCGGGAAGGCCTGGCTCGTGCGCGGATTGCGCGAGTCGCGGCTGCAGCCCGCGGCGAGGAGGCCGAACAGGAGAGGGGCGACCAAGGTGGGGATTGGACGCTTCACGGAAGAAGGGTACCCCCGGCTCTCTTCAGAAAAAAGGAGCCGGGGAGTGAGCCCCGGCTCCGGGAAAAACCGAGATGAGAGAAGCTAGAAACGCACGCCCGCCGTGACCTGGAATTGCCGTGGAATCTGGTAGCCGTTGACGCTCGTCGGCTTGCCGAAGTTCTTGCCGTAGTCCCAGTTCGCCGTCTTGACCGTGTTGTCCAGATGGGGGCGCTGGACGGGAGTGGTCGTGAAAGGGTTGAAAGTGGCGTACGTTCCGCCGCCCCGGTTGCGCTCCGTGTTGACGGTCGTATCCACCGCGATGACACCCCTGCTGTTGAAGAGATTCAATACCTGAGGCTGGATGAAGAGCTCGACCTTGCCGGCGATCGTCTTCGAGAAGTTGATCGCAATGTCCGTCCGTTTGATGTCGTCCGTCCGGAAGGCGTCCCGCGCCGTGAAGTAGTAATTCACGGAAGAGGGCGGCGTGGCATAGCCCGGATTCGTCACGAAGTTTTTCGACCTTATCGGGCCGACAGCCCCATAGGGAACGCCGGTGTCGTAGGCCTGAGTCGCGCTGAAGCTGACGGCGCCGAACCACTGAGGAATGAACGGCAGGTCATATGCGGCGAACACGCGCACACGGTGGCGCTGGTCCGTGGAGAGGTCGCCGCGAGGCAGGTTCCATGCCCTGTCCTTGTACTCCGGGTAGGCAGTGGGCGAGGCGCCGCCCGGGCCGGCTTGCGGACCGGTGTTCGATGCCTCTCCTACGAAGTCGCCGAGCGTGTGCGACCACGTCCAGGAGCCTCCGAGATTGAGGCGATTGTTGAACAAGCGGTACTGAAACTGCGTCTGGAGAGCGGTGTAGTTCCGAGTGAAATCGTTCGTGTTGCCGACGATCCCCACGTCGTACGGGTTCCCGGCCGGGTCGCTGGCCTGGCCGGTCGAAAGGTTGAGCACGGTGTTGTAGAAGTCCTTGAA
>JBBSGZ010000088.1:0-15771 GCA_038253555.1 Thermoanaerobaculia bacterium
CTTCTCGATGCCGGCGCACTTTATTTCGTCTACCTCTTTTATCGGCAGTTCGAAGTGCTGCGGTTTTCAGAGAGAGGTCCTGTTCCGGCACGGGGGTAGCGCGGCGATCTTCCCGAGGGCGTCGTTCCTCGCCACGCTCGCTGCGGCTGTCGCCTTCGAACAGGGGTGAAAGAATGACCAGGGGTTGCCCACTGCGAAACAACGGCTGATTGCCGACCGATTCCGATGACTCGCGGCCGACGAAGCGAGCAGAAACCTCAAGGGGAGATGAATGTGAGCACCGGGAAATCGCTATCTCCCACTTCTGGCTCTGTCGCCGGAAAACTTCGCGATCCCGTCTGCGGGATGCAGGTTTCCGATTCGAGCTCTCATCGAGAAACTTGGAATGGCAAACCCTTTTTCTTCTGCTCCGCTGGATGCCTCGCGAAATTTGTGAAGGAACCCGGGCGGTACGCCGCAGCAGACGCCGCGAGAGCCCCCTCGGCGTCCTCGGGGGACTCGACGGGTACACGACCGTTACAGAATTCGTCTGAAATCTTCACCTGTCCCATGCATCCGGACGTGCGGAGCCGGAATCCCGGGTCCTGTCCGAAGTGCGGAATGGCGCTGGAACGGGTGACGCCGGCGCCGTCGGTCCCGCGGACGCGATGGACCTGCCCGATGCACCCGGAGATCGTTCGCGATGGTCCCGGAAGCTGTCCGATCTGCGGGATGGCGCTCGAGCCTCTGACCGTCTCGGCCGGCGACGAAGAGAATCCCGAGCTCGTGGACATGCGGCGGCGGTTCCGGGTCTCCGCAGTCCTGTCGGTTCCGCTTCTCGTCATCGCGATGAGGGACCTGCTGCCCGGTTCCGCCGGAATGAGCGGCTCACCGATTTTGCCGTGGGTGGAGCTCGCGCTGGCGACGCCCGTCGTCCTGTGGGGTGGTTGGCCTTTCTTCGTCCGGTTCGCTCAATCGATCCGGAATCGCAGTCTGAACATGTTCACGCTGATCGGCCTGGGCGTGGGCGTTGCGTACCTTTACAGCCTCGCGGCGATCTTCTTTCCCGGCATTTTCCCGCGGTCTTTCCGCGACGCCTCGGGTCACGTCGGTCTCTATTTAGAAGCGGCGGCCATCATCGTCGCGCTTGTTCTCCTGGGGCAGGTTCTGGAGCTGAAGGCCCGAAGCCAGACGGGTGCGGCGATCCGCGCGCTTCTGGATCTGGCGCCGAAGACGGCCCGGCGCGTCGATCCGGGCGGAGTCGAGGTGGATATCCCTCTCGATCAGGTCCAGGTCGGCGACCGCCTCCGCGTTCGGCCGGGAGAGAAAATTCCGGTGGACGGAAGTGTCGCGGAAGGGAGCACCGCCGTCGACGAGTCCATGGTCACGGGCGAGCCGATTCCCGTCGAGAAGAACGCGGGCGACCGGCTCATCGGATCGACCGTCAACGGCACGGGCTCCGTCATTCTGAAGGCGGAGCGGGTCGGGGCGGAAACGATGCTGTCGCAGATCGTTCGCCTCGTCAGCGAAGCGCAGCGCACGCGCGCGCCGATCCAGAAGCTCGCCGACCTGGTCGCGGGCTACTTCGTTCCGATCGTCATCGCCATTTCGGTCATCACGTTCGGCGTCTGGGCGTTCGCCGGGCCCGACCCGAAGATGGCTCACGGCCTCGTCAATGCGGTCGCCGTGCTCATCATCGCCTGCCCGTGCGCGCTGGGGCTCGCCACGCCGATGTCGATCATGGTCGCCACGGGGAAGGCCGCAAAAGCGGGCATCCTTTTTCGAAACGCGGAGGCGATCGAGTCCATGCGGAAGGTCGACACTCTCGTGATGGACAAGACGGGAACGATCACGCAGGGGAAGCCGCGCGTGATGGAGATCCTGGCGCAGCCGGGGTTCGACGAAGCGGAAATTCTGCGGCTCGCGGCCAGCCTCGAGAGAGGGAGCGAGCATCCTCTTGCCGCCGCGATTGTCGGAGCGGCCGAAGAGAAGAATCTTGTCCTGGAAACGGCCCAGGATTTTAAATCGCGGACGGGCCGTGGCGTCTCGGGACGTATCGGGAAACACGCTGTCTCCCTCGGGAACGGAGTGCTTCTGGAAGAGCTAGGCCTGGATCCGGGTCCCCTCGCCGCCAGGGCCGAGGAGATGCGGTCGCGGGGCCAGACCGCAATCTTTCTCGCGGTGGATGCAAAAATTGCCGGCATTCTGGGCGTCGCGGATCCGATCAAAGAGTCGAGCGCGGAGGCCATCCGCCTCCTCCGAAAAGAAGGCATCCGCGTCGTCATGCTCACGGGAGACAGCAAGACGACCGCGAACGCGGTCGCGAAGCAGCTCGGGATCGACGAAGTCGTCGCCGAAGTGCTTCCGGAGGACAAGGTCAACGTCATCAAGCGCTACCAGGCCGACGGCCGATTCGTGGCGATGGCGGGCGACGGCGTCAATGATGCTCCCGCGCTGGCGCAGGCCCAGGTCGGAATCGCGATGGGAACGGGAACGGACGTCGCGATGGAGAGCGCCGGAGTGACGCTGCTCCGCGGCGACCTGCTCGGGATCGTCCATGCCCGAAGTCTGAGCCGCGCCACCATGCGGAACATCAAACAGAATCTTTTTTTCGCCTTCGTCTACAACACGCTCGGAATCCCGGTTGCCGCGGGCGTCCTGTACCCCTTTTTCGGCCTTCTTCTGAGCCCGATGATCGCCGCGGCGGCAATGAGCTTCAGCTCTGTTTCCGTGATCGGGAATTCGCTGAGGCTGGGCCGGGAGAAAGTCTAATCTTTCCTTGGCGGCCAGTGCCGCACTCGCTCACGACCCGGCCACAGGCGGCGCCGCGGGGGTCCTTTCGGAGCAGGGGTACGAACGGATGCGCCAGCTCGCCCACGACCTCGATGGCCAGGCGCAGCACGCGAACCAGCAGGCCGACCATGAGGGAAACTGGTTTTATCGAAACGATCGGACCTTTCAGCGGTCCGTGGCCAATTCGAGGCCCGGTTTCACTGGTTCACCCATTTTTCCGTGGGGGGATCGGTCGCGCTGCTTCTGAAGGCGCTCATCGCGCGCCACGTCTCACGTCCCATTCCCTTCCCTCTCGCCTGGGTGGTCCTGGGTCATCTGCTCGCGATGTTTCCGGACTTCACCACCGGAGGGGCGGAAAAAGGTCCAATGTGAACTCCCTGTAATATACTCCCCCCCTGTACCGAACACAGGTCCTGGAGGCGGCAGTGCCAATGAAGAGTTCTCTCCCCGTGTTGGACAGGGTCTTTCTGCCGGACGAGCGCAAGCAGGTCGTTCGGACTCGTCTGAAGCGGGCGCGGGGGCAGGTCGATGGCATCGAGCGGATGCTCGAGGAGAACCGGCCCTGCGCCGAGGTTCTTCAGCAGATTGCGGCTGCGCAGGAAGCTCTGCGGGCGGCCGGGAAGCTCATGGTCCGCAGTTACATCGAGAAGTGCGCCACCGAGGGGATCAAGGCGGGACGAACGGAAGAAGTGTACGACGAGCTGTTGGAAATCATCTACCGGATGGTCCGGTAGATGCGTCGAAGGAGATTGCACATGGCTTTCACCGAAGGGGATGTCTACCGCTGCCCGGATCCCGAGTGCGGTTGCGAGGTCCGCGTGACGAAAGGGGCTAAGCCAGGGAAGGGCGGGGATCAGAACCCCCGCTGCTGCTGCGGCAAGGAGATGCGCAAGCAGTAAGGCTGGAGGGGCGGGGGGCCTGACTCTCCCGCCCTCTCTCTACCGGTGAAAAGAAGGATGAGAAGCGCCGCGCGTCGAACCGCGACCAGCTGCTATGGATTGACCACTGATACGGAGATGTCAGGATGAGTACTGCAACACTTGACGAATCTGCCCCCCGTTTCTGGAGCGAAGAACCTTCCAGACTCCCCGGCCGCCGGCGAATCCGAGCTCGCATCGGCGGGCTGCACTGTTCGTTGTGCACCGGGACGATCGAGAAGGCGCTGGGCAGGAGACCGGGGGTGGACAACGTCGCCGTGAGCCTGACGCATGAGCAGGCGCTCATCGAGTACGACCCGCGCGTGGCAAGCGCTCAGGACCTCCTGCAGGTATTGAAGGACATCGGCTACACCATCTCAGACCCGCGCAAGTTACGTCCCTTCGATGAAGAAGAGAAAATCCTGGTCCTCGAACGGAAGCGTTTTCTGACCGCGCTCATCATGAGCATTGCCGCCATGGGCCTGGCCGGGTACCCGGTGGGTACGGCCTGGTTCTGGTTGTGCGTGTTTTCCATCGCCAGCCTCGTCGCGTTCTCCTTCGTCGTTCTACGCGGCTATGGCATGCGTCCGGCGGTCGTCGGCTCGGGCGTGCTCGCTGCGTTCGGGGCGGGCATCTACGCCCTTCAGTTGAGCGGCGCGTTCGGGGTCCTCACTCCGTGGCTGGCCGGAGTGCTCGCCCTGTGGCTCATCTTCGGCGTCGGCCGGCACATCGTGCGCATGGCCTTCATGGCGCTCCGGCGCGGCATTCTCAACCAGCACGTCCTCGTGGAATTCGGGGCTTTTGCGGGGCTGGCCGGCGGGGTGATCGGCCTGGCGCTGCGCCCGCCGGCATTTCCCACGACGGCGTTTTTCTCCGTGGCGGTGATGGTGCTCACCTACCACGTGTTTTCCGAGTGGCTGTCGCTGATCGTGAAAACCCGCAGCTCGCAGGCGGTCAAGAAGCTCCTGGACCTCGAACCTGACCTGGCGTTCGTCGTCAAAGACGGGAAAGAAGAAGAGGTTCCGCTCGAGAGCGTGCGAGTCGGCGACCTCGTGCGCATCCGCCCGGGCTCCCGCGTGCCCGTGGACGGCGAGGTCGTATCGGGGGAGTCGGACGTGGATGAATCCCTCGTCACGGGCGAGCCACGGCTCGTCCAGAAGCGCTCCGGAGGCCAGACCATCAGCGGCTCTCTCAACGGTCACGGCACTCTCCTGGTGCGCGCGACGGTCGTCGGTGAAGAGAGCTTTCTCCGGCAGGTGATTCGGAGCGTAGAGGACGCCCGGGCTCTAAAACCCGGGCTCCTGCATCTTGTCGACCGGGTCCTCCGCGTCTACACGCCGTTCGTCCTCGTGACCGCGGCCGCCGCGACGCTCTTCTGGCTCCTCGCACCCCTCGTGGACGGAGGCGCTCCCGATATCCAACGTGCGATGTTCGCCGGCCTGAGCGTGCTCGTCATGGGGTACCCCTGCGCCGTCGGGATCTCGGCGCCTCTGTCGATCGTACGCGGGGCGGGCGAAGCTGCCGAGCGCGGCGTCCTGATGCGCACGGGCGAGGCATTTCAGGCGCTGCGCCGCGTCCAGCGGGTGGCGTTCGATAAAACCGGCACCTTAACCGAAGGTCATCCCGGGCTGCGGGACATCGTGGCCGTTGGGATTCCGGAGGAGGAGCTCCTGACGCTCGCCGCATCCGTAGAGGCGTCCTCCGAGCACCCCCTGGCGAGGGCGGTGGTGGAAGAGGCGTTCAAGCGAGACATCTCGCCGTCCGAGGTGCAGGGGTTTGAAGCCGTCCCGGGGCAAGGCGTCCGGGCACGGCTCGGGGAGAGGGAGCTCCTCGTCGGCAGCCCGGCGTTTCTCGGAGCGCAGGGCGTGCAGTTCGCGGCCCAGGGGAGTCGCATCCAGGAGCTCGAGGGTCGGGGGCTCACGGTCATCGGCGTTGCACGGGAAGGCACGCTTCTCGGCTTGCTGGCCCTTGGGGATGCGTTGCGGCCGGACGCGGCGGAAACGGTGCGCCGGCTCCACGCGCTCGATATCCGCACGAGCCTGATCACGGGCGATAACGAGCAGGCGGCGGCCTACTTCGCCCGTGCGGTCGGTATTGACGACGTGCATGCGCGCGTCCTGCCGGCGGAGAAGGCGGCGCTGATCCGGAAGCTGCAGAAGAGCGCCCGGGTGGCCATGGTGGGCGACGGCATCAACGATGCCCCAGCCCTGATGCAGGCCGACGTCGGCATCGCCTTCGGGAGCGGCGCGGACATCGCCATCGAGTCCGCCGATGTGATTATTCTCAGCCAGCGGCTCGGTGCCGTTCTCGACGCGTACGAGACCAGCCGTTTCAGCTATCGCAAGATCGTGCAGAACGTCTCGCTCGCATTCGTGTTCAATGGGCTGGGGATCCCGGCGGCTGCGACGGGGCTGGTCTATCCGATCTGGGGCATGGTCGCCATGGCGGCAAGCGTGACGACCATCTTCATCAATTCTCTCTGGGGCCGGGGCGCCTACTTCTTTCAGGCGATCGAGACGGTGGGGCACCAGGCGCCGCCGGTCCCGGTCCCGGCGGAGGCGGCACCGGCGCCCGCATAAGAAAGGGAGCGTCGAAATGTTCAAGACGATCAGTTTCGAAGTCATCGGGGAGCAGCGACTCCACTGCGAGAGCTGCGAACACCGCGTCGAGAGCGCGCTCAAGACGCTGCCCGGGGTCGGAAAGGTTCGCGCGCACGCCCGCAAGCAACGCATCGACGTCCTGTTCGATGCCGCGGCGCTCGAGCCGAGCGCGATTGCAGAACGCATCAGCCAGGTCGGCTATGAGACCAGAGTCGGGGCTTCCGATACGGGCAACTGAATCGGGGGACCGCCTGAACGGCGCCCTGGAAACGGCTCTGGACAACGCTCTGGCGGTTATTGACAGGAGCTCCCGCATGAACCCTTCAGACTGGTTACACCGCTTCGCCGGCTCAGTCACCGCGCATCCGGCCCTTGCGGTGCTCGTGGCCATCGCCGCGGGCCTTCTGACGACGAGCACGTGACCATGCACGCTCCCCGCAGGTGTGGGGATCGTTGGATATGTGGGCGCGCAGATGAACCTGGCGGCGGACCGCCTCCGACAGGGACGGTTCGTGGCGGCGTCATTCTTCGGGGGTGTCGTCCTGGGCCTGGTTGTGCTCGGCACGGTAGCGGCCTACGTGGGCAGGGTCCTGGCTCGGTGGGACGCAGCGTTCGCGCTGGGCGCGGCAGTGTTTTCCGTGGCGGCGGGCGTCGTCGCGCTCCTCGGACCCGTGGTGCGCCGTCACTTGAGCAACCCGAAAATCCCCAATCGCGGAGGTCCGTGGGGCGCTTTCGTGTACGGACTGCTCTTCTCGATCGCGACGCTCGGCAGCTCGGCCGGACCCTTGATGCTTCTCCTGACGATCGCCGCCGCAGTCGGGAAGCCTGCGTATGGCGCGCTGCTCTCACTGGGGTTCGGTGTCGGCCGCGGGGCGCCGTTTCTTCTCCTTGGGCTCTTCGCGGGACAGCTCGGAGGATGGATCTCGCGCATCGAACATGCGCGGCGATTCGTCGAAGTGGTCAGCGGCGTCGCACTCCTAGCCATCGGGGTCTATTTCGCTCGCCTCGCCTGGCTCGTTCGCTGAGTTGCTCGATTCTGATGTTCGTCAACTCGATCAAGCTCGTCCGCGTCAAGCTCGACTGACTCCCGCCGCCGAACTTTCGACCGGATGGGGGCCCGGATCGCACAGGCGCTCACCACCGCGGGTCGGCTGGTGGAGCCCGCGATCAGCCATGGCCTCGAGGTGTCGAGCACGCTCTCTCCGACCCGTCGCGCCGGCATCGCCGTTGCGGCGACGCCGCTCCGAGTCGGGGTGGATTGATAAAGGGATCGTTCGAACGACCGGGATCACGAACGGATCGCTCGGCGGCCGCGAAACCACGCCGCGGCGGATCGAGGTGGATAAAAGAACAAGCGGGTTTCGCCGATGGCTCGCCCTTCTCCATCCGCGCCTCGCCTTTCGCGGAAAAGCGGCCTTGACACCGGGCCCAGCGAGGAATGGAATGGGCTTCCATGCGGAGTCAGGATCTGATCGTCGTCGTCACCTCCGTCGGAACGGAGGAGCAGGCTCTCGACATCGCCCACGCGCTGATCCGCAATCGGCAGGCTGCCTGTGTCAATCTCATTCCCAACGTCCATTCGATTTATCGGTGGAAGGGTCGCGTCTGCGACGACGGGGAGTTCCTCCTTCTGATCAAGAGCCGCGCCCGGGAGTTCGACGCCGTCTGCGAGACGATCCAGAAAATCAATACGTACGAGCTTCCGGAAATCCTGGCCTATCGGGTCGACGAAAGCTCCCCGGGGTTCGCCGACTGGATCGGCCGCTCGACCGAGCACCCCACGCGGAAGTTGCGGAAAAAGGGACCGAAGCTGGTCGGGGCGGCGCCCGTCCCCATCCGCCGCCGCGCCTCCGGACGCTAGCGGCGGCTGACGCCGTGGTGGAGCGAGGGCGCCGCGGCCTTCCCGTCCTCGGGCCGTGATCGCGTTCGTCTCTCTTTTCCTGGGGCTCGTAATCGGCGCCCGCCCCGTCACGGTGACGGCGAGCGGGCCCGTCGCGGCGGTCGAACTTCTGCTGGACGGCGCGCCGGCCGCCCGGATCGAGCAGAAACCGTGGACTGCGCGCGTGGACTTCGGGCCCGAGCTTTCTCCGCACGAGCTCGTCGCGCGCGCCCTCGATGCGAAGGGGCACGAGATCGCGGGCGCGGCAATGGCTGAATCTTCCCCGGCCCGCGGCCGAGATGTCGATCCTTCTCCAGCGCGACGAGAACGGGATCGCGACGGGAGCGCAGCTTTCCTGGGCGAGCCTCCAGCCTGGGCCTCCGGCCGCTCTGGCTGTGACCTTCGACGGGCGGCCGCTCGCAGTGAAGGGGGTCGAGAGCTTTCCGATCCCGGCTTACGACGGCGGAAGCACTCATCTTCTTTCCGCCCTTGCCGAATTCGGAAACGGGATTCACTGCCGGGCCGACGCGGTGCTGGGCGGCAGGAGCTCGATGGAAACGGGAAGCGAGCTGACCGCGATCGCCGTGCGGCTCGATCCGGCGGCGGCGCTTCCCGCCCCGGCGGCGCTCGACGGCTGGATCACCCGGAAGCAGGAACCGCTCCGGGCGGTGGGAGTCGAGCGCTCGGGCGCGCAGGTGCTCGTCGTGCGCGATCTTTCGACCGCCGAGGCCCTCTCGCGTCTCGGTTGGGGAGGGCGGACGATCATCCAGCCGGGCCGGCGGGGAACGACGCTCCCCGTCTTCGACAGCGAGGCGCTCCGCCTCGAGCTGCGTCTCGGCGATGACGACAGGATCCGGTTCATCTGGCCGAGCGTCCGCTCCGTCGCGACGACGTCGGGACAGGCGGAGCTCTTCGAGTCCTCGCACGAGTTCCGCGGGCAGGACGCCGGACTCCACTGGCTTCTGACGCGGATTTCTCATCCCGGCAAGCCCGATTCGGAGCGACGGTACGCCGACGCGACGGCGGTCGCCGGGCTGCAGGCGGTCCAGAGCTGCACGCGGCGGGCGGTCCTGCTGGTCCTCGGCAGGAAGCCGGTCGATGCGAGCCGTCATGCGCCGGCGACTGTGCGCGCGTACCTCGAACGCATCCACGTTCCGCTTTTTGTCTGGTCCTTGGAGCCCGTGCCCGCGGGGGAGACGTCCGCGTGGGGGCGGGTCGAAGACGTTTCGAACCTGGCGAAGCTGCGAGCTGCCGTGGAACGGCTGAAGAACGATCTCGAATCCCAGGCCATCGTCTGGGTGGAAGGGCAGACCTCCCGCAGGAGATTGCGCTCACGGAGAAGGCGGTCGGGATGGAGTTGGTCCGGGCGAGGTGAGCCGGGTGTGGAGGCTCCGTCTCCATCGTAGAGGCTCTGTCTCCAGCGTGGAGGTTCCCGCGGCGGTACTCCCTCATGTGTCCCGATGGGAGCAGGGAGACTGCCCCTCACCCCAGCCCTCTCCCCGGGCGCGGGGAGAGGGGGTAGAGACCCGACACTGCCCCTCACCCCAACGCTCTCCCCGCAGACGCTAGCTCTTTCCCGGGCTCTGAATGCGGGTGCGGGGCGCCGGCAGCAGGTCTTTGGGACGTCCGAAGCACTGGACCCAGAGGACCTGGTACCCGTTGGCGTTCTTCCCGATCGCCACGCCCGACCCGGTTTCGCTGAAGAGCTTTCCGAGGATGTGCTCCCGATGGACCTCGCTGCCCATCCAGCCGTCCATGACTTCGTCTGCGGAGTACTGGCCGCGCGCGACGTTCTCGCCGACGTAGCGCGGCTTGTAACCCGCTTTCTTGCTGCGGTCGAGAGAGGTCGTGCCCTCCGGGCTGTCGTGCCCGTAGTAGGAGCGTGCCAGCATGTCGCGCGCATGACGCAGCGCCGTCTCGTCGAGCAGCGGCTGAGGGCGCACGGCGGGAAGTCCGGCCGCCGGGCGCTCCCGGTTCACGCGCGCGAGAAGCGCGGCGCGGACCGCGCCGAGATCGGAGAGCTCGAGTGTCTTGTCGGCGAAGAAGTGGCCAGGCCCGCGCGAAGAGGAACACATACAGGGGGATGTCGTCGAGCCTCGAGACGCCGACGCCGAGATCCCGCAGGTCCCCGCGGCGGACCCCGTCCGCAAAGGCGGGGTCGAGCGCCGCGCCCGTCAGCACCGTCTCGATGTCGCCGTCCGCCTGCACGATGACTTCCGAGAGCACGCACGCTTCGTAGCCGGATCGGGACGCCGCGGCGCCGTCCGCGTGCGCCGACTCTTCCGGGTGCGCGCCGTCGCGGACGACCGCGGCGGCCCTGTCCTGAGCGATCGTCGCGAGCAGCGGGACGAGCCGCAGGGGCGGAAGGCCGCTCGCGGCGCGGCCCGAGTTGATGCCTTCCAGAAAGGCGCTTCGGATCGCGTCGAACTCGTCCTGCGGACCGGCCGGGCGCGCCAGCGCCGCTGCGGAAACGGCGACGGCAAGAGCGGCGGTGCGAGCCCGGCGGAGGATCACCGTCAGGCGGGGACGGCCTCCAGCGCCTGCGAGAGGTCGGCGATCAGGTCCTCGACGTCCTCGATTCCGACCGAGATGCGAACGAGCCCGGGCGTGACGCCGAGGCGGCTGCGGTCGGGCTCCGGAATCGCGGCGTGGGTCATGCTGGCGGGATGCGAGATCAGGGTCTCGACGCCGCCGAGGCTTTCCGCGAGCGAGCAGAGCCGCACGCGGCCGAGAAACGCCGCGGCGTTTTCGAAGGAGCCGAGGTCGAACGACATCATCGCGCCGAAGCCCCGCATCTGCCGCCTGGCGAGCTCGTGCTGCGGATGGGTGGAGAGGCCCGGGTAGTTGACCTTCCGGATTTTCGCCTGCGCCGCCAGGAACGACGCGACCGCGCGTCCGTTCTGTTCGTGACGCTCCATCCGCACGACGAGAGTCTTGATTCCGCGCAGGACGAGCCAGGAATCCATGGGCCCCAGGATTGCGCCGGAGCTGTTCTGCACGAAAGAAAGCCATTCGAGGTGTTCCGGGCTCTTCACGACCGCGATGCCGCCGATCGAGTCCGAGTGTCCGTTTAGAAACTTCGTGGTCGAGTGATAGACGATGTCAGCCCCCAGAGCGAGGGGCCGCTGCAGATACGGCGACGCGAACGTGTTGTCGACCACCACGATCGCTCCGCGCTCGTGGGCCATCCCGGAGAGCAGCGGGATATCGCACAGAGTCATGGTCGGGTTGGTCGGGCTCTCCAGGTGCAGGAGGCGGGTGTTCGGGCGGAACGCGCGGAGCACGTCCTCCGGATCGGCCGTGTCGACGAAGGAAAATTCCACTCCGTAGCGCGCCTGGATCTTCGTGTAATAGCGGTACGTGCCTCCGTAGGTCATGTTCGAGCAGACGACATGCTCTCCGGATTTCACGAAGGTAGAGATCGCTGTGGTCGCCGCCATTCCCGACGCGAAGGCGCGCGCCCCGGCCCCTCCTTCGAGCACCGCCATGTTCTCCTCGAGGGCGTGGCGCGTCGGGTTCTGCGTGCGGCCGTACTCGAAACCCTTGTGTTTTCCGAGCGCCTCCTGAACGTACGTAGACGTCTGGTAGATCGGCACGGCCACGGCCCCGGTCGTCGGGTCCGGCGGGTTGCCGGCGTGGATGCAGTCGGTGCTGAAGCCCATGGTGCGCTCCCTCCCGTTCCCCGTCTCCCGTCGTCAGTGTTCAGCCGCGGCGCTCGTCCCGATCCGGCGGGGAGCGGACGGGCTGAGAGCTCGAAGCTACCTTTGGAAAATTCCCTGCTCCGGATAGCGTTCGGCGGCGTCTGGAAAGACGGTCGCGACGACCTTTCCGGGCCCGAGGCGCTCGGCAATCCGGAGGGCGCCGGCCGCGGAAAGCCCGGACGAACCGCCGGCGAGGAGTCCCTCTTCCCGCGCCAGGCGGCGGCACGCCTCGAAGGCCGTCGCGTCGTCGATCGTGAGCACTTCGTCGATCACGCTCCGGTCGAGGATCTCGGGATAGAAAGAGAGTCCGACGCCCTCGACGGCGTGTTTGCCCCGTTCCCCCCCGCCGAGGATCGAGCCCTGAGGCTCGACGGCCACCTTGAGCACCCTCGGGTTGCGTTCCGCCAGGTACCGCCCCACGCCCGTGAATGTGCCGGTCGTTCCGACTCCCGTCACCCACGCATCGACGCGCCCGCCGAGCGCGTCCCAGATCTCGGGGCCCGTGGTTTCGTAGTGTGTGCGGGGATTGATGGGATTGGCGAACTGGTTGGGGAGCCAGGATCCGGGGGTCTGCGCGACCAGGTCGCGTGCGCGTTGGATCGCGCCGCTCATGCGGTCCGCGGCGGGAGTTCGCACGACTTCGGCTCCGAAGGCCTCCATGAGACGCGCTTTGACGTGCCCGGCGCCGTCCGGCATGACGACGACGCATCGATAGCCCTTGACCGCCGCGAGCATCGCGAAAGCCACCCCGGTGTTGCCGGAGGTGGGCTCGACGATCGTCCCCCCCGGCGAAATCAGTCCCCGCGTCTCCGCGTCGTCCAGCATCGCCGCCGCGACTCGGTCCTTGACGCTGCCTCCGGGGTTGAACCACTCGAGCTTGGCGAAGATGCGGGCCCCGCCCGAGGAGAAACGCGGGAGCTCGACGAGTGGTGTGTTGCCGATCGCGCCGGCAAGCGTTGCCGCGCGGATCGAGAGCACAGAGGAGGGAGGGGAGGTCATCGCCGGGGGCGAAGATAGCAAAACGGGGGAGTGGTGGGAGGGGGCGCTCGGCGGTGCGGTGATCGCGGTGTGTGAGTGCTCGCGTCGTCACGAATTTACATCCTCTGTGCATGCCTGCCCGCGCGTGACACGGCGGGCGCTTCGGGTTGACCCGGTGACTGCCAGCCGCCACATCCTTCTCTGCGGACCCGGGCCCTGATTACCGTTTGATCACCACATCACGTCCTCTGAGCATGCCTCCCCGCGCGTGGGACGCGCGCGGGAAGCCACGGTGCGCGCGGGAGGACGCGCGCGCGGGCGCGAGCGGGCAAAAAAAAGCCCCGGCGGACGCCGGGGCTGAGAAAGAGGCGGGTCGGTCAGTAGGCCTGCTGGGCGCGCCGGGCCGAATAGCACTCGCGGCAGTAAACCGGTTTGCCATTCGTCGGGTTGAACGGGACCTGCGTCTGCTTCTGGCAGCCGTCGCAAGTCACGTCGTAGAACGTCCGCTCGCGGCCTTCGCCCGAGGAAGTCTTGCGCTTGTCGCGGCAGATCTTGCAGCGCTTGGGCTCGTTGGTGAAACCCTTGCGCGCGTAGAACTCCTGGTCGTCGGCGGAAAAGAGGAACGTCTGGCCACAGTCGACACAGTTGAGGTTCTTATCGGTGTATTGCTGCATCATGAAAGTTACCGATCTCCTGGGTATTTACCCTTGGGGCTTGTGCCCCTTCTTATGAGAAACAGTTGAAGACTCGATTCCACGTGCCCGCGCCCGCGTGATCGCGGACGCCTGAGGTTGGTTTTTCTAGGACCGACCTCCTTTCGGGCACGCGCACGCCGCCCCGCGAAGGCGTACGGATGGGGGAAGTACAGTCATAAAAGGTGGGCGTTCAGTTGTGCGGGGTCCTATAAAGCTGGCGCAAAGTAGCATGCGCGTCCCGGGCGCGCAAGGGCCTTGCGGGTTGTGCTCGAGCGTACGGAAAGACCTCCTCCAGCTCCAAACGCCCTGTTTCCAGCGACTTCGAGGCGAGCTGGAGGTAAGCGCGTCGGACGCGGGCGATGCGGAAACTGAGGCGGAGATTCCCCTACGTCGAGCCGACGACCCCCGCGGGAGGCGAGGAAGCCGTCGCGTACCTCTTCTTCGGAATCCGTCCGGCCAGCCAGGCGTCCCGGCCGGCCCGCACGGCATCGCGCATCGCGCGGGCCATCCGCACGGGCTCCCGGGCTCCGGCAATTCCGGTGTTCATGAGGACTCCGGCCGCCCCGAGCTCCATCGCCACGCACGCGTCCGACGCGGTGCCGACGCCGGCATCGACGATGACGGGCACTCCGGCGCGCTCCAAAATGATCGCGAGGTTGTTCGGGTTCTGGATCCCGAGTCCGGATCCGATCGGCGCGCCGAGCGGCATCACGGCGGCGGCGCCCGCGTCTTCCAGCTTCCGCGCCATGATCGGGTCGTCCGACGTGTACGGAAACACGACGAAGCCCTCCCGCACGAGAGTCTTCGTGGCCGCGAGCAACTCCTCGTTGTCGGGCCACAGCGTTTGTTCGTCCCCGAGCACCTCGAGCTTCACCCACTCGGAGAGGCCAACCTCGCGTCCGAGGCGCGCCGCACGCACGGCGTCGTCGGCGTTGAAGCAGCCGGCGGTGTTCGGGAGGATGGTCATCCCGCGGGGCACGAAATCGAGGAGGGATTCCTTCCCCCGGTCGGTCAGGTTCACACGGCGGACGGCGACCGTGACGATTTCGGCTTCGGATTCCACGAGCGCCGCCTGCATCAACGGGAAGCTGGCGTACTTTCCCGTGCCCACGATGAGACGGGAGGTGAACGTCTTCCCCGCGAGGACGAACGGCTCGGAGGCGAGACCGGGAACGGCGGTGTCGGGCGGCGCGGAGGTCGTCACGGTGTCTTCCTTTCTTCGAGCACAACGTTGTCGAGCAGCCGGGTCTTCCCCAGCCGGACGGCCGCCGCAAGCGCCGCTCCGGGCGCGACGCGTTCCGCGCGGTCCATCGACCCGATCTCGACCACCTCGACATAGTCGACGAGGAGCCCCGCGGTCTCGAGTTCCTGCCGGGTCTCTTCTTCGATCCGGCGGGCGTCCCGCTCGCCCGAGGCCGCCCGATCTCGCGCGTGAATCAAAGCCCGCGGGAGTGCCGCGGCTCGCGTGCGCTGGTCCGGGGAGAGAAACGCGTTGCGCGAGGACATGGCGAGCCCATCGGTCTCGCGGATCGTGTCGCCGATCACGATGCGGACCGGGAAATCGAGATCCCGCACCATGCGGCGGATGACCGCGGTCTGCTGGAGGTCCTTGCGCCCGAAATAGGCGGCGTCCGGTCCGACCTGGAGGAACAGCTTGGCGACGACGGTGGCGACTCCGCGAAAGTGGCCCGGCCGGACGGCCCCTTCGCCGCCCTCCGTGACGCCGCCGACCTCGACGGAGGTGGAGAAGCCGGGAGGGTAGAAGGACCCGTGCGCGGGCGCGTAGAGCACGTCGGCGCCCGCCAATTCGAGAAGAGCGCCGTCTTCCTCGATGCGGCGGGGATAGCGCTCGAAGTCCTCGCCGGGAGAAAACTGAAGGGGATTGACGAAGATGGAAACGACGCCGAACCCGCATTCGGCCCGGGCGCGCCGGACGAGAGAGAGATGTCCTTCATGCAGCGCACCCATCGTCGGGACGAAGCCGATCCGCCGTCCGTCGCGGCGAGCTTCGCCGACCGCTTCCCGCAGCGCGGGCAGATCGCGAACCGTCCTCATCTCTCTAGCAGGCTGCTGAAAAAGGGTGTGAGTCGGCGTTGCGAGCGCCGCGCAGCCGGATGCAAGGAGCCGCGACGAAGGCGATGCCGCTGCATCGGGGAGGAGCGGCGACGCCGCAGACGGCCCCGCGCCGCCGCAACCGCTTGCGGTGGCTGGCCTTTTGCCCCCTCATCC
>JBBSGZ010000089.1:0-15700 GCA_038253555.1 Thermoanaerobaculia bacterium
AGAAGATCTCGAACATGAAGGACCTCCTCCCGGTGCTCGAGCAGATCGCCAAGCAGGGCAAGCCCCTTCTGATCATCGCGGAGGAGGTCGAGGGCGAAGCGCTCGCGACACTCGTCGTCAACAAGCTGCGCGGCACGCTCCAGGTGTGCGCGGTCAAGGCCCCCGGCTTCGGAGATCGCCGCAAGTCCATGCTCGAAGACATCGGGATCTTAACGGGCGGCAAGCTCATTTCCGAGGACCTCGGGATCAAGCTCGAGAACGTGAAGTGGGAAGACTTAGGCGACGCGAAGAAGGTCAACGTCGACAAGGACAACACGACGCTCGTCGTGGATGACCGCTCCAAGAAGAAGCAGGAAGCCATCCAGGGCCGCGTGAAGCAGATCCGGACTCAGGTCGAAGAGACCACTTCCGACTACGACCGCGAGAAGCTGCAGGAGCGGCTCGCGAAGCTCGTCGGCGGTGTCGCGCAGATCAAGGTCGGCGCGTCCACCGAGACCGAGATGAAGGAGAAGAAGGCCCGCGTCGAGGACGCGATGCACGCGACCAAGGCGGCCGTCGAAGAGGGGATCGTCCCCGGCGGCGGCGTGGCTCTTCTCCGCTGCGTCGACTCGATCAACAGTGTCGTGAAGGGTCTCCACGGCGACCAGCAGATCGGCGCCCGGATCCTGCTTCGCGCGCTCGAGGAGCCGACCCGGCAGATCGTCGCCAACGCGGGGCTCGAAGGCTCGGTCGTCATCAATGACCTCAAGGCCAAGGGCGGCAACTTCGGCTTCAACGCGAACTCGGAGAAGGTCGAAGACATGCTGAAGGCCGGCATCATCGACCCGACCAAGGTCACCAAGAACGCGCTGCAGAACGCGGCGTCCATCGCGGGCCTCATGCTCACCACGGAAGCCCTCATCTCCGAGATCAAGGAGAAGGACAAGGCTCCGGCGGGGATGCCGGGCGGCGGCGGCGGCATGGGCGGAATGTACTGATCGTCGACGAGAGTCTCGAATTTTCGGCCCCGGCGCTCTGCCGGGGCCTTTTTTTTCTTGAGGCTCCGCTCCCCCGAGGGAGCCGGGAATCGGGAAATGCGACGGGAGACGACGGGGGAGACCGAGCGTGCTGGCCTCGGCCGCCCTCAGCCCGTGGATCACTCTCGCCTTCTTGTCCTGACCGCTTCGGAGCAGTGAGGCTCGAGTTGACCGCGGATTACCGCGGCCGTCTCGCTCCCCTGGGTCGCTCGACTCCTATACTCGCGGTCTCTCCATGAAGCCGCTTCTCTTCTCGGTGCTTCCCCGCCCGACGCATCCGACGCGCGACGGGCTCGCCATACGCAACTTCCATCTCGTAAAGGCGCTGGCCGGGTCGTATCGCGTGCGCGCGTTCGTCCTGCGCGCGCCGCACCTGGCGGCCGCGGCGGAATATCCGGATGGGGTCGAGGTCGAGGAGTTCAGCCTGGCTCCCCGCGCTTTCCGGAAGGCGCGGGCCGCCGCGGCGAGCCTCGTCTTCGGCGGGGCGTACTCCCCGCGGCTCTACCGGTCGGCGAAGCTGCGCGCGCGGCTGTCCCGCGAGGCGGCGCGCGAACGCCCTTCGTGGATCATCGCCCACTCCTACCACGTCGGTCCGCTCGCGATCGGCCGAGGCCGCCCCTCCTGGGTCGACTTTCACAACCTCGACTCTCTGATCTGGGAGCGCATGTCGGAGACGGCATCGCGGCTGCCGGTCCGGGCCTTCGCGGGTCTTCAGGCTCCGCGGGTGCGGGCGTTCGAGCGGAGCCTGCTGACGGGCGCGGACGGTGCGTCCTGCGTGTCGGCCCCGGATGCCAGCGAACTGCTCCGGCTGGTCCCCGCGTCCTCTCCGGTCGTGGTCCCCAATGCCGTCGATCTCTCCCGCTACGAATTCCACTCCGGCCGCCCCGGCAACGGGGTCGTTCTCTTCGTCGGGGACCTGTCGTGGCCGCCGAACGCGGAGGGTCTGCGGTGGTTTGCCGATCGCGTGTGGCCGCTCGTCGCCTCGGGGGCGCCTCGAGCCCGGGTCGAGGTGCTCGGCCGGGGAGCGCCCGCGTCCCTCGTCCGGCGGGCCACCGACTGGAAGTTTCTGGGGGAGGGGGGCGATACCCGGCCGCACTGGGCCCGGGCCGACGTGGCGATCGTCCCGCTGCGCGCCGGGGGAGGAACGCGTCTGAAGATCCTGGAGGCCGCCGCGTGCGGGGTCCCTGTGGTCTCCACGAGCATCGGAGCCGAAGGGCTCGAGCTCGAGAACGAACGCGAAATTCTTCTGCGGGATGACCCACCCGATTTTGCGGACGCGCTCGTCCGACTGCTACGGGACGCGTCGCTCTCGGGAAGCCTCGCTGCATCCGCCCGGACGCGAGTCGAGCGGCGTTACGACTGGCGCCGGATCGGCGAAGCGTTCGCAGTGGAGCTCCTGCGAAGGGGCCGGACGTGACAATTCTCGCGGCCGCGCTGTTCGCCGTCTCGCTCTCTCTCGCGATCTGGTCCTACGCGGTGTACCCGGCGATCGTCCGCCGCCTCGCGCGGAAGTCGGGGCCCGCCCCGGATCTCGCCGGCGCGTCGCGGAGCCGGAGGAGCGTCGAGGTGCTCGTGTCCGCGGCGGACGAGGAGGGGGTAATCGGAGAACGCGTGCGAAACCTGCTCGAGCAGGCCGTGGACGGCGACTACAGGATCTCGATCGGCTGCGACGGGTCCGCGGACCGCACGGCCGCCCTGGCCCGGGAAGCTGGCGGCACCCGCGTGGCCGTGCGCGAATTCCCAAAGCGACGCGGGAAAGCGAGCGTGTTGAACGACCTGGTCGCCGGGTCCACCGCCGACGTCCTCGTCTTCACCGACGCGAACACGCGATTCGAGCCCGGGGCCGTCCGGGCCCTCTGTGCGGCGCTCGAGAGGACCGGAGCGGGAGCGGCGTGCGGCCGGCTCATCCTCGAGACGCCGGACGGCGCGAAGGGTCCCGAGAGCGCCTTCTGGGACCGCGAGACGGAACTGAAGGCGGCGGAGGGGCGGCTCGGCGTCTGTCTCGGGGCAAATGGCGCGATCTACGCGGCGCTCCGTTCCGAAGTCCCGGTGTTGCCGCCTGACACGACCTCGATGGACGATTTCCTGATTCCCCTGGGCGTGCTTCGGCGGGGCGGCGCCGTCGTTTTCGCGCCGGATGCGGTGGCCCGGGAAGGGGCCGGGAGGGATGCCAGGGCAGAGACCTCGCGCCGGTTCCGGATCGGGGTGGGCGCGGCGCAGGTCCTTCGCCGGGAAACGTGGCTCTGGAACGCCGCGCGCCGGCCGCTTCTCTCGTTCATTTTCCTGTCCCGAAAGGCGGCCCGGTGGCTTTCGCCGCTTCTCTTCCTGGTGTCCGCCGCCGCGGCGCTCGGGAGCCCGGCCCTCCGCCCGGCGGGCGGGGGGGGTCTGTTGGTGGCGGCGCTTGCGGCCCTCTCGGTTCGCCTCGGCTTCCGCTCCCGGGCGGGCTCCGCCGGCGCGCTCTATTATTTCGCCGTGATCAATCTGGCTCTGGCGGCGGGTGTGGCGGCGGGGCTGGCCGGCTACAGCCGGGCGGCCTGGAAGCCCGTGGCCCGGTCGTGAGCGGCCGCTCTCACTCGCACTTCCGGGCAACGGCCCTGGTTGGCGATGTCGCCATTGCGGTGGCGGCTCTCGCGTCCGCTTTCTGGATTCGCACGCGGGTCTGGATCCCCGGCACGGAAACCCTGCTGCCCGCGAAAAACGTCCAGTTCACGCCGGCTAACGTCCTGCTGGTCGCGGCGGCGCAGGCCATCTCGCTGTCGCTCTTCGGCCTCTACGGGGCGCGCGAACGCTTCCGCGACCCGCTCGGCCGGCTTCTGATCCCGGCGCTGTTCTTCCAGCTCCTGGCGCTCTCTTCGATCTTCTTCCTCGCGTTCGCGCAGGCGTACGCGTTTCCCCGTTCCGTCCTCGTCGTCTTCGTCGTGGTGAACGGCGTGATGGTGGCCCTCTGGAGGATCCTCCTCGAGCGTCTCTTTCCCCAGCCGCGCCGGCGCGCGTTGATCGTCGGGACGGGCAGCGCCGCCGCACTCATCGCGGACGCGATCCGGCGCCACCCGTGGTCGGGCGTGGAGGTGGTGGGCCTCGTCGCCGATTCCGAGAGCACGATCTCCGAAGTCCCCCGCGTCGGCGCGCTGGCGGATCTTGCCGAGGCGGCGCGGCGGCTCGAAGCGGACGAGATCATCCTGACCCCCGACGAGACGAGCTGGCGGGACCGCATCGGCGAGGTGCTGCCGCGGGACGGCGACGCGGACCTTCTCGTCTGGCCCTCCCCCTTCGAGACCATGATCGGCCGGCTCCGATTTCGGATCGTCGGGGACCTCCCGTTGCTCGAGGCAAAGCTGCGGCCCCTGGAAGGCATCCCGGGCGGCGCCAAGCGAATTTTCGACGTGGGCGGCGCGGCCGTGCTGCTGGTCGCGGCGCTCCCGTTCCTGACCCTGGCGGCGGTGGCCGTGCTGTCGACTTCGCGCGGCGGTCCCTTCTACCGCCAGCGCCGGGTCGGCAAAGACGGCGTGGACTTTTCCCTCTGGAAGCTGCGCACGATGCGGGTCGGCGCCGAGATCGAGACCGGGGCCGTGCTCTCGGTGCCGGGCGACCCGCGCGTCACGCTGGTCGGGCGTCTTCTCCGCGCCATGCGCGTCGACGAGGTCCCGCAGCTCTGGAACGTGCTGCGGGGGGACATGAGTCTCGTGGGCCCCCGGCCCGAGCGGCCGGAGTTTTCGGAAAAATTCACCCGCCGCGTCGCCGGGTACTCGCTTCGCCACTCCGTCCGGCCGGGGCTGACCGGTCTCGCCCAGATCTCGGGCGATTACGCGACGGAGCCCGAGATCAAGCTGCGCTACGATCTGGCCTACTTGAATAACTGGTCGTTCGGGCTCGATCTGGCGATCCTGTTGAGGACGCTTCCGGTCGTCTTGACCCGCCGCGGAGTCTGAGGTGACGGAACCTGTTCGACAGGCGCCGGAGCCGGGTCCGGCGGCGAGGGCGCGGGCGCGCGTCGCCGTGGTGATGCCGGCCTACAACGCGGAAAAGACCCTCGAACGGACCTGGGCGGACATCCCGAAGGGCGTGGTCGACGATGTGATCCTCGTGGACGACGCATCGCGAGACTCGACCGTCGAAGAGGCGCGACGCCTCGGGCTCCATGTGGTCGTACACGCGAAGAACCGCGGCTACGGCGGGAACCAGAAGACCTGCTATCGCACGGCCCTCGACCGCGGGGCGGACATCGTGGTCATGGTGCACCCCGACCATCAGTACGACCCGACCGTGATCCCGCACCTGCTCGAGCCTCTGCTCGCCGGCCGGTGCGACGCCGTCTTCGGGAGCCGCATGCTGGGCGGACGCCCGATCCAGGGCGGCATGCCGAAGTGGAAGTACCTCGGCAACATTTTCCTGACCGCCGTCGAGAACGCGACGTTCCTGATCTATCTGACGGAATACCACAGTGGATTTCGCGCCTACAGCCGGCGCTATCTCGAGTCCGTGAATCTGGAGGCGAACTCCGACGGGTTCGTCTTCGACACGCAGATCATCGCTCAGGCCATGGCGAAGGGGTTGACGATCCGGGAGATCCCGATCGAGACCCGCTACTTCGACGAGGCGTCGCAGATCGCGTTCGGCCCGTCCGTCCGATACGGATTCGCGATCTTGAAGACGATGCTTTTCTACAAGCTGCACATCTGGGGAATCTGGTCCGCGCCCATTTTCAAGTAGCCGCGGCCGAAATTACCTCGGCAGCGGGGGCGGCGCGTTCAGCCGGCCCTGCTTCAACTCCTCCTCGAGCTTTTCGACCCGGGCCCGGGTCAGCCCGGCAACGTCCGGGAGCATGGCGCTCAGAAGAGCGGGAGAGACCCACGCCGCGCGGACGTACCCGGCGCGGGCGTCTTCCTCCCGGCCGAGCCGCTCGAGCGCGCGCGCGAGGTTCAGGTCCGTTTCCGCCCGCTCTCCCTCCCCGTTCGCGCGGCCGTAGATCTCGCGGGCCCGGTCGGGCTCGCCGCGCACCAGCCGCGCCGTGCCCGCGAGGACCCGGGGCCGCGAATCGCCCGGGAGGGCGGGACGCGCTGCGGCGCCGATGTTTGCGATGCGGTCGAGCGCTCCGGCGGCGTCGGGCAGCTCGGACGAGTGCGTGAGGACGTAGCGAAGGGCGTCGGTCGCGGCACGGATCTCCCTTTCCGCGTGGTAGCGCGCGGGCTCGCGCCACAGCAGCGACGCCAGCGCGCCCGCGAGCAAAAGGGGGCGTGCCAGCCTCACGAAGAGCCCCCGGAAAATGCGACGCGCCAGGAGCGCCCGGCGGCCAGAAGGAGCGGAATCGCCGTGATCGGGCGCTGAAGAGGAAACCAGGTCAGCGCCGCGACGGCGCCGGCGGCCAGAAACGCGAGGAGGATGAGCGCTTCCCCTCGTTGCCCCGTCGATGACGCGCGGACCCTGCGCGCGACCGCCGCCATCAGGAGGGCCGCCGCCCCGATGGCCGCGAGCCCGGAGGGGACCCCCGCTTCCGCGAACGGCTGCAGGTAGTCGCAGTGCGCCTCTCCGTACGCGCTGGTCGCGAGAGGGCTCACCAAGCGCCTGCGGGCCGCGATCTCGGCGTCGAGCCGGTGGGTCACGTACTCGGAGCCGAACGTTCCGGGACCGTAGCCGAGAAGCGGGCGCTCGCGCGCCATTCGCACGGCGGCGTTCCAGGGCGCGAGGCGGTACGAGAGGAGAAGGTCCCAATCTCCGGCCCGGGCGGAGGCGGCCGCCGCCGCGGCGCGTTCCCGCATGGGCCGATACAGCACGACGCCGCCGACCAAAAGAAGAAACGCCGCGGCGAGGGGGAGCAGGGCCCGACGACCGAAGAGCCCGAAAAGGAGAACGGCCGCGCCCGCGCCGAGCGCGGAGAATGACGTGAGGTTCCGGTTTGCGAGCAGCGCCCCCGAAAAAAGAAGGAGGCTTCCGACCGCCAGGATGCGGAGAGCCCGGCGGCGCGCCGTGAACGCGGCTCCGAGGGCGACGACCGTCGCGAGCGCAAGCCCCAGGGCGAGATAGCCTGTGTTTCCCGCCAGGGCGCCCGTCGCCTCGCGATCGCCCTGCGTCAACAGGGGAAACAGCTTCAGCAGGTGCCGCGCCTGCAGTATGGAGACGGCCGCATCCACTCCACAGATCGCCAGGAATGCCGCGGCGAGAGCTCTCCGGTGCCGCGCGAATACGCGCGAGGCGCCGAGCGGCAGGAGCGCCGCCATGACGAGGATCGGGCGCAGCGAGTCGAGGGCGAGAGCCCGCCTCGGGGAGAGCGCAGCGGACAGAACCGCAGCGAGAAGGGCGAAAGCCGCGAGGAGCGCCGGAAGGCGCCGGTCCTTCCATCCGACGAGACGGCCTCCCGCGGCGGGATTCTCCCACCCGACGAACCCGAAGGCGGCGAGACACGCCGCGCCGATCGCGAAGAGGCTCACGAGGCGTTTGGGCGCGTCGAAGGCGGCGTCCGCGGAGACGTCGACCGCGAGCGCCGCCGCGGCGAATGCGACCGCGAGCAGGCCCGCCGCGGCGGCCGCGGGAAGGTCCCGCGCCTCTGCCGCGCGGACAGCGGGCCGCGTTGCGCTGCGCGCGGATTTCGTCGGCGAATGACCCGTTCCCGGTCCCGGGCGTGCTTTGCCTTTCTTCGCCATGCCGCGCATTAGAACAGGACAGGAAGAATGGCAGGAAGACGACGTCGGCCGGGGCGCACGGTCGGGCCCGAGCTTCTCCCCCCGCGTGCGCGGCGCGCAGACGGTATGCTCCTCGCCCGGCCATGCGGAAGACCTGGACTTCTCCCCGCCCCAAGCGCGTGTCGCTCCACCTCTGGATTTACCGGCACCGCCTGCCGATCTTAGCGGCGGTGGGCGCGACGGTCCTCGCGGGACTTCTCCTCGTGGCCTACTTCACGTCGATCGTGGTGTCGCGCTTCGAGGGGCGCCGCTGGAGCCTTCCCTCGAGGATCTACTCCGACATGCTGGCGGTGCGGATGGGAGACAGCGGCTCTCCCGAGAAGCTCGTCGCGAAGCTCGACCGTCTCCTCTACCGGCGCGATGACGCGCTTCCCGCGCGCTCCGGCCACTACCGGCGTCGCGGCGAAACGGTCGAGCTTTTTACGCGCCGGTTTCGCTACCCGGGGCACGATTTCCCGGGATTCGCCGCCACCGTCCACTTCTCCGGCGGCAAGGTCGTTTCGGTCCGCGATGAGAAGGGCGCGGCGATACCCGCCGTCGTGGTCGAGCCCGAGCTTCTCGGCTCCGTGTTCGGCGAGGACGTCGAGGACCGGACGCTCGTGCGTCTCTCGGAGGTCCCGAAGTCGCTGACCGACGCTATCCTGGTCACCGAAGACCGCGACTTTTACCGCCACGCCGGAGTCTCAATCAAGCGCAGCTTCGGAGCCTTTCTTTCGAACATGAAAGGGGGAGCGAAGCAGGGCGGCTCGACCCTCACACAGCAGCTCGTCAAAAACCTGTACCTCTCGCCGGAACGGACCTTCAAGCGCAAGGCGACCGAGGCGGTGCTCGCGATCATTCTGGACGCCCGGTACTCGAAGGACGAGATCCTCGAGGCGTACCTGAACGAGATCTACCTCGGCCGGGAAGGCGCCATCGGGATCACCGGAGTCGGCGAGGCGGCCCGCCATTATTTCGGGAGGGAGGCGGCCGACCTCGATCTCGCAGAATCCGCGACTCTGGCGGCGATCATCAAGGCCCCGAACGTCTATTCCCCTCTGCGCAACCCCGCCCGGGCTCTCCAGCGCCGGGACCTCGTCCTGCGCCTCATGCGGGAGGAAAAGAAGATCGACGACGGCGCTTTGAAGCTCGCGCTCGCCGAGCCGCTCCGTCCGGTCTCTCGCGCGTCGTTCAAGACGAAGGCCCCGCACTTCGTGGACTTCGTGAAGGCGGAGCTGGCGGAGCGGTACGGCGCGAAATTGAAGAGCGAGGGGCTGCAGATCTACACCACGCTCGACGTCGATCTGCAGCAGGCGGGACAGCGCGCGGTCACCGAGGGCCTCACGGGGCTCGAAAAGAAGCACCGGCGGCTCGCGGAGGCCTCGAAAGAGGCGCCTCTGCAGGGCGCCCTGATCGTGCTCGAACCGCAAACCGGGAACGTGCGGGTCTTAGTCGGCGGCCGCGACTATCGGCGCTCCCAGTTCAACCGCGTGACGCAGGCGCACCGCCAGCCCGGATCTCTCTTCAAGCCTTTCGTTTACCTGGCGGCGTTCGCCCGCCGGGACCTCGCGAAGCCCGTGACGCCCGCCACGATTTTCCAGGACGCTCCGATCACGGTCGCCTGGGACCGTCAGCAGTCGGAGCAGCAGTGGACGCCGAAGAACTACGACAACGCGTTTCGCGGGCCGATGTCCGCCCGGCAGGCGCTGGAGCTTTCGATCAACATCCCGACGGTGCGCGCGGCCCTGGCGGCGGGGCTTCCCACGGTCCTCGCGACGGCGCGCGCCGCGGGAATCGGATCGGATCTGCGCCCCTATCCCTCGATTGCCCTCGGCGCGTTCGAGATTTCGCCGATGGAGATCGCGTCGGCATATTCCGTTTTCGCGAACAGCGGCGTGCGCATCGAGCCGAATGCCATCGTCGGAGTGATGAACTCGGACGGCTCGGTGCTCGACCGCAAGGAGACCGCGTTGAAGCCGGCGCTTCCCGCCGATGCGGTCTTTCTGGTCGATTCCCTGCTCCGCGGCGCCGTTGACCGCGGGACGGGCGGCGGGGCCCGGGCCGGGGGCGTTAAGGGAGTGCTGGCCGGGAAGACGGGGACGACCAATGACGGCCGCGATGCCTGGTTCGTCGGGTTCTCGCCGCGGTTCCTGGCCGCCGTGTGGGTCGGGTACGACGACAACCGGGCGGTGCACCTCTCGGGGTCCCAGGGCGCCATCCCGCTTTTCGCCGACTTCACGCGCGCGGTTCCCGCGCAGGCGTTCGCAGACAATTTTCCCGTGCCCTCCGACATCGTCACGGCGGACATCGATCCCGGGACCGGCTACCTGGCCGGCCCTTTGTGCCCCCGACACATGACCGAGGTGTTCATCTCGGGAACGGCTCCCGTGAGCGAGTGTCCCGTGCATCAGTACCGGTCGTTTGAAGAGATGGGGGAGTTGCCGGGGTAAGAAGGCGCCGGGGGTTGGCGCTGGGCGTTGGAATTGCCGGGCTCCAGAACTGTTTTCCGGGCTCCAGAACTGTTTTCTATTTGTCCGGGTCGACCGGTGGCAGACTCGAATCGTTCGCTCTCGCCATTCGCCATTCGCCTCCTCATATAAACTGGGACGTTCTGAACGACTTCCCGAAACTCCCATCCTCTCGTTCCCGGAGTCGCCGCCGCATGCGGATCCCCAGCCCGTCCCCCTCGATCCGGATTCGCGGCGCGCGGACCCACAACTTGAAGGACGTCTCCGTCTCGATTCCGACGGGCCGCCTGACGGTCGTGACCGGCGTCTCCGGGTCGGGTAAGTCCTCCCTCGCGTTCGACACGCTCTATGCGGAAGGGCAGCGGCGCTACGCGGAGTCCCTGTCTACGTACGCCCGGCAGTTCCTGGAAAGACTCGACCGTCCCGACGTCGACTCGATCGAGCCGGTCCCCCCGGCGATCGCGCTCGAGCAGAAGAACGGCGTTCGTAACGCCCGCTCGACCGTCGGCACTCAAACGGAGATCCACGATTCCCTGCGCCTGCTCTTCGCACACGGCGGAACGACGTTCTGTCAGGCCTGCGGGGTCGCCGCGGTCCCCGGCGGCGTGGAGCGCGCCGTCGATGAGCTCATGACCTTCGAGGCCGGTTCCCGCGTCATCCTCGTGGCGCCCCTCGGATGGGAAGGGAGGGCCGCCGGCGGCAAGAGGCGGCGAGAGAAGGAGGCGAAGCTCCGCGTCGAGGAGTTAAAGCGCGCCGGCTTCTTTCGAGCTCTCTCGCCCGCCGGCGAGACCGTCGAGATCGGCGACGACATCTCGGGCCTCCTCGATCCGCAGGGAAAGCTGCGGGTCATCGTCGGCCGCTTCGTCCTCCGGCCCGAATCGAGGCTGGAGATCGCAGCGGCCGTCGAGACGGGATTTGCGATGGCCGGCTGCCTGTCCGCGCATTTCGATGACCGGTCGCGGACGTTCCGGCGGGGACTGCACTGCCCGAAATGCGGTGTCGACTTCCGCGATCCGACCCCCGCGCTCTTCGCGTTCAACTCGCCCCTCGGCGCCTGCCAGGCGTGCCAGGGATTCGGGCGGGTGATCGGGGTCGACCTCGACAAGGTCATCCCCGATCCGGGTCAGACGCTGTCCGACCGTCCGATCGCGCCGTGGAACACCCCGGCGTACGAATCCACCTACGACGATCTGTTCCGCGCGTGCCGGCTCTATTCCGTGCGGACCGACGTGCCCGTCGAGCGGCTCTCGATTCATGAACGAGAGGTCCTCTACCGGGGCCGGGGCGAGTTCTATGGAATCCACGGCTTTTTCGAGTGGCTGGAGACGAAGCGATACAAGATCCACGTCCGGGTCCTGCTCGCGCGCTATCGGGCGTACACGCTGTGCCCGCAATGCCGCGGCGCGCGCCTCGGTCCTCCGGCCCTTTCGGTTCTTTTCCGCGGCCGGACGATCTCCGAGCTGGCGGAGCTCTCGCTGTCGGACCTGCAGGGATGGTTCGAGGGCCTGAGTCTCTCTCCCGCCGAGGAGGCGCGGCTCTCCTCCGTGATCGCCGAGTTGAAGGCGCGGATCCGGTACATGAACGACGTCGGCCTCGATTACCTGACTCTTTCGCGATCGGCGCGAACCCTTTCCGGCGGCGAGGCGCAGCGCATCGGGCTCGCGTCGGCGCTGGGGGGCTCGCTGACCGGGACGATGTACGTCCTGGACGAGCCGACGATCGGCCTGCACGCGGCGGACACCCGGCGGCTGCTCGGCATTCTCCGGCGTCTGGCGGACCGGGGGAACACGGTCGTTCTCGTCGAGCACGACCCCGAGGTCATCGAAACGGCGGATCACGTGATCGACCTCGGACCCGGCGCGGGAACGCTCGGCGGCCGGCTGCTCTTCGAAGGCACTCCGCGCGCGCTCTCCCGCGTGCGCTCCTCCGCCACCGGCGCGCAGCTGGCTCGCCGCCTCGCGCGGGCGGAGGAACCGGAGGGGAGAAACCCGGCGGGAACGCCGGGCCGGGGAGGACGGATCGTCGCGTTCCGGCGGGCGGAGGGCGCCCTGACGGTGGTCGGCGCACGGGAGCACAACCTCCGCAACCTGACCGCGCGGTTTCCTCTGGGGAGGCTCGTCTCGGTCTCGGGCGTCTCCGGCTCGGGAAAATCCACCCTCGTGCGCGACATCCTCTACAACTCGTACGCCCGGCGCGTGAAGGGCGTCGTCTCCTGCGAGGTCGGCGAGCACGACCGGGTGGAGGGGACCGAGTCGGTGATCGACATCCAGTTCGTGGACCAGTCTCCGCTCGGCCGTTCCGCGCGCTCGAATCCGGTGACGTACATGAAGGCGTGGGACGACATCCGCCAGCTCTTCGCGAAGAGCGGCCGCGCGGTCACCCGCGGCATTACGGCGCGCGATTTTTCCTTCAACTCCGCCGGCGGTCGCTGCGAAGAATGCAAGGGGACCGGGTGGCAGACGATCGACATGCAGTTTCTGGCCGACGTCACGGTCCGCTGCGAAGCCTGCGACGGGCGGCGTTTTCAGAGCCGGGTCCTTGCGGTGCGGTACAGGGGCAAGAGCATCGGCGACGTGCTCGACATGACGGTGGCGGATGCGGGCCGGTTCTTCGCCGAGGAGCCGCGGATCGGCAAGCGACTCGCGCCGTTAATCGAGGTCGGTCTCGGCTACGTCAAGCTCGGGCAGCCGACGGCGACCCTCTCGGGAGGAGAGGCGCAGCGGCTGAAGCTCGCGTCTTTCCTGGAGATCCGGCCGGCGACGTCGCGCGGGACGCTTTTCCTGTTCGACGAACCGACCACCGGGTTGCATTCGCAGGACGTCGACCGGCTGCTGAAGACACTGCGCCGCCTGATCTCCCTCGGGCATTCCGTCATCGCGATCGAGCACAACCTGCAGTTTCTCGCGGCGTCCGACTGGCTGCTCGACCTCGGGCCGGGCGGGGGGCGCGACGGAGGACGAATCGTCGCGGAAGGCTCCCCGGAGGACGTCCGCCGGATCGAGGAGAGTGTCACGGGACGGTTTCTGGCGGAGCTTGCCCCGGAAATCGTCGAGCCTGGAGCGCGTCCCGCGCCGGCGGAGAAACTCAAAACGGAAAACTGAACCGGGCGCTACTTCGTTTTCTTTCTGGCTTCGTTCAAAAAAGCCTCGAGCCGATCCTTCCCCGCGTAGCCCTCCATCCTGGCGAGCTCGCTCCCCGAAGGATCCGCGGCGATGAGAGTGGGAAAAGACGTGATCCGGTACTTTCGCTGGAGCGCGTCGATCGCCGGTATGTTCTTACCGTCTTCTCTCTGGCGGTCCATGACCCTCACCGGGACGAATTCGATGTTCACCCGCCGCGCGATCGTGATGTCGTTCCATCCCTCCGCGTCGAGCCGGCGGCACGGCGGGCACCAGGCCGCGGTGAAGTCGTACAGGACGGGGGTCGCGGTGGCGGAAGCCGCGCGCGGTGCGGAAATCATCGGACGCCAGGTGACGAGGCCGGAGCCCGTTTCGCCGGCGCCGCGATCGGCGATCCCCGTCGCCAGGCGGTAGAGGAGCGCGGCGGCGGCGAAAATCAGCAGCAGAAGCGGTACCCGGGCCTGCGGGCCCGCGCGGCGAGGCGAAGGGGCGCTAGTCGGCTCCATACGAGAACTCCCGGCGATTGAAAATGAGAGTGGCGAGTAGAAGATAACCCGCCAGGGCGAGAGCGTACCGGCCCGCGGCCGGCTGCAGCAGCGCGCCGTGCAGGATCTGTTTCCATTCCGGCTCGGGCGCGAGGTTGGCATTCAAGGCGTGGAAAACCCGGACCACGCCCGCTTTCCGCAGACCCATCGCGATCTGCGGAATTACGTTCAAGATCGCGGAGCCCATCACGAAAGCGAGGACATCGCCGAATCCCCGGAGAAACGTGGAGAAGAACAAAAGGACCGCCGCGTAAAGCGCCCCCCTGGGCAGTTCCTCCGCGCAGAGGGCGAGCGCCTGCCCCGCGGAAAAGCTCGAACCCGCGCTCCACCCGGCCAGGCGGCTCACCCCGTCGATCCCGACGGCAAGGAGAAAGGTCAGCGCCAGGTAACCCACGAGCGCGAGGAGGACGGCGAAATATCGTCCGAGAAGGTACTCCACCCGGAGGATCGGGCGGGACAGGATCATCTGAAGAGCGCCGCTCGAAGCATCGCGGGAGACGAGCCCGGCGGCGAGCACGAAAACCACGAAGACCGTCAGCCCCCCTCGGCCCGTCTGCAGCAGCAGGGCGGTCAGGACGGCAAGCAGGAGAAGCGACATCCAAGCGCCGGCCGAGCCGAGCTTCTGGGCCATGTACCGCCGGATCATCTCCTTCATCTCGGGCCCCGGAAGAGACCCTCGAGGTCCGCCGACGAGCGCGCCTCGAACACGGGAAAGTCCGCCAGGGCGAGAGCCCGAACCGCGCGCGAAACGTCCTCGTCGCGCGCGGCGGCGACGTGGACCGTCCCGTCTGGCTCTGCCCGGACTTCAAAGCCTTCCGAGGCGAGAAGGGCGGCCGCCTCAGTCGCGCGACCCGGATCCGTCCGGAGAATCGCCGCGCGCGGCGCCGCGTTTTCCCCGCGAAGCGTCTCGACTCCGGCGAGGCGTCCCCGATCCAGGAACGCGACCCGGTCGCACACCCGCTCGACTTCCGCCAGCTGGTGCGAGTTTAAGATGATGGTCGCCCCCCGTGCCTTCGCTTCGAGGATGCGGTCGCGCACGACGGCAACCCCGACAGGGTCCGTCCCGGAGGCCGGCTCGTCTAAGAACAGGAGCTCCGGATCTCCGAAGAGCGCCTGCGCCACCCCGGCTCTCTGAAGCATTCCCCGCGAATACGTGCGCAGCCGCCGGGTGAGCGCCTCGGGCTCGAGCCCGACCTTTTCCGCCGCGGCTGAAACCTCGTAATCCGTGCGCCCCGGGTCTCCCCCGGAGAGTCTCCAGTGGTGCGCCAGAAAGGCGCGGCCGGAAAGCTCGCGGTCGAAGCCAAGGCGTTCGGGCATGTAACCGCTGCGCGCGCGCACGGCCAGATCGTCCGGATCCAGTCCGTCGATGCGGATCGACCCCTGGTCCGGCCGCAGAAATCCGAGCAGGCACGAAAGGAGGGTGGTCTTTCCGGCGCCATTGGGGCCGATCAGTCCGAGCGTCTCACCGCGGGCCACGTCGAGGCTCACGCCGTCCAGAGCTTTCGCCTTGCGGCCGCCGCGGCCATAACTTTTCGACACGTTCTGGACGGCGATCACGCGAGGGACAGTGTAGACCGGTGTCTCGCCCTCCTCGCGCCGGGGAGCGTTGAGCCATCACCCTCTCCCCGGGCCCGGGGAGTGTATGGACCGGAGACATGTTGGACGGTTGTTCGGAGACATGGTGGACGGTTTTCAGGGAGGTTATCGTTGAGTGTTGAGATTGATTTGGGCGTTTTTCTGGTGACAGAAGAAGAAATCGAAGAGGCCGTCTAAGGGAGAGGGACGAAGAGCGACGGGTTGCCTGAAGAATGCGTTGCCGATTTTGAAGGCGTGTCCGTGGAACCAGATCTCGCCGCCGTTCTGGACCTTTCGGACGAGGTCACCGGGTTGATAAAG
>JBBSGZ010000090.1:0-15469 GCA_038253555.1 Thermoanaerobaculia bacterium
CTGCGGGAGCTGCCTTCGCCGTGCGCGGCGAAGGCACCGGCGAGCGGCTCGCCTGTGGGCTCGACCGCTCGCCTGCTCCCTTCGTTCGCTACGGCTCCCGCTGCGGGCGTAGCCACCATCGTGGTGGACGCGCAGCTCTGCCTCCTCGCCCCGCGCTGAGGGAGAGAGAGGGTTGGGGGGCCACACGGGGCCCCCTTCAGGGGAACGGAAGCTCTAGAACTCCGTCCCGATATAGAACGAGGTCTTCAAGCCCGAGTAGGTCTTTCGAAAGTCGGTCAGGTGGGCGAAGTCCCAGTGGAGCAGCAGCCCCAGAAACGAGAACTGAATCCCGTACCCGTAGGATCCGCGTCCGTCCACTAACTGGTGATTGCCGGCGTCCCAGAAATGGAACTTCTGGTCTTTCAGCGCGGCTCCGCCGACGTCGATGAAAAATCGCCCGCGGATGTTTCCGAACCCGCCGAAGGGGAAGGCGAGGACGTCGATCAGCGGGAATCGGAATTCGAGGTTACCGTAGCCGATCGTGTTTCCAATCTGCTCGCGGAAATCGAGCCCGCGGAGGGTATCCAGGCCGCCGAAATAGTAGACGTTGGGAAAGTTGCCCGTCGAGCGGGCGCCGAAGAGACGAACGGCGATGAGAGACCGCTCGGTGATCTTGAAATAATGGCGCAGGTCAACCGTCACGTCGGCGGTCAGCGTGGACCCGTTCGAGACGGGCAATCCGTTCAAATCGGTCGTGTTCGTGTTGCGCTTCAAGTCGGGAGCCCAGGTATAGCCAAACCGATACCTCCGCCCCGAGAGCGGCCCCCACTCGCGGTACAGCACCGTGTCGCCGACGAACGCGACGCCCGCCTGAGGGTAGTTGTCGGTGCGCGGGCTCACCAGGAACTGCTGAGATCCGTCGTTGTTCCGGATCGCGAAAGGGAAGTCGTAGGAACGGGATATGTAACCGAGCTGCCCTTCGATCCGATGATAGCGGGACAGCGGATACTGAAGGAGGGCCATGCCGCCCGTGACGCGGTACGCGCGGCGGTCCCGGACGAGACGGTCCTGGCCGAAGCGCTGGTCTACGGCGAGAAAGTACGTCCGGTCGTCAAAGAGCTGGATTCCCTTCTGCAGCCGGTGGGACAGGTCGAGGTAAGTGAAGTTGAAATTCGTAAACGACGAGAGCGACTGGAAAACCGCATAGAGACGCCGGTCGCCGAGGTTGTCGCCGAAGATCAGCACCGTGTTCGAAACGAACGTCTGGTCCGTGTTGACGCCGGCGTTGACCTGAGCGTCCTCGAGCTGCAGCTTGCGTGAGATTTTCGGCGTGACCTTCTCCGGGTCGACCGAAACCTCGATCGCCGGCTGGAAAGGCGTGACGCCGCCAGGCCCCACGGGCGACACAATCGGCGCCAGCTCGTTTAACCTCTTGTAGGGTTTTTTCGAGTCGGCGATGTAGAGGGTGAAGCGCCGCTTGTAATACGCCGAGAAGACGAGCTTTTCGGTGTTGTCTTTGCCGACGAACACGGTGGGGGAGAACACGCCTGCCACCACGTTGGTGTGCATGAGCGTTTCGCCGGTCTCGAGGTGGATCGAATAGATGTTGTAAATGCCGGCGTCGCGGTCCGAGGTGAAGAAGAGCCGCTTTCCGTCGGGGGAGAGCGAAGGGTCCTCGTCGTTCCAATCCCCGTACGTGATCTGTTCCCGCGAATCGGGCGACTCCGGGTGGAACCGGAAGATCTTCGACTTGGTCCCCCGCACCGAGGAGTAGTAGATCCAGCGGCCATCGGGCGAGAAGGCGGGCGCGAAGTCCCAGGCGTCGTCGTCCGTCAGGTTGGTCAACGCGCGGGAGTTCAGATCGTAGGAAAAGATGTCCGATCGCCCGCCGCGCAGCGCGCGGAAGACGACCAGGTTGCCGTCGGGCGAGAACGCGGGGTTCAACTGCTGGTCCAGATCGGGCATTTCGACGCGCTCCCGAATGCCCCCCGTCAGGGCGTTCAAGAGGAGCAGGTCGCGCCCTCGCTCGCGACGGGCGAAGACCGCCACGGTGTTCCCGTCCGGGGACACGCCGACGTCCGCGCCGCTCTGGGGACCCGTCGTCACCCATTGCGAGACGAGGTATTCGTAACTGGTGGTGTAGCCCCTGGTCAGGTTCTTGTAGATCTTCCGGTCGCGGGTCGACAGCACGATGACGTCCGCGTCCTCCTTGTAGGTGGACAGCGCGACGACGAAATCGCCCGAAGGATACGCGCGCGGAGAAGTCTCCGCCGAAGGGGTATCGACCACTTTGAACTTCTCGCCGAAGTCGATCGGTTCGCCCTTCTCCGCGAGGATTTTGAGATACCGAGCCCTCAGGTACCGCCGGAACTTGATGTCGAAGTCTTCGCCCGTGATGTTGAATTGCCGCTTGACGGCCTTCTCGATCGAGGGCCCGATCTGGTTGCGGAACTCATAGACGAACTCGCGGACCGAGTCCTTGCCCCATTCCGCGGCCATGAAATCGAAGACGGCGTGCCCGAAGCGGTAGGCGAAGAAACCTTCGATCCCGCGCTTGGTGATTTCCGGAACCTGGTCGGCGAGCACGGCGTCCCGCAGAACCATCCGGTCCTTGTTGTCTTCGTCGTTGCCGAAATAGGAGGCCATGCCCTCCGTCAGCCACTGGGGGGCGTTCGTCGTGGCCGCCCGCAGGTAGTTGCCGCCGAACAGGATCTCGAACTGGAAAACATGGGTGAGCTCGTGGGCGATCAGCTGCTGCAGCTTTTCTTCGGGCAGGTCGACGGGCAGCACCATCCGGTTGCGCGAGGGGAGCGCGAAGGCGCCGACACCCTCCGGGATGAAGTTCAACAGAGTGTTCGTCTGTTCGAAATCGGAGTGGGTCGCGTAGTAGATCAGGTTGATCGGCTTGGGGATCTGGAAATTGAGCTGGCGGGAGATGTCGTCGTACGCGCTCTCGGCGTAGGACGCCACTTTCTGGAGAGAGGGACGCTCCCGTTCGTAGAAGTAGATCGTGAAGTGGGTCGAGCGGTAGGTCTTCCATTCGAACTTGTCGTAGGCGATCTTGTTCTCGCCGAACCCCTGCTCCTGTCCGAGCGCCGCACTTGCGGCGCACAGCAGAAGCGACACGATCAGCAGCGATTTCTTCATTCAGGGGCTCCCGTCGACAAATGTCAGTCGGTGAAGATGTATCGGTCGGCTTCGCGCTCGCGGGCGACGAAGAGGTTCAGGATCTGGTTTTCGAGCGAGAAGAGGTTTTCGAAGAGACCCTGGAGCTCGTCGGCGCGACGCCCGCCCGTCTGGCGGAAGTCCTTGAACTCGTCCTGCAGGATTGTTTCCCCCGTGCGGCCGTCGAAGACGAGGAACACGATGTCGAAGACGAACCCGGTCTGCTCGACATACACCTGCCGGTAGTAGGTCTGGCCGTTGATCGGGGAGCTGTATTCCTCGGTCTTGTACCCGGAGCGGTCTTCGACCCGGAACTCGAGCGTTCCCGAAACCACGATCTCGGCGCCCGTGGCGGTTCCGACAGATTTCCAGAACTCCGCCGCGCGCCCGAGCTCCGCGAGATTCTGCGTCGGGAGCTTCATCTCCGGCGGCGTCTCGATGACTTCGAGCTTCGTCTTCTTGTCGATCTGTTTTTTCAGGAAGCGGTGAAACTCCGCCTGGAGGTCCACGTTCTGGAGCCTCTTGTCCTTCGGGCGCTCCGCGTCCTGCACGAGGAGAAACGGGGCCAGGGCGATCTTTTCGTTGCCCCGCAGGGGGAGACGGGGCTTCAAAGGAAGCTTCAGGCGCACCTGAGAGACCCCGGCGAACGCCGGAGCGGCCGTCATCGTGGGGAGCAGAAGCGCAAGGCTGAAAACCGCGGCGGCGCGAACCCGAGTTCTAAGAGCCACTGGCGGCCTTTCCGGTCGTCCGCGTGTACGAGGTGTAGAACTCCGCGAAACGCGCATAATTGCGGCGGATGTAGGTGTCCTTGGGATCGAGCTCGAGCGCCCGTTTGTATTCCCCGAGGGCGCGCGCATATTCGCCGGTGGCTTCCAGAGCCACCGCCAGGTTGTTGTGGGCCCTCGCGTTGTTCGGCTCGCGGGCGATCGCCTGCTCGAAGCGGAACGACGCCTCGCGCCAGAGGCCTTTACGGGCGACTTCGGTTCCGAAGGCGAGCTGCGACGCGGCTTTGTCCGTTCGGGAGTACCCCGCACATCCGATGAAGCAGCCCGCGATGCACGAGAGCAGGACCAGCAAAACAGGTCGTCGCGTCACAATTTTCTCCGATCGCCGGCGGCTATTATAGGAAAGCCTCTTCACGCGATTTTGTTCCCTCAGGAGTCGTTTGACGGCGCCTCTCGTGACAATCCGGGAGAGAGCTCCCCTCGAACAGGCGCAAACTGGGCCCTTCAGGCCCCTGGGCCCGACACGCGGCACCTCAAGAAAGGATTAAGGAGCCTCTGGACCGATCGCCGTCCTCTCCGCTGCTTCGCCGCCTCGCCTTTTCGTGGGCGCGGTCCCCGCTGCTTTCCCCCGGCCGCCTCTGGCCCGTCATTCGGGCCGCAGGAGGCGTCGACGCGACTCTTGCGGCGTCCGAAGGAGATATCGCCTCCGGGCTGAAATCCGTCGAGCGCGCTCGCGCCCTGCTGCGTTCCCCCGAGGACCGGGAAGCCGAGCGCTGGGCGGCTGCCTTCGAGCGGTCGGGCCTCGCGCTCGTTACCGTATTCGACGATGCCTATCCGACCGCGCTCGCCGAGATCCCCGACCCGCCGTTCCTGCTTTTCGCTCTCGGGAACGTGGCGCGGCTTTCGCTGCCCGCCGTCGCCGTCGTGGGGTCCCGCGGCGCGACCCGGTACGGCCGCGAGGTCGCGGCCCGCCTGGGCCGCGACCTCTCCCTGGCGGGCGTTTGCGTCGTGTCCGGCTTCGCGCGGGGAGTCGACGCGGAAGCTCACGCCGCCGCCCGGGAGGGACCCGGAGGCACGATCGCGGTGCTCGGTTGCGGCATCGACGTCGATTACCCGAGGGAGAACGCCCGCCTGAAGGACTCGCTCCGCACGGGTCACCTGATCCTGTCGGAGCACCCCCCGGGAGAGGAGCCGCGGGCGGCGAACTTCCCGATCCGGAATCGCATCATTGCGGGGCTCTGCTCCGGCGTCGTCATCGTCGAGGCCTCGCGCCGGAGCGGGTCCCTGATTACCGCGCGGCTCGCGGCGGACTTCGGACGAGACGTCTTCGCCATTCCCGGCAGCATCTTTTCGGAGACGTCGATCGGCTCCCACGAACTCCTGCGCGACGGGGCGATCCTCTGCCGCGGCGCCGAGGACGTCCTTTCCGAGCTTTTCCCCGCGATCGGCGGTCCGACCCGACCCCGGCTGGCGGCCCCGGGACCCGCGGTCGATCTCTCGCCGGACGCCCGCGCCCTGCTGCGGGCCATGAGCCGGGAGGGGAGCGCCACGCCGGACGAGCTCGCAGACGAAGCGGACCTGCCTGCCGCGAGCGTCCTGGCGGCGCTCTTTGAGCTCGAAGCCGCCGGACTCGCCCGCATCGAAGGCGGAGGGCGGTACGCGCTTTTGGAGGGTCCCGTTGCCCCCTGAGGGCGGAGACCCTGTTGCCCGACTGCGCCCTCCCGGCACCCTCCCGGGCGGAAATGGCTAGGCGGCCGGCGAAGGGCCGCCGGTGCGGACTCCCTCCCCGGCGGCCGGGCCGCGTGGGGGCGTCTGGTTTTTAGAATCAACAGTTTACAGGGCCGGAATAAGGCCCTGTTATGCCAATCGGAGAAACCAGGCGTTTGCGCTTTCCGCGTGGATATGCCAGTTTCCTACCCCCCTATGACCCGTTCGCTCGTCATCGTCGAGTCGCCCGCCAAGGCGAAGACTCTCGAAAAGTTTCTCGGCAAGGACTTCCGAGTCCTCGCCTCCTACGGCCACGTCCGGGACCTTCCCAAGAAGGGTCTGGGGGTGGACCGGAGTGACTCCTACGAGCCCACGTACGAGGTCCTGGCGGGGAAGGAGAAGACTCTCGCGGACCTGAAAAAAGCCGCCCGCACGTCGGACGCCGTTTACCTGGCCGCCGACCCGGACCGGGAAGGGGAAGCGATCTCCTGGCACCTGTACGAGTCCCTGAAGGCCTCCGGAAAGGGCGCCGGGGGCAAAGACACCTTCTTCAAGCGGGTCCGGTTCAACGAAATCACGAAGAAGGCCGTTCTCCAGGCCATGGAAGACGCCGGCGAGATCGACGCGCGCAAGGTCGACGCCCAGCAGGCCCGGCGGATCATCGACCGCCTGGTGGGATACGAAGTCTCCGACCTGTTGTGGAAGAAGATCTGGCGCGGCCTTTCAGCCGGCCGGGTCCAGACGGTGGCGCTCCGCATCATCTGCGAGCGCGAGCAGGCCATCGAGGCCTTCCGGCCCGTCGAATACTGGATTGCCGACGCGGAGCTCGAGGGCAGGACGCCCCCCGTCTTTCCGGCCCGGCTCGTCTCCTTCGAAGGGACGAAGTTGAAGTTCGACGGGACCGACCCGCGGCTGGACTCGGAAGCAGCGGCGATGCGCATCCGGGAAGACGTCGCGAACGCGGCCTGGACCGTCACACGGGTCGAGAGCGCCGAGCGGAAGAAAAACCCCGCGCCCCCGTTTATCACGTCGCAGCTGCAGCAGGCCGCCGCCCGCCGGCTTGGATTCGCGGTGCGCCGGACGATGCAGGTGGCCCAGCGGCTGTACGAGGGCAGGGAGATCCCCGGACGGGGGACTGTCGGTCTCATCACGTACATGCGCACGGACTCGACGCGCGTTTCCAATGACGCCCTGACGGGAGTGCGCGAGCACATCCAGGCCCGATACGGGCCCGACACGCTTCCCGACTCGCCGCGGTTCTTCAAGAGCCGGCGGGACACGCAGGACGCGCACGAGGCCATCCGGCCCACGTACCTCGACCTGCCGCCCGAGAAGGTCGCGAACTTTCTCGCTCCCGACGAATCGAAGGTCTACCGCCTGATCTGGGAGCGCTTCGTCGCGTCCCAGATGAACCCGGCGGTCTATGACACGACCTCCGCCGACATCTCCGCCGGCAAGACCGTCTATCGCGCGAACGGATCGACGTTGAAGTCACCGGGCTGGCTCGCGGCGTACGGCGTCGCGGCGGAGGAGGAAGAGGAGAGCGATCGCCCCGAGAAGGACAAGGAGAAGGAGGGCTCGCGCCTTCCGCCCTTAGTCGAAGGGGAGACGCTGAAGCTCGTCGCCGTGATCCCGGAAAAGAAGTCGACCCAGCCCCCGCCCCGGTTCAACGAGGCTTCGCTCGTCAAGTTCCTGGAAGAAAACGGAATCGGTCGCCCTTCGACTTACGCGGAGATTCTGCGCAAAATCGAGGACCGCGAGTACGTGCGCAAGAAGGACCGACGGTTCATCCCGACGGCTCTGGGGCGGACGGTCATCGAGCTACTGCTCCCGTACTTCGGCGATTTCTTCGAGACGTCCTACACGGCCCGGATGGAAGAGCGGCTGGACGAAGTCGAAGACGGCACGCTCCCGTGGAAGACGGCGATCGCCGAGTTCGACAAGACCTTCACCGCGGACCGCAACCGCGCGCTCGAGGAGATGGTGTCCGGCAAGGCGGGGATTCCCCTCGGGGAAGCGCGGAAGCTCCTGTCTTTTCCTGTCGTGCCCGCCACCTCCGAGGCATGCCCTAAGTGCGGCAAGAAGCTGAAGCTCCGCATGGGCAAGAACGGGCTCTTCGTCGCCTGCAGCGGATATCCGACGTGCACGTTCACCGAGAACATTCCCGACCCCGAAGAGGATGCCGTCGACGCGAAGGACCTGGAGAGCACGACCTGCGAGGAGTGCGGCTCGCCGATGAAGTTGCGCCAGAGCCGGTCGGGCTCCGCATTTCTGGGCTGCACCGCGTACCCCAAATGCCGCAACGTGGTGAACGTCGTCATGGCGGGAGGAAAGGCCGAGGCGCGGCCGGACGAGCCCACGGGGGAGAACTGCCCGGATTGCCAGCACGCGCTCGTCAAGCGCCACGGGCGATTCGGGGCGTATGTCTCGTGCTCGAATTATCCGGCCTGCCGCTACAAACCCCCGAAGCCCGTGCGCGACACGGGGGTCGGCTGTCCCAAGGACGGCGGAGTGATCGCCGAGCGGCGCGGGCGCTTCCGTCCTTTCTACGGCTGCGTGAACTACCCGGCGTGCGATTTCACTCTGTCGGTCCGGCCCGTGCCGGATCCGTGCCCCCGGTGCGGGAATCCCTACCTGCTGGTGCGCGAACGCAAGGGCGGCGCGGTCTTCGCCTGCGACAAGGCGGGCTGCGGATTCGAGAAGCCGGCGGGGACGATCCCGGAACTACAGGACATTTTCCTGCCGCCGTCGGCCTCGACCCCGGCGGCAGCAAAGGCCGCTGTGGCCAGGAAGAGCCGTGCGCGAATGCGCAGGCCCCCCTCGTCGTTGGCGGAAGGCGCCGTAGAGGCCGCGGAGACGGGAGAGGCGGAGGCGCTGATTCCGGCGGCGGGCGCCGCCCGCAAGGCTCCCCGCCTCGCGGCGAAAACGAAGAAGCCCGCCCCGCGCCGCCGCGCGAGCTAGCCCCCCAGGCGGGTAGAGAGGAGGACGCGGTGGGCCCCATCTGGTCCTCGCGTGGTTGCCCGCGCGACGCTGGCGAGTCTCGCCTAGAATCCCCGCCAATGCCCGCCTCGAAAATCCGGTTCCGTTTCGGCGCGCGCGTTCTCGCCGCGGCGATCCTCGTCCTCGGAATGGGGTCGGGCGTTGCCCGGGCCGAAAAGGAGCTTCACTGGCGGGCGCTCGACGTGGCCGCGCGGCTCGACGCCGACGGCCGCCTCCACGTGGTCGAGCGCCACGTCATGGTCTTTACGGGCGACTGGAACGGCGGCGAGCGGGCCTTCCGCCTCTTCCCCGGACAGACACTTTCGCTCGAGGGAGTGCGGCGCTTCGATCCGGCTGCCGCGGGAGCCGCCGCCCGCGACCTCGTGCGGGGCGACCTCGGCGCCCTCGACCACTACGACATGACAGACGCCAGTACGTTGCGCTGGCGGAGCCGCCTTCCCTCGCAGCCGTCGTTCGATCACACCGAGATCGGATACGAGATCGCCTACACGCTCTCGGGAGTGCTCCTGAAGCAGGGCGATCGATACGTGCTCGACCACAATTTCGCGTTGCCCGCCGCGAAGCAGCCGATCGAAACCTTCTCGGTGGATCTCGATCTCGATCCCGCCTGGATTCCGCCGCCGGGCTTCGCGCGCCGCCGGACGGCGCATTCCCTGACAGCGGGAGAGGACTTCGTCGTGCACGCGGAGCTTGCGCGCGCAGCGGCTGCGGCGCCGGGGTCGGTCCGGGTCGGGACAACGAAGGAGGTTCGCACCGCAATCTTCGCCACGCTCCTCCTCGGTACTCTCCTGATCGGGGTTGCCTTCTACCGCCGCGAGGCGTCGCTCGGTCGTTTCCGCGAGCCCGCGGACGCCGTCGACGAAGCGTGGCTCGATCAGCGCCTCTTCTCGCTCCTGCCCGAGGAGGCCGGAGCGCTCTGGGACGAGTCCATCGGAGCTCCCGAGGTCACCGCGGTTCTCGCGCGTCTGACCGCGGAAAAGAAGCTCGAGACGAACGCGTCCGAGAAGGAAATGACGATGCGTCTCCAGGCGCCGATTGAGTCCTTCGAGGGCTACGAGCGGAAGCTGCTCGAGGGGCTGTTTTTCGGCGGGCGCACCGAGACCTCCACTTCCGAGATCAAGAAGCACTACAAGAGCAGTGGCTTCGACCCGGCGAACAAGATCGAGCCCGGTCTGCGCGAAAGGCTCTCCCGGCACGCGGACTTTCAGGACCGTTCCGGGCGTCCTCCGCGAGGGCCCACGTTCTCGCTGTTTCTCGCGGGCGTCGCCCTGCTCGTCTCCGACCCCCTCCGCGGAGCGACCGGCTGGGGGTTCCTCGTCTCAGCGGCGATCACGACGGGCTTCTTCTGGGGGATCGGGGCGATCGCCGCCCTCCGCTACCAGCAGCGGATGGAGGGGCTCGTGCCCTGGTCGCTGTCTTTTCTCTTCGTGCCGGCCTTTTTCCTCTGGAGCTGGTGGCGCGGCCTGTCCGGCTCGGGCGTCACGCCGCTCCCGTCGCTGATCGGGCTGCTCTTACTCCAGCTCGCCGTGATTCAGAACCTCTTCAATGCCGCCCGGACCCGCAGCGGTCCGCGGAAGGTCGCGCGGCGCAAGGAGCTCGCCGCCGCGCGCCGGTTCTTCGAGCGGGAGCTTTCGAAACAGGTCCCGCGGATGAAGGACGCCTGGTTCCCGTGGATCGCGGCGTTCGGACTCGGTCCCTCCGTCGATCGCTGGTTCCGATCCTTCGGCGGCGCCGCGGGGGCCACCGGAGCGTCGTCCGGATCGCGCAGCGGGTCCTCGTCGTCAACCTCGTCGTCCGCGTTTTCGGGAGACTCCGGCGGGTTCACGGGCGGCGGCGGCTTCTCCGGCGGCGGCGGCTCGTCGGGCTCGTGGGCGGTCGCGGCCGGCGCCCTCGCGGCGGGTGTCTCGGCGCCGAGCTCGTCGGGCGGCGGCGGCGGGGGAGGCGGCGGGGGCAGCTCGGGCGGCGGCGGCGGTGGCGGCTGGTGAGCCGGCCGAAATCGCAGAACGCGCTCGCCGTACCGATCCGCTCCCCGCGCCCGCCCGGCACCACGAAGGGTTCGCTCGGCCGGCTCTGGGCCGAGTTCTCAGACCCCGGCCCCGCGGGCGACACTCCCGTTTTCGTCAAGAAGTACGCCGAAGGCTTCGTGCCGGGATGCATGGGCCTTCCCTTTCTCGGGGTCGGAATTTTGGTCACCGTTCTCTTTTCGCACCGGGTCGATATGGCAGACAGGAAAACCTTTTTCCCGCTCCTCTTCGGCGGCGTCTTCGCGCTCGCGGGTTTCTTCGTGACGACGCTCGGCATCAAGACCATCCTTCGTAAGAGCGGAGCCCCGGCGCCGCGAAACGGGGCGCCGTGGACGAGCGACAACGACTGGGACGCCGCCGGCGCGATTCCCGACGGTTCGGAGGGCGCCGTTCGGGCGGTCCTTGGCCGCCTCGTCTTCTTCGTCTTCGTCGGATTCCTGAACATGCTGTGGACGGTGCACAGCGTGATCGTGTCGCTCGTCCTGGGCCTCTTCGATTTCGTCGCGATCCTCCTCGTCTACGACGCGCTGCGGAAAATGGTGCAGGCCGTCCGCGTCGGAACTCCGAGGCTCGCCTGGCGGACGTTTCCCTCCTTCACGGGCGGCCGTTTCGAAGCGGTCTTTCAGACGACGCGCGCGATGAGGCCGACCGGCCCTCCGCAGGTGACACTGCGTCGGATCGAGCAGCGGCTGAACGACGCGTCGGGGGATGCGAACGATCCGGATGGCGGAGACGACGTTCCGCGGCGCCCCGCCTCCGTGGCGGAGATGCGCGTTTATGAGGCCTGGTCGGCGGTGCAGACACTCCCCGCTTTCGCCCAGGGGACGATGACGTCCTTTCCGATCGCGATGGAGGTGCCGGCCGATCAGCCGGGGACCGACCTCTCGAAGGACCAGTGCACGTACTGGCAGCTCGCCGTCTCCGTGCCGGTCGTGGGGCCGGACCTCCAGGCGGTCTTCCTCGTCCCGATCTACGAACGGCCGAGTTGACGAACGCGCCCTGGGCGAAGTTCTCTCTTCCGGCGGACGCCCCCGCGTTCGCCGTCGGCGTTTCTCCCGAGTTCACCCGGACGGTCCGCGAGATCTTCGGGCCGCTGGTCGAGCGGGTTCCCGAAGCCCCCCCCGGTCCGATCGCGTGGATTCTCGCGGAAGTGCCGGCTGAGGGCTCCCTGACCGGGTTCTTTCAGAAACTCGAGAAGCGTCTGGCCCGCTCGGGGTCGCTCTGGACCGTATTGCCGAAGAAGCCGTTCGCCGCGGAGCTCGAATTTCCCTACATGTGGCTGGACGTGCAGAAGGCTGGCGTCTCCGCGGGTCTCGTCGACAACAAGATCGCGGCGTTCTCGCCGCGGCTCACGTCGATCCGTTTCGTCGTGCCGATCGCGCGGAGGAAGGCGAAGCCCGGCGGGTAGAATCCCCCGCGTGAACTCCGAGCCCGTCACGATCGTCGGCGCCGGGCTCGCGGGGTCGGAGTGCGCGTGGCAGCTGGCGCGCCGGGGCCACCGGGTCCGCCTCTTCGAAATGCGTCCGAAGGTGACGACTTCCGCGCACCGGACGGACCGGTTCGCCGAGCTCGTCTGCTCGAACTCTTTCCGGTCCGACAATCCCTTGAACGCCGTCGGGCTTCTGAAGCGCGAAATGGAGGAACTCGACTCCGTCATCGTCAGAAGCGCCCGGGCCGCCGCGCTGCCGGCCGGGGACGCGCTCGCCATGGACCGCGACGTCTTCTCCGCCGCAGTCACCGCCGCCCTGTCGAGCCTCCCCGAGATCGAGGTCGTCCGGGAGGAGGTCCGGGAAATTCCCCGGGAAGGGCACGTCGTGATCGCGACGGGACCGCTCACGTCCGCGGCGCTGGACGCGGAGATCGGGCGGATCCTGGGGACGGAGGACCTCTACTTCTACGACTCTATCGCTCCCGTTGTCGTCGCGGACAGCCTCGATTTTTCGAAGATGTACGCGATGTCCCGGTACGGGAAGGGCAGCGGCGCGGATTACTGGAATTGCCCGCTCTCGCGCGATCAGTACGAGGAGCTGATGACGGATCTCCTCGCCGGCGAAACGGTGCCGATCCACGATTTCGAGAAGGGGATCTACTTCGAGGGTTGCCTCCCGATCGAGGTCATGGCGGAGCGCGGCCTGGAAACCCTCCGGCACGGTCCGATGAAGCCGATGGGACTGCCCGAGCCCGCGACCGGCCGCATTCCCTGGGCCGTCGTGCAGCTGCGCCAGGACGACCTCGCGAAGGAGCACTACAACCTCGTCGGCTTTCAGACGAAATTGAAGATCGCCGAGCAGCAGCGCATCTTCCGCAAGATCCCGGGTCTCGAGAACGCGGCCTTCGCCCGTTACGGAATGCTTCACCGCAACACGTACATTCGCGCCCCCGCACATCTCGATCGGCTGTGGCGAATGCGCCGCGAGCCACGGATCTCGTTTGCCGGGCAAATCACGGGGGTCGAGGGATACGTCGAGAGCGCCGCGACGGGTCTCGCGGTCGGCCGCACGATCGCGCAGACGCTCGAGGGACGCGAGCCCCTCGAAATTCCCGCGACCACCGCCATCGGATCGCTGGCGCGCCACTGCTCCGACCGGCCGGCCACCGAGAAATTCGAGCCCATGAACGTGACGTTCGGGTTGATCGAGGACAGCTCTCACTCCGCGATCCGCGACAAGGCGGAACGGCGGCGCCGCATGGTCGAGCGGGCGCTTTCCGCGATCCGGGACTGGCGCGAGGCGTCTTCGGCGGAAGTGGCCGCGGCACGGTGATGTCCCCGCTCGCGACTCTCGCCTCGTGCCGGCCGCCTCACGCCCGCCCATGCTGACGTTTCCCCGGATCGAAGAGGCGCGGCGGCGTCTGACCGGCGTCGCGATTCACACGCCCGTCCTGCGTTCGCGGCAGTTCGACGACGCGGCGAACGCCTCCGTGTTCTTCAAAGCGGAGAACCTCCAGCGGGCAGGCGCGTTCAAGTTCCGCGGCGCCTACAACAAGATCAAGGCCGAGTCGGAGATTTCGAAGTTCACCGAGGTCGTCGCCTATTCCTCGGGCAACCACGCGCAGGCGGTCGCGCTCGTGTCGAAGATCCTCGGACTCAAAGCCACGATCGTCATGCCTCGCGACGCCCCCGCCGCGAAGCTCGCCGCGACGCGAGGCTATGGAGCGGAAGTCGTCCTCTACGACCGGTACTCCGAGAGCCGCGACGAGATCGGCGAGAGGCTCGTGCGCGACCGTGGCGCCCTGCTGGTGCCGCCCTTCGACGATTACCGGATCATGGCGGGCGCGGCCACGGCCGCGGTCGAGCTCTTAGAGGAGGTTCCGGACCTCGATGCCCTCGTCGTCCCCGTTTCCGGTGGAGGACTGATCGCCGGATGCGCGTTTGCGGCGCGTCACTTGAAGCCCCAGATCGCCGTTTACGGGACCGAGCCGGTGACCGCCGCAGACACCGCCCGGTCGCTCGAGAAAGGGGAGCGCGTTTCGATCGACGTGCCGCGCACGATCGCGGACGGCCTCCAGGTGTCCTCTCCGGGAAAGCTCACCTTCCCGATCGTCCAGGAAACCGTTGAGCGCGTTCTGCTCGTATCCGATGACGAGATGGTGGAAACGCTGTGCTGGATGCTCGAGCGGATGAAGGTGCTGGTCGAGCCCTCGGGGGTCGCCGGCGCGGCCGCCGTGCGGCACCGGAAGGCGGATTTTTCGGGAAAGAAGGTCGGGGTGATCCTCTCCGGCGGCAACGTGGACCGGGACCGGCTCGCGGCCTACTTGACCGCGCCTTCGCCGAAATGAGGCGCGTGTGGCCGGCGCTTCTTCTGACGCTGCTGCCCGCGGCCCTCTCCGCGCACGACTTCTGGATCGAGCCCTCCACGTTCCGTCCGGCCGCACATCAGGACTTTACCGTCGCACTGAGGGTCGGAGAACATTTTCAGGGCGAGCCGGTTCCGCGCGACGACCGGCGCATCAAGCGCTTCTTCCTCGTGTCGGCGCTCGGGGAGGCGCCCCTGCCGGGACTTCCCGGAAACGATCCCGCCGGGTTTGCGCGGGTCGAAACGCCAGGTTTGGCGGTGATCGGGTACCGCAGCGACCGTTCTCCGGTGACGCTCGAAGCGGAGAAGTTCGAGAAGTATCTCGCCGAACAGGGGCTCGATCAGGTCTTGAAGGAGCGTGAGAAGCGCGGCGAGCGGCAGAAGCCGGGCCGCGAAGTCTTTTCCCGCAGCGTCAAGTCGATCGTGTTCGCGGGCCCGAGAGGGCGCGAGTACGACAGGCATCTCGGTCTCACCCTGGAGCTGCAGCTTGGCAGCGACCCCGCGTCGTGGCGTGAAGAGGCTGGCGTCGGATCGCCGATGAAGTTCCGCCTCACCTACGAGGACAAGCCTCTCGCGGGCGCGCTCGTCAAGGCGATCAGCCGGGACGACCCGGGCAAGACCCTGACCGCCCGGTCCGGCAGGGACGGCAGCGTCACGCTGCGTCTGCCCCGCCGGGGCGTATGGCTCGTGGAGACCGTCCACATGGTCCCCGCGCCGAAAGGCGTCGACGCCGACTGGGAGAGCATCTGGACGTCCGTGACGTTCGAGATTCCGTGAGCGGGTCGCGACGTTCTCTCAGGGGGGGCTGGACCGCGGAAGATCGGGCGGGTCTGTCGCGTTGAATGGCGATGTGATGACGCCACCGCCTTCTCCCCTCGCCCGGAGAGAGGCTTCGAATGCGGGGAATTCCCCAGGGCACCCTGGCTTCTCGCGCTCTCGTGGCGCATTAGGCTTCGCTCTCCTGCTCGTTCTGGGCGCTGCGCTGGCATGTCATCGGAACGAGTCGGACGCAGAGAAGGAATCCGCCTCCGCGAAGCGATACCCGTTTCACGGGATCGTGCGCGAGGTGAAAAAC